>JALYXU010000149.1 GCA_030946925.1 Pseudomonadota bacterium
GCCGCGGCTCAGCCTGGCCGCTGCACTGGTGCTCGCGGCATCGCTGGCTGGCGCCTGGTTCGGCTATGCCTGGTGGCAGGCGCAACCGAAGCCGGTCGAGGTCAGCTTCAAGGTGAATGGGCCGGCCCTGACCGATTTCGCGAACGACGGCGCACCGCAGCCCGTGACGGTCAGCTTTTCGAACTCGGTCGCGCCGCTGGCGCTGGTCGGCAAGGAGCTGGCTGCAGGCATCGCCGTTTCGCCCCCGGTCGAAGGGACATGGCGCTGGGCGACCGACAAGGAGCTCGTGTTCAAGCCGAAAACGGAATGGCCGGTCGGCACCGACTACAAGGTCACGCTCGACCGGAGCGCCATCGCGCCGCAGGTCCGGCTCAATGCCTACGACCTCGCCTTCAGCAGCGCTGCATTCGTGCCGACGCTGGCGAGGGCCGAGTTCTACCAGGACCCGGTGAATCCGAGCGTCAAGAAGGTCGAGATCGAGATCGACTTCAGCCATCCCGTCAACACGGTCGAGCTCGAAAAGCGCATCGAGCTGCGCTTGCGCGGTCAGGCTGAAGGCGTGCTCGGCGTCGGCCGAGACACGACTCCCTTTACCGTGACCTACGACAAGCGCGGTCTGAAGGCATATGTCCATTCGGCGTTGCTGCCGATCCCCAAGGAGTCGACGGCTCTTGCGTTCACGCTCGACAAGGGCGCCAGCGCCAAGGCCGGCGGCGTGCCGAGCAACGTCGGGCTGAGCCGTTCGGTGCAGATCCCCGGCCTCTACAGCCTCGCCGTCGACAGCATCGCCGTGATCGTCGCCGTCAACGAACGCTACGAGCCCGAGCAGGTGCTGGTGCTCAACACATCGCAGCTCGTGCACGAGCGCGAGGTCGCCAGGAACATCACGGCCTGGGTGCTGCCTCTGCAGAACCCGGCGGTGAAGAAGGCAGACCAGACCGAGGAACCCTACGCCTGGTCGGACACGCGCGAGGTCACTGCCGCGGTGCTGAAGCTCGCCACCCGGCTCGAGCTGACGCCGATCCCGTCGGAGCAGGAACGGACCCAGACGCACTCGTTCAAGCTGCACACCGACGTCGGCCGCAGCGTCTATGTTCAGGTCGATCCAAAGACGAAAAGCTTCGGCGGCTACCTGATGCGCGGCCTCGCGCAGGGCATCGCCACCGCCCCGCCCTACCCGAGCGAGCTGCGCATCCTCAGCGACGGTGCGCTGCTGCCGATGAGCGGCGAGAAGAAGGTGGCGGTGCTGGTCCGCGACCTGCCCGGGATCCGGGTCGAGCTGGCGCGGATCCAGCCGTCGCAGCTGCAGCACCTGGTCTCGCAGACCAACGGAAGCTTCGCCAAGCCGGACTTCATCGGCACGCTCACCGCCGACAACATCGCCGATCGCTTCGAGCGCAAGGTGCCGCTCCCGGCGATGCAGCCGGGCAAGCCGCACTACGAGTCGATCGACCTGGCCGAGTACCTGGCCAGGGACGGCGCGACCCGGCGCGGCCTGTTCCTGCTGAAGGTGCAAGGCTATGACCCGAAGACCGATGTCAAGGCGGCCGCCGCAGACCCGAATGCGCCGCACGAGGCGGAGCCCGAGCCGGAGAACAACGAGGCCGAGGCGGGTCAGGAAGGCGAGCACGCCGACCCCGCTGCGCATGAGGATCGCCGGCTGGTCCTGGTCACCGACCTGGGCCTGCTGATCAAGCAGTCGACCGACGGCTCGCGCGACGTCTTCGTGCAATCGATCTTCAGCGGTGAACCCGTGCCCGGCGTCACCGTCGAGGTGATCGCGAAGAACGGCAGCGCGCTGTTCACGCAAGCGACTGATGCTGCCGGCCGCGTCCACTTCGACAAGCTCGACGGCATGGTGCGCGAGCGCGCGCCGCTGCTGCTGATCGCCAAGAAGGCGGGCGACATGAGCTTCATGCCGTTGAACCGCAAGGACCGGCAGCTCGACTTCTCGCGCTTCGACGTCGGCGGCGTGCAGAGCGCGCGCTCGCAGGAGCAGCTCAATGCGTACCTGTTCTCCGACCGCGGCATCTATCGCCCGGGCGAGACGATGCACATCGGCATGATCGTCAAGGCGGCCGACTGGGCGAAGACGCTGGCCGGCGTCCCGCTCGAAGCCGAGGTGCTCGACGCCCGCGGCCTGACCGTGCGAAAGGAGCGCATCCGCCTCGGTGGCGGCGGCTTTGTCGAGCTCGCGCACACCACGCAGCCGAGCTCGCCGACCGGCAACTACACGGTCAACCTGAACATCCTCAAGGACGGCAACGTGCTGCGCCAGATCGGCAGCACGACGGTGAAGGTGCAGGAGTTCCTGCCCGACCGCATGAAGGTCGCGGCGCAACTGCTGACCGCCGGCGGCGCGCCGGCAGCCGCGCTCAGCGAAGGCTGGGTCACGCCGAAGGAGCTGAAGGGCCACATCAATGCCCAGAACCTGTTCGGCACCCCGGCCGAGAACCGGCGTGTCGAGGTGGCGATGACGTTGAGCCCGGCCTATCCCGCCTTCCGTTCCTTCGCCGACTACAGCTTCTACGATCCGCAGCGCGCCAAGGAAGGCTTTTCGGATGCGCTGCCCGAAGGCAAGACCGACGCTGCCGGCAATGCCGACTTCGACCTGAACCTGGCCCGCTATGCGCGTGCCACCTACCGCCTCAGCCTGCTCGGCAAGGTGTTCGAGCCCGAGGGCGGGCGCAGCGTTGCCGCCGAGGCGAGCGTGCTGGTGTCGGAGCTGCCCTTCCTCGTCGGCGTCAAGAACGACGGCGACCTCGGCTTTGTCTCGCGCGGCTCGAGCCGCATCAGCCAGATCATCACGATCGACCCGCAGGCCAGGCGTCGCGCCACCGACGCGCTGACGCTGCAGCTGGTGGAACGGAAGGTCGTCTCGGTGCTGATGCGCCAGGCCAACGACACCTACCGCTACGAATCGCGGAAGAAGGAGGCGCTGCTCAGCGAGAAGCCGCTGGCGATCGAGGCGAACGGCTTCAGCCTCGCGCTCGACACCAGGAACGCCGGCAACTACAGCTACGTGGTTCGCGATGCGGGCGGAATCGAGCTCAACCGCATCGACTACAGCGTCGCCGGCCAGGGCAACGTGACGCGTTCGCTGGAGCGCAATGCCGAGCTGCAGCTGACGCTGAACAAGAAGGACTACGCGGCCGGCGACGAGATCGAGGTCAGCATCCGCGCCCCCTACATCGGCGCCGGGCTGATCACGATCGAGCGCGACAAGGTCTTCGCGCAGACCTGGTTCAAGACGACGACGACCGCTTCGGTGCAGAAGATCCGGTTGCCGAAGGATTTCGAGGGCAACGGCTACGTCAACGTGCAGTTCATCCGCGACCCGGGCTCGCACGAGATCTTCATGAGCCCGCTCAGCTTCGGGGTCGCGCCGTTCGCGACCAGCCTGGCCAAGCGCACCAACACCTTGAGGCTGACGGTTCCCGAGCTGACCAAGCCGGGCCAGGTCCTGAAGATCCGGCTCGCCGCGGAGCGGCCGACGCGCGCCGTCGTCTTCGCGATCGACGAAGGCATCCTGCAGGTGGCGCGCTACCAGTCGCCGAATCCGCTCGGCTTCTTTTTCGAGAAGCGCGCGCTCGAAGTGCGCAGCTCGCAGATCCTCGACCTGATCCTGCCGGAGTTCAAGCGTCTGATGGCGGCATCGGCGCCCGGCGGCGACGAGGCCGGCGCCAACGCGCGCTTCCTCAATCCGTTCAAGCGCAAAGGCGAAGCGCCGGCCGTCTACTGGTCGGGGATCGTCGAGGTCAGCGGCGACAAGGAGTTCAGCTACACCGTGCCGGACCATTTCAACGGCACGCTGCGGGTGATGGCGGTGGCCGTGAACGACGCCGCGGTCGGCGTGGCCCAGACCAATGCGCTGGTTCGTGGCGACTTCGTCATCTCGCCGAACCTGCCGTTGATGGTCACGCCCGGCGACGTCTTCGACATCTCGGTCGGCGTCGCCAACAACGTCGTCGGCACCGGCAACGATGCGCCGGTGCGGCTGACGCTCAAGCCCGCCGACACCTTCGAGCTGACCGGCGCGGCGACGCAGACCCTGAAGATCGGCGCGATGCG
>JALYXU010000217.1 GCA_030946925.1 Pseudomonadota bacterium
GCGGCGTCGATCCGCCAGCACACCGGCGTCGACTGCGCGCTCTCGACCACCGGCGGCACATCGGACGGCCGCTTCATCAAGCGCATCTGCGCCGAGGTCATCGAGTTCGGGCCGGTCAACGCCAGCATCCACAAGATCGACGAGTGCATCGAGATCGCCAGCTTCGACACGCTGAAGAACGTCTATCGCGGCGTCCTGGAACGGCTGCTCGCATGACGGCTCTGCGACCCTCGCCTCGCGCGCAGATCGCCACTTTGGCGGCATCGACCTCGGGGCGGGTCGGCGGCCGATGACGCTGGTCGAGCTGGTCCAGGCGCAGAGCATGCGCTTGAAGGATACCGGCGTGTCGTTCGGCCACGGCACCGGCAACGCCTTCGACGAAGCTGCCTGGCTCGTGACGTGGGCACTCGGCCTGCCTCTGGACGCGCTGGAAACGCAAGGTCGACGCGAGCTTGCGGCCGAGGACCTGAGCAAGGCCGAAGCGCTGGTCGGCCGCCGCATCGACACCCGCCAGCCCGCCGCTTATCTCACCGGCGAAGCATGGCTGCAGAACGTGCCCTTCACGGCGGATGCGCGCGCGCTGGTGCCGCGTTCGTACATCGCCGAGCTGCTCGTCGACGCCGAAGAGTCGGGCACGCTCGATGCGTGGCTCTCCGACCGCACCCACCGCGTGCTCGATCTCTGCACCGGCAACGGCAGCCTGGCGGTGATCGCGGCGCTGGCGTATCCGGAAATCGTCGTCGATGCGTCCGACATCAGCGCCGCCGCACTCGAGCTCGCCCGCATCAACGTCGCTCGACACCGACTCGGCTCGCGCATCGCCGTGATCGAGTCCGACCTGTTCTCGGCTTTGCGCAGGCCCTACGACCTGATCCTTTGCAATCCCCCCTACGTGACCGACGCCAGCATGGCGGCGCTGCCCGCCGAGTACCGGGCCGAGCCGGCGCTGGCCCTGGCCGGCGGCAGGGACGGCATGGACCTGATCCGACGCATCGTGGCCGAGGCACCGGCCCACCTCGCCGCCGACGGCGTCCTCGTGCTCGAGGTCGGCCATGAGCGCAGCGGCTTCGAGACTGCCTTCCCGCGCCTCGAATGCGCCTGGCTGGAGACCAGCGGCGGCGACGACAGCGTGGTCCTGATCGAAGGGCGCGCCCTGAGGCCGTGACGGCTGGCCGCTTCAGCGAAAATCGCCCATGCTCGTTATCACTCAACTGTCGCTCCGCCGCGGCGTCAAGCTCATCCTCGACCGCACCAGCGTCACCATCAACCCTGGCGAGAAGGTCGGCCTGGTCGGCCGCAACGGCGCCGGAAAGTCGTCGCTGTTCTCGCTGCTCGCGGGGCGCCTGTCCGCCGATGCCGGCGACCTCGCGCTGCCACCGCGCTGGCGTCTCGCCGAAGTCGCGCAGGACATGCCGGAGACCGACGCAGGCGCGACCGATTTCGTGCTTTCCGGCGACAGCCGGCTCGCCGAAGCCAACGCAGCGCTGGTTCGCGCCGAAGCGAGCGGCGACGGCCACGCCATGGCCGAGGCGCACCACGACATCAGCGACGCCGGCGGCTTCGACGCCGCGCCGCGGGCCCAGGCGATGCTGATGGGTCTGGGCTTCAAGTCGGCCGAGCTCGACGCGCCGGTCAACAGCTTTTCCGGCGGCTGGCGGATGCGTCTGCAGCTGGCGCGGGCCCTGATGTGTCCGGCCGATCTGATGCTGCTCGACGAGCCGACCAACCACCTCGACCTCGACGCGCTGGTCTGGCTCGAGGCCTGGCTGAAGCGCTACTCGGGAACCATGATCGTGATCAGCCACGACCGCGAGTTCCTCGATGCCGTCAGCAACGTCACGCTCCATCTCGATGAGGCCAAGCTGGTCCGCTACACCGGCAACTACACCGCCTTCGAAGAGATGCGCTCGATCCGGCTCAGCCAGGCCAGCGCCAGCTACGAGAAGCAACGCGAGCGGATGGCGCATCTGCAGAAATTCATCGATCGCTTCAAGGCCAAGGCGAGCAAGGCGAAGCAGGCGCAGAGCCGGGTCAAGGCGCTGGCGCGGATGGAAAAGCTGGCACCGGTGCTGACGAGCGCCGATTTCCAGTTCGAATTCCGCGAGCCGCTCAGCCTGCCGAATCCGATGCTCGCGTTCGCGAACGTGGCCTGCGGCTATCCGGCCGCCTCGGTGATGGTCGACGACGAGCTGCCGAGCGGCAGCGGCACCTCGCGTCCGCCGCCCGCTTCGGCGTCGCCGGGCGCGGTTCCGAAGCGCATCGTCGACGGCATCGATCGCTCGGTCCTGGCCGGCCAGCGCATCGGCATCCTCGGCGCCAATGGCCAGGGCAAGTCGACCCTCGTGAAGACGATCGCCGGCGACCTGGTGCCGCTCGCCGGCGAAATCGTCGCCGGCAAGGGCTTGAAGATCGGCTACTTCGCGCAGCAGGAGCTCGATGTGCTCTCGCTCGTCGACGGGCCGTTGATGCACATGGTGCGGCTGGCCCGCGACGTCGGCCCGGCCGGGCGCGAGCAGGAGCTGCGCGATTTTCTCGGCTCGTTTCGTTTCACCGGCGAGATGGCGGCGCAGCCGGTCGGCACGCTCTCAGGCGGAGAAAAAGCCCGGCTCGTTCTGGCGATGCTGGTCTGGCAGCGGC
>JALYXU010000234.1 GCA_030946925.1 Pseudomonadota bacterium
AAGACCCATGCACGCCAAGACTTTTCTCCGCGCCGACAAGCTCCGTCTGCTCGTCGACGTGACTGGCCTGATGGCCGGCGTCGACGAGGTCGGCCGTGGCCCGCTGGCCGGCCCGGTGGTCGCCGCCGCCGTCATCCTCGACGACAAGCGGACCATCCGCGGCCTCAACGATTCCAAGCTGCTTCAGGCCGAAGAGCGCGAACGCCTCGACGTCGAGATTCGCCGCAAGGCGGTCTGCTTCTTCATCGCCGAAGCCAGCGTCGAGGAGATCGACCGCATCAACATCCTGCGCGCCGCGCTGCTGGCGATGCGCCGGGCCGTCGAAGGCCTCGGCCAGCAGCCGTGCATCGTCCTGGTCGACGGCAACCAGCGGCCGGAGCTGACGATGGCGGTGCGCACCGTCGTGGGCGGCGACGCCAAGGTGCGCGCGATCTCGGCGGCGTCGATCATCGCCAAGGTTCACCGCGATCGCCTGCTGAAGGCGCTGCACGACGAGCATCCCCAATACGGCTTCGACGGCCACAAGGGCTATTCGACACCCGAGCACCTGGCAGCGCTGCGCAAGCACGGCGCCTGCCTGCACCATCGACGCAGCTTTGCGCCGGTTCGCGACGCGCTCGATCGATTGTTTTGATCCCGCCGGGGCTTCGCGTTGAAGATCACGCACATCAGCTCGCGTGACAACGCGCTGCTGGCTCGCCTGCGCAAGCTCGCCAGGCGACCCACCGGATATCGCCAGGACGGCCAGGCGCTGCTCGAAGGCAAGAACCTGTGCGAAGCATGGGCCGGCCACGGTGCCGGGCCGGCGCAGCACGCGCTGGTGTCGGAGCCGGCCTGGCGGTCGGGCGAGCTGGCGCAGTTGGCAAATACCGCGCTGGCGATCGCGGTCGTCGCGGAAGCGGCCATGGCCGACCTCGGGATGCTCGCCACGCCGGTGCCGATCGCCTTCGTCATCGACCTGCCGGCCACGCCGGAGATCGCGGCGGCCATGCCGACCGTCGTTCTCGATCGCGTTCAGGATCCGGGCAACGTCGGCTCGATCCTTCGCAGCGCCTCGGCGTTCGGCTTCAGCCAGATCATCGCCATTCGTGGCACCGCTGCGTTGTGGTCGGGCAAGGTCCTGCGCGCCGGGATGGGCGCGCATTTCGGTCTTCGCCTGGTCGAGGGCGCCGAGGCGGTCGACCTGGAGCGGCTGGCGATTCCGCTGCTGACGACGAGCTCGCACGCGTCGGCCGCGTTGCCCGATCTGGCGCTCGAGTGGCCGTGCGCCTGGGTCTTCGGCAACGAAGGCGAGGGCGTCGCGACGGCGCTGCTCGACCGTTGCCAAGCCCAGGCCCGGATTCCCCAGCCGGGCGGCGGGGAGTCGCTCAACGTCGCGGCAGCCGCTGCCGTCTGCCTATACGAATCGATGCGCCGGTTGTCCTGAGACAAACGGGACCGCAGCATCGCCGCCTACTCGAGCCTGCCGATCTTGCGCACCGCCTGCGTCATCGTCTTCGCATCTGCGTCCCAGTAGGTCTGGAACGCCGGAGCATCGAGATACTCGATCGGACTGCCGGCCTTGGCCACCACCTGGCGGACGACCGGATCGGCCGCGGCCTTGGCCGCCGCGACACGAAGGCGCTGGACGATCGGCTCGGGCGTCTTCGCCGCAACGAAGAGTCCGGACCATTGTGCGAAGCGCACCGGGTAGCCGGCCTGCGTCAGGCTCGGCACGCCCGGCAAGGCCGCCAGCGGCGCATCGCCCCAGTGTGCGAGCGGGCGCAGCCGGCCGGCCTGGATCTGTTGCACCACGGTCGACGGGCCGCTGGCCAGGGCGTCGATCTGACCGGCCAGCAGCGCCGTGATTGCCGGCCCGGCGCCGGTATATGGGATGTGCGTCATGCGAAAGCCGGCCGCCGACTTGAGCATCTCCATCGGCACATGCATCGTTCCGTAGTTGCCCGAGCTGCCGTAGTTGTAGGCCCCAGGCTTGCGCTTGGCATCGGCAATGAATTCGCCGAGCGTGCGCCACGGTGAATCGGCGCGAACCACGAGCACCGTGGGATCGGCGGTGAAGCGGGCGATCGGCTTGAAGTCGCTCAGGTGGAAGGCCGGCTTGCGGTTCAGGATCGCATCGGCCTCCGGCAGGATCGAGATCGACGACAGGCTGAGCAGCACGGTGTAGCCATCCGCCGGGGCGCGCGCCGCGACGCCGATGCCGAGCGCGCCACCGGCGCCGGCCCGGTTCTCGACGATGACCGGCTGGCCGAGCTCGCGCGCCAGGGCTTCGGCAACCGGCCGGGCCACGGTGTCGGCGACGCCACCGGGGGGGAAGGGGACCAGCATCGTCACGGCGTGGTCCGGGTAGGGCGTCTGGGCCGCGGCAGCGCCGGCCAGGGCGCTGAACGCAACGAGCAGGAAGGCGGAAGGTAGCAGTCGACGAAACATGGTCAGTCCTCGAGTCGGGGCGGGCATTCCTTCAGCCGATCGATCAGTACATCAAACGGTCCGGGCGCAGGTCGCGCAGGATCGTCGTGGCAATCTCTTCGATCGACTTGTGCGTCGACGACAGCCACGCGATCCCTTCCTTCTTCATCATCGTTTCGGCCTCCTTGACTTCCCAGCGGCAATTGTCGAGCGACGCGTATTTGCTCGCAGGCCTGCGCTCATTGCGGATCCGCGCCAGCCGCGCGGGATCGATCGTCAGGCCGAAGCATTTCACCTTGAACGGTGCCAGCGATGCGGGGATCCTGCCGCGTTCGAAGTCCTCCGGGATCAGCGGATAGTTGGCTGCCTTGATGCCGTGCTGCATCGCCAGATAGAGCGAGGTCGGCGTCTTGCCGCTGCGGCTGACTCCGACCAGGATCACGTCTGCCTCGGCCAGGCTCCGCGTCGACTGGCCGTCGTCGTGGGCCAGCGCGAAATTGATCGACTCGATTCGATCGGTGTATTCCTGGCTGTCCGAGACGTCGACGAACCTGCCGATCCGATGGTTCGAGGTGATGCCGAACTCGGCCTCCAGCGGCTCGATGAAGGTGTTGAACATGTCCATCACCAGCCCGTGCGACCGCTCCTTCACGACGGCCAGGATCTCGGCGTTGACCAGGGTAACGAAGACGATCGGCCGGCGGCCCTCGACTTCGGTGCTGTGATTGATTTCGCGCACGACTTGATGCGCCTTGTCGATCGAATCGATGAACGGCCGCCGGACGTGACGCGGCTTGATCGCGAACTGCGAGAGGATGGAATTGCCGAAGGTCTCGGCGGTGATGCCGGTGCCGTCGGAGACGAAGTAGACGGTGTGCCTGGGTCCCGGCCCCGCGGCTGGAACCGGCGTTGCCGGTGCCGTCGCCAGCTGCGCGTTGTCGCTCATGCCGGCGATGATGACACCGCATCGGCGTCGCTGCTGACAGCTGGAACGAGACCCCGACCGTAGAATCGGCGGCCTGTTTCTGCCCCTGCCGCCATCCGCGTTCATGCAAGTCGCCATCAGTCCGTCGCCCGTTTGCAGCCAGGCCCGCCTGGGCGAAACGCTGAACGTCGGCGGCGCGTCGCGACGGAACACCGGATCGCCGCCGATCACGGGTCGGGAAGCACCGGTTTTTCATCGCCTCGGAGCCTTCCCATGTCATCCACCTACCTGGCGACCGCCCTCGTCGCCCGATTCGAACATCTGAGAATGACCGACGTCGAGGCGGTCGGCGGCAAGAACGCTTCCCTCGGCGAAATGATCAGCCAGCTGAGCGAAACCGGCATGCGCGTGCCGGGCGGGTTCGCGACGACCGCGCATGCGTTCCGCTTGTTTCTGGCCGAAGGCGGCCTGGCCCGGCGGATCGCCGATCGCCTGAGCACCTTGGATACGAACGACGTGCGCGCCCTCGCCGCGGCAGGCAGCGAGATCCG
>JALYXU010000237.1 GCA_030946925.1 Pseudomonadota bacterium
ATCGCCGACCGCGTCGTCGTCACCGGCGCGACGCAGGTCTCGCGGTCGATCGCCAGGCCCGGCGTCTACAGCGGCTCGTACCCGTTCGACGACAATGCCTCGTGGCAGAAGAACGCGGCCGTGCTGCGCAACCTGCATGCCTTGCGCGATCGGCTGCGAGCGCTCGAAAAGAAGATCCCATGAACACGCTCGACATCCACCAGATCCTGAAGCAGCTGCCGCATCGCTATCCGTTCCTGATGGTCGACCGGGTCCTCGAGCTCGAGCACGGCAAGCGCATCAAGGCACTGAAGAACGTCACCGCCAACGAGCCGTATTTCCCTGGTCACTTCCCGCGCCGGCCGGTCATGCCGGGCGTCATGATGCTGGAAGCGCTGGCCCAGGCGGCAGCACTGCTGTCGTTCGACGCGATGTCCGCGTCGCCGGACGACAAGCAGATCTATTACTTCGCCGGCATCGACGCCGCCCGGTTCAAGCGCCCGGTCGAGCCTGGCGATCAGCTGATCCTCGACGTCACTCTCGACCGGATGAAGTCGGGCGTGTTCAAGTTCAGCGCCCGGGCGACGGTCGACGGCGAGCTGGCTGTCGAAGCTCAGTTGATGTGCAGCGTCAAGCGGGTCGGGTAGGGCAGTGGCCCAGGTTCACCCGACCGCATTGGTCGAGCCGGGCGCCGAGCTCGCCGCGACGGTCTCGATCGGCGCCTACTCGATCGTTCGCGCCAAGGTTCGCATCGGCGAGGGAACGGTGGTCGGGCCACACTGCGTGGTCGAGGGCCGCACGACACTCGGCCGCGACAACCGGATTTGGCAATTCAATTCGATCGGCGGCGTCCCCCAGGACAAGAAATACGCGGGCGAAGATACGGCGCTCGAGATCGGCGACCGCAACACGATTCGCGAGTTCTGCTCGATCAACGTCGGCACCGCGCAGGACGCGGGCACCACACGGATCGGCCACGACAACTGGATCATGAACAGCGTGCACATCGCGCACGACTGCCAGGTCGGCAGCGAAACGATCATCGCCGGCTACGCGGGGCTTGCCGGACACGTCCATCTGGGCGACTGGGCCATCGTCGGGGCGCAGAGCGGCTTGCACCAGTTCGTCAAGATGGGCGCCCACGCGATGACCGGATTTCAGAGCCATGTCTCGAAGGACGTGCCGCCCTACATGATGGTCGACGGCAATCCGCTGGCCGTTCGCGGCTTCAACGCCGAGGGCCTGCGCCGGCGTGGCTACAGCGCCGAGCGAATCGGCGTGGTCAAGCAGATGCACAGGCTGCTTTACCGCGACAACCTCACCCTCGACGAGGCCAGAGCGCAGATCGCTGGGCTCGCCGCCGGCGTGCCGCAATCCGCGGACGACATTGCTCTGATGGTCGCCTTTCTCACTGTCTCGACGCGAGGGATCGCCCGCTGACGGGGTTGGCCGCGCCGATGAATTCCGAATCGCCGCGTTTCGCGATGGTCGCGGGCGAAGCTTCGGGCGATGTCCTGGCCGGCCTGCTCCTCGAGGGTTTGCGGGTGCGCTGGCCGGGTCTGATCGCCGAGGGCATCGGTGGCCCCAACATGGCCGAGCACGGCTTCGATGCCTGGTGGCCGCACGACAAACTGGCGGTGCGCGGCTACGTCGAGGTGCTCGGCCACTTTCGGGAGATCGTCGCCATCCGCAACCGGTTGACGGAGCGGTTGATGCTCGCCAAGCCGGATTGCTTCATCGGCGTCGACGCGCCCGACTTCAACCTCGATCTGGAGGTGAAGCTGCGCGCCGCCGGCGTCAAGACCGTGCACTTCATCAGTCCGTCGATCTGGGCCTGGCGCGGCAAGCGAATCGACAAGATCCGGACCGCCGCTGACCTGGTGCTCTGCATCTTCCCTTTCGAGCCCGAAGTCTTTGCCCGGCACCAGATCAATGCCGTCTACGTCGGCCATCCATTGGCCAGCGTGATTCCGTTCGAGCCACCGAAGGCGGCTGCCCGCGCGACGCTGCAAATCGACGAAGGGGCAACCGTCGTGGCGCTGCTGCCCGGCAGCCGCCGCTCGGAAATCCAGTACATCGCGCCACGCGTCTTCGCAGCGGCCGCCGAAATGCACCGGCAGCGTCCCGGCCTGCAGTTCGTGGTCCCGGTGGTCACGGGGCTGCGCCATGTCATCGAGCCGATTCGTCGACAGTACGCCGCCGCCGCACCGATCGCGCTCCTCGACGGCGGCGGCCACGACGCCCTCGCCGCCTGCGACGTCGCGATCGTCGCCAGCGGCACCGCGACGCTCGAGACGGCACTCTTCAAGCGGCCGATGGTCGTCGTCTACGCGATGCATGCGCTGACCTGGCAGATGGGCAAGCGGATGGCCTATCTGCCCTGGGTGTCGCTGCCGAACATCCTGTTGAAAGACGCCGCTGTGCCGGAGCTGCTGCAGGGCGGCGCCACCGCCGCGAAAATAGCCGGCGCGGCGTTCGCTTGGCTCGACGATCCTGCCGCTTGCGATGCCTTGCGTGTTCGCTTCGAGTCGATCCACCATGCGCTGCGTCGGGACACCGCACGCCTCGCCACCGAGGCGATCGAGGCGGTGCTGCTGCACTGAAAAGACCCATGCACGCCAAGACTTTTCTCCGCGCCGACAAGCTCCGTCTGCTCGTCGACGTGACTGGCCTGATGGCCGGCGTCGACGAGGTCGGCCGTGGCCCGCTGGCCGGCCCGGTGGTCGCCGCC
>JALYXU010000156.1 GCA_030946925.1 Pseudomonadota bacterium
AGCTGACCGGCGTGCTGAAGGCCGACGCCGCGAAGCGGGTCCAGTCGGCGGCGATCACGCAGAACATCACGACGCTGCACAACCGCGTCAACGAGCTCGGCGTGGCCGAGCCGATCATCCAGCAGCAAGGCGGCGACCGCGTCGTCGTCGAGCTGCCGGGAGTGCAGGACACCGCCAAGGCCAAGGACATCATCGGCCGCACCGCCACCCTCGAGATGCGCATGGCCGACGACAGCAGCGAAGCACGCGCTGCCGAGAACGGCTCCGGGCCGGTGCCGTTCGGCGACGAGCGCTACGTCGAGCGGCGCGGCACGCCGATCGTCGTCAAGCGCCAGGTCATCATCACCGGCGAAAACCTCACCGATGCCCAACCCGGCTTCGACGAGAACCACCAGCCGGCGGTGCACCTGACGGTCGACGCCAAGGGCGCCCGGAGCATGCGCGACATCTCACGCGAGAACGTCGGCAAGCGGATGGCGATCCTGCTGTTCGAAAAAGGCAAGGGCGAGGTCGTCACCGCGCCGGTGATCCGCAGCGAGCTCGGCAACCGCTTCCAGATTTCCGGCAGCATGACCACCGCCGAGGCCAACGACACCGCGCTGCTGCTGCGCGCCGGCTCGCTGGCAGCGCCGATGGAGATCATCGAGGAGCGGACGATCGGGCCGAGCCTGGGCGCCGAGAACATCGCCAAGGGCTTCGAGAGCGTGATGTACGGCTTCGCCGCGATCGCTATCTTCATGTGCGTCTACTACCAGCTGTTCGGGATCATCTCGACCCTGGCGTTGGCCTTCAATCTGCTGTTGCTGGTGGCGGTGCTGTCGATGCTGCAGGCGACGCTGACGCTGCCCGGCATCGCCGCCGTCGCCCTGGCGCTCGGCATGGCGATCGACGCCAACGTGCTGATCAACGAGCGGGTGCGCGAGGAGCTGCGCGGCGGCGCCTCGCCGCAGGCGGCGATCAGCACCGGCTACGAGCGCGCCTTCGCCACCATCCTCGACTCGAACGTGACGACGCTGATCGCCGGCCTGGCGCTGCTCGCATTCGGCTCCGGGCCGGTGCGCGGCTTCGCGATCGTCCACTGCCTCGGCATCATCACCTCGATGTTCTCGGCGGTGATGTTCTCGCGCGGCCTGGTCAACCTCTGGTACGGCCGGCAGAAGCGGCTGAAGAGCGTCTCGATCGGACAGGTCTGGAAACCCGGCGCCGCGGTGCCGGCCAAGACCACCTGAGGCCGACCGGCGACCAGGCACAACAGAGACGCATCGATGGAGTTCTTTCGGATCCGGCGCGACATTCCGTTCATGCGCCACGCGCTGGTCTTCAACGTCATCTCCGGATTGACGTTCCTGGCCGCGGTCTTTTTCCTGGCGACGCGCGGCCTGCACTTCTCGATCGAGTTCACCGGCGGCACCGTGATCGAGGTCGCCTATGCGCAGTCGGCCGACGTCCCGAAGGTGCGAGCGAACGTCGAGACGCTCGGCCTCGGCGACGTGCTGGTGCAGAACTTCGGCAGCTCGCGCGACGTGATGATCCGGGTGCCGCTGCGCGCCGACCTGAAGCAAAGCGATCTGACCGCCCGGGTCTTCTCGCTGCTTTGCAAGGCCGAAGGCGGCACGATCTCGAGCGGCACCGGCAGCGGAACCAGCGCCGATCCGGGCCAGTCGGCGTCGCGCCAGGTCTGCGCCGCCGGCACCGTCGAGCCGGTCCGCCTCTCGCGCAGCGAAGTGGTCGGTCCGCAGGTGGGCAAGGAGCTCGCCGAGGACGGCGCCAAGGCGCTCGCCTTCGTTGTCATCGGCATCATGATCTA
Source organism: Pseudomonadota bacterium (assembly GCA_030946925.1). Lineage (GTDB taxonomy): Bacteria > Pseudomonadota > Gammaproteobacteria > Burkholderiales > Burkholderiaceae_C > Schlegelella_A. The sequence goes on from JALYXU010000156.1 coordinate 1,808, forward strand.
CCTGGCGTTCCGATTCGAGTGGAAGTTCTCGGTCGCGGCGATCGTCGCCAACCTGCACGACGTCGTCATCATCCTGGGCTTTTTCGCCTTCTTCCAGTGGGAGTTTTCGCTGTCTGTGCTGGCCGCGGTGCTCGCCGTGCTCGGCTATTCGGTCAACGAGTCGGTGGTCATCTTCGACCGGATCCGCGAGTCGTTCCGGCGCTACCGCAAGCTCAACACCGAGCAGGTGATCGACCACGCCATCACCAGCACGATCAGCCGCACCGTCATCACCCACGGCTCGACCCAGATGATGGTGCTGTCGATGCTGATCTTCGGCGGCCCGACGCTGCACTACTTCGCGATCGCGCTGACGATCGGCATCCTGTTCGGCATCTACTCGTCGGTTTTCGTCGCTGCCGCGATTGCCATGTGGCTCGGCGTCAGGCGTGACGATCTTGCCGGTTCGGCGGCTAAGACGCACGATCCCGAGGACCCGAATGCCGGGGCCGTGGTGTAGAGTCGAACGAGATCACGCCAGGACGGATCGCACCCCAATCCAATGCCCACCCCCGCCAACCCAACGGCACTGGCGCAGCAGGCGAGGCGGTCATATGTAGAGCGTCTGCTCGGCGGGATGCCGGCGGTGGTGCAAGCGGTCGACCA
>JALYXU010000304.1 GCA_030946925.1 Pseudomonadota bacterium
GGCCCGCAACGAGGCGGGCCTGAGCCGACCAGACCGTGGCCGCCTCCAGCACGTCGATCGATTACTTGCCGAACTCGATCCGGCTCGCCAGCAACTTCGTGCCGTCGGCGGAAAGCGTGCCTTGCGCTTCGAGCTGGACGCCGACGGCGAGGGTCGCGGCGCCGCCGTCGTCGAATCGCACCGCCGGATCGGCGTAGCTGACCGTGACGCCGCGCAGGACGAAGCTCTTGGCCACCGCATCGAGTGCCGTCACTGCACCATGCAATTCGAAGCCGCGGTCATGAACCTCCTGGTGCGATTCCACGGTGACCCGGGTCGCCGTGATGACGCCGTTGCTCGAGACGCCGCGAACCTCGACCTGGGCACCGAGCACGAGACCGACCATGCCCTTGTCGAACTGGGCGTGGCTGGCATCGACGGCGATGCCGTTGACGCTGAATTGCGTGGTCGACGTGAACGCGGTGATGGCGCCTTCGATGCGCGCGGCATCGCCGTCGTCGGCGCGTGGCTTGCTGCTCGAGATCCGGGTGGCGACCCAGTTCCCTGCGACCTGCGCGGTCTGCAGGCGGACGCTGATCAGGCTGCCGTTGGCCAGGTCGACCGGGACATTGGCAACGGTCGCATACGAGATCGACGTGCCGCCGATGCGGAAGGTCTTGGCGACGCTGTCGAGGCTGCCGACGATGCCGCGGATCTTGAAGCCGGCCGCTGCCAGCGACGGGCCGGCGCGGCTCGCGCTATAGGCTCCGGTCGTCGCTTCCAGCTGGCCGTGGATCTCCAGGACCGAGCCGACCGCGATGCCGGCGAAGCCGCCGACGAGGCGGTCGTCGAGCACGGTGGTGTCGAGGACGTGCACGGTCTGCCCGAGCACGACCAGGGTCTTGGTCGCCGCATCGACGGCACTGACCGGGCCGAGCAGCGCGGCGCCGAAGACGATCGCGCGGGCGATCGAGTGCGAGCCGGTGGCGTCGTCGGCGATGGCGTCGCCGTGGATCTCCAGGGTCATGCCGAGCTTGAGATCGGTGCTCCTGCCGACGTTGCCGTCGTCGTCGGCGACCGCCGCGACCGAGTCGTCGAAGCGGACGCCGTTGACGATCACCGAGCCGAATCCGGTGATGGCGCCGGTCGCGAACGAGCGTCCGTTCATTGCGCCAGCGGCTTGCGAATCGACGACAGAGCCGGTCGATCCACCGCCGCCGCATCCGGCGACAAGCGCAGCGGCCCATGCGACCTGGGTCAGGACAAGGCGAACGGACGATCGGCTCGGGGAAGGTTGACGATGATTCATGGGTCGACTCCGACAAACGGCCGAGGGATCCGGCCAAGGCGCTCATATTAAATGTGCAACCGACACATTTCAAAGCGACGTTACATCTGTGTGTGAACAGCAGCACGGCAACGGCGGACCGGCGGCGCCCGCACAATCGCGCGGTGACGGCCATCGCTGCATCGCCCTGGCGCCTGTCGGTCGCACCGATGATGGACTGGACGGATCGGCACTGTCGCTTCTTCCATCGGCTGCTGACCCGGCAAGCCCGGCTCTATACCGAGATGGTGACGACAGGGGCGCTGCTGCACGGCGACGTCGCCCGGCATCTCGACTTCGACGCCGCCGAGCACCCGCTGGCCCTGCAGCTCGGCGGCAGCGAGCCGGCCGATCTGGCAATCTGCGCCCGGCTGGGCGAGCGATGGGGCTACGACGAGATCAACCTCAACTGCGGCTGCCCGAGCGAACGGGTCCAGCGCGGTGCCTTCGGCGCCTGCCTGATGGCCGAGCCCGAGCTCGTTGCCGATGCGGTGAAGGCGATCCGCGACTCCGTCTCGGTGCCGGTCAGCGTCAAGCACCGGATCGGCATCGACCGCCACGACGACTATGCCTTCGTCCGCGATTTCGTCGGCACGGTCAGCCAGCGCGGCGGCTGCGCGGTCTTCATCGTCCACGCCCGCAGTGCCTGGCTGAAGGGCCTCAGCCCGAAGCAGAACCGCGAGCTGCCGCCGCTGCGCTACGACACTGCGCGTCGCCTGAAGGACGACTTTCCTGGCTTGACGATCGTCGTCAACGGCGGCATTGCCGGCGTCGACGCGATCGAGACCCGGCTGCACGAGGTCGACGGCGTGATGGTCGGCCGGCACGCCTATCACGAGCCGTTCGCGATGAGCACCTGGGACGCCCGCTTCTTCGGCGCGCCGGCCACGACCGTCGATCGCGACGCCGTGGAGGCCGCGATGGTCCGCTACATGACACAGGTGGCAACCAGCGGCGAGCCCTGGAGCCACGTCTCGCGGCATCTGCTCGGCCTGCGTCACGGCACGCCGGGCGCACGCCGCTGGCGGCAGGTCTGGTCGGACCACCGCCTGCACGGTTGTTCGCCGGAGACGGTGTCGCGGCAGGCCCGCGCGGCGCTGGCGCTGGAGCCGGACCCCATCACCGCCTGAGGAGCCCTCGATGATTCATGCGATGAACCATTTCACCGTCCTTGCCGACGATCTCGAAGCGACGCTTGCGTTCTACGTCGGCGTGCTCGGCCTCGAGCCGGGGCCCCGACCCGAGCTCGGCTTTCCCGGCGCCTGGCTGTACGCATCGGGCCAGGCAGTGCTGCACATCGTCGCGGGCCGGCCGATGCCGGCGCAGCGCAGCGGCGTGCTCGACCACATGGCGTTCTCGGCCAGTGGTCTGGCCGATGTCACGCGCCGTCTCGATGCGGCGTCGATCGCCTACACGCTGCGCCGGCAGACCGGCTCGAAGCTCTGGCAGCTCTTCTGCGTCGACCCGAGCGGCGCCCGCGTCGAGCTCGACTTCGATGCGTCCGAGACACCCTGAGCGTCCTGAACGAGACACGCCGTGGCCAACCGCAGAACCAACGTCGACGACATCTTGCACGCCTACTTGCTGGCGCACTCGGTCCGCGAGCATCCGGCGCAGACGGGCCTGCGCGAAGCGACCCGGTCGCAGCCGCATGCCGGCATGCAGATCGGCCCGGAGCAGGCCCAGTTCATGGCGCTGCTGGTGCGCTCGATCGGCGCCCGCCGCGCCATCGAGGTGGGCGTCTTCACCGGCTACAGCGCGCTTGCCGTCGCCCTGGC
>JALYXU010000187.1 GCA_030946925.1 Pseudomonadota bacterium
CTACATCCCTGCCGGGGTGCACGTGGTCTTGCAGTCGGAGAACGGCGTGCTCGGCGTCGGTCCCTATCCGCTCGAAGCTGACGTCGACCCCGATCTGATCAACGCCGGCAAGGAGACCGTGACGCTACTGCCGGGCGGGTCCTACTTCGACAGCGCGTCGTCGTTCGGGATGATCCGCGGCGGGCACATCGACGTGGCGATCCTCGGCGCCATGCAGGTGTCGGAGAAGGGCGACCTCGCCAACTGGATGATCCCCGGCAAGATGGTCAAGGGGATGGGCGGGGCGATGGACCTTGTCGCCGGGGTCGCCCGCGTCCTGGTCTTGATGGAGCACGTAGCGAAGAAAAAGGACGGCAGCTTCGACTTGAAGATCCTGCCCGCGTGCACCCTGCCGCTGACAGGCCTTGGCGTCGTCAATCGCATCATCACCGACCTGGCTGTGATGGACGTGACGGCCAAGGGCCTCGCCGTCGTCGAGATTGCCGAGGGTGTCTCGCGCGACGAGTTGCAAGCGAAGACCGGCGTCGCGCTCGGCTAGCCTTCCGCGGGCCGCGGCTCCGGCGCTGCCGGCTCGGTCAGCCTTCCTGCTGGCGACGGATTTCCTTGCGTTTCATGTCCAGATAGTCGGCCTGCTCCATCTCGTGAAGCTGGGCCGCGTAGCGCTCGGTGCTTGCGTACCAGTCGCGGATTCGTTTCTCGACCTGATCGCCCGCCGGGAGCGGGGTCGCGCTCAGGTAGGCATCGATGGCGAGGTAGTAGCGCATCGTGTTGCGCTCCAGCAGCCCGAGCACGCCATTGACGTAAACCGGCTTGCCGTCCTTTTGCCCGGTGACCGAGAAGCCGATCTTGGCGCGGCCTACCGTCGCAAGATAAGTTTGCATCGCCACCTTGGCGGCGAAGCCATAACCGTACGCGTACGACATGTGGATCATGGTCCGCCTCGGATCCAGCGGCACCGCCTCGACGAGAATCCGGTAGTTCCTGGTGCTGAGCGGCCCTTCGTCGGCGCTCAGGTGAACCTGCAGGTAGTCGGCGGTCGGCGCGCTCGCCCGGAAATCGAACTGCAGCCCATAGGCGTCTTCGACCGGCTGATCGAATTTGCGGCCGACGACAAGATCGAGTCCTTTCTTCGCAGCATTGACGCGGCAGCGCTTGACGTTGAGATGGAGGATCAGGATGTCGCACCAATGCTCGATCGAGCCCAGCGACGATGCCACCGCGCCGAAGGGATGATCGACCACGGCGTAGACGTCGCCCTTGAGGTCGCCTGCCGACTGGACCGAGTCGAGCACCAGGGGCCGGCCGAAGGCGTTGTGCTCGAGCCTGTCGCGGAGCGCCGCGTAGCTGCTGTGCAGGCTTGCCGCGTCCTGGGCAGCGGCCGCCGAGATGAACATCCACCCGGCGCAGGCCAGCGCGAGCGTCTTCAGACATTTCGCCAACGACAAGGGCAAGCCGATCAAAGCCAGTACTCCCAGAGACGTGCGAACCACTCCATGGCCCGGTTGCCCGCCGGACGCCTCTGCCATGTCTCCAGAGTGATCGGGTTCGAGGCCAGCAGATCACGCTCGAAGGCCTGGCGCATCTTGTCGCCGAACCCCGGTCCGAGAATGACGGCTGTCAACTCCTGGTTGTGTAGGAAGCTGCGCCAGTCCAGGTTGGTGGAGCCGACGGTCGACCAGACACCATCGATCAGGACCGTCTTCGCATGCAGCAGCGCCTCCTTGCGTTCGTAGAGCTTGACGCCACCGCGCAGCAGCTCGTCGTAGTGCGATCGGCCGGCATGAAAGACCAGCGACGAATCGGTCACGCTCGGCACGATCAGCTTGACGTCGACGCCGCGCTGCACGGCGCCCACGAGTGCTCGCATCAGCTGCGGATCCGGCACGAAGTAGGCGTTGGTCAGGAGGATTTGTGTCTCTGCGCTGTTGATGGCAGAGATCAAGGTCACGTAAATCTGGCTGAAGGGCTCGTCGGGCGAGCTGCCGATGGCGCGCACCACTTCGCTGCCGACGCGCTCGAGCGCCGGGTAGTAGTCGCGCTGGGCCGGGGCCGGGGCCTTCTGGTCGTCCCACGTCTCCAGGAACAGCTTCTGCAGCGACGCGACGACCGGCCCTTCGATCAGGAGGTCGGTGTCGCGCCACGGCAGCGCGTCCTTCCCCTTGTTGCCGGTGCTGCCACCGGGCGAGGAGCCACCCGAATAGACGCTGCTGATGTTGATGCCACCGAGCACGGCGACGCGGCCATCGACGATCAGAAGCTTTCGATGGTCGCGTTGGTTGACGTCCCAGCCGGCCTTGGCGTTGAGCGGGTTGACGGGATTGAACTCGACGACCTGAACGCCGGCGTCGGTCAGACGCTGGAAGAACGCGTTCGGCGTGCCGAGGCTGCCGACGCTGTCGCGGATCAGGTTCACTTGCACGCCTGCCCGCTGCTTGCCGATCAATGCATCGGCGAAGCGTTCGCCGGCCGCATCGCCTTCGAGGATGTAGGTCTCCAAGTTGATGTGATCGCGCGCGCCGGCGATCGCATCGAGCATCGCCGCATAGGTGTCCGGGCCGTTCTCCAGCAGCGTGACGCGGTTGCCGAGGCTGAGCGGCGTGCCGGCGACGGTCTGCTCGAGCGCCAGATGGCGCGTCAGCGCATCCGACTCTGCGCCATCGCCACCGGCCAGCCTGGCGATGATCTCGCGGCTTCGTTCCGCCGAAAGAATGCTTCCGTTCGCCGTTTGCAGCCGAACGCTGCCGGGGTCCCAGTGAGCCAGGTCCGGCGTGATGACGGGCAGCACGGTGCAGCCGGAGGCCGCAGCGAGCAGCAGCGATGCCATGGCGGTAGCACCCGGGCGGCCGACGGCGCTGCTCATCGCCGAGCCTGCAGGGCGCGCGCCGCGGCGCCGACGAGCGCCGGGCCTGCATAGATGAGGCCGGTGTAGATCTGCACGATGTCGGCGCCGGCGGCCTGCTTGGCCAGCGCATCGGCCACGCTGGTGACGCCGCCCACGCCGATGATCGGAAAGGTCGGGCCAAGCGCGGCCCGCAGGGCGCCGACGATGCGATTCGACGGCGCCAGCAGTGGCCCTCCGGACAGACCGCCGAGCTCGTTGCCGTGCGACAGGGCGGCGACACCGTCGCGCGCCAGCGTCGTGTTGGTGGCGACGACGCCATCGATCGCATGGCGCCGGAGCGTCGCCGCAATCGACTCGAGCTGACCTGAATCGAGGTCGGGCGCGATCTTCAGGAAGATCGGCACCTCGCGGCCGTGCTGGCCGGCAAGCTCGCGTTGCCGGGACCGGAGAGCCGCCAGCAGCTTGTCGAGCATCGCTTCGCCCTGCAGCTCGCGCAGTTGGCTCGTGTTCGGGCTCGAGACGTTGACCGTCACGTAGTCGGCGTGCGGATAGACAGCAGCAAGGCAGGCCAGATAGTCGTCGCTCGCGCGCTCGATCGGCGTCGCCGCGTTCTTGCCGATGTTGAGGCCGAGGATGCCGCCGCTCTGGCGAAAGCGGGCCCGGCGGACGTTGCCGATGAAAACGCCGAGACCGTCGTTGTTGAAGCCGAGGCGGTTGATCAGGGCGCGGGCCTCGGGCAGGCGGAACAGGCGCGGCTTGGGGTTGCCGGGCTGGGCCATCGGCGTCACCGTGCCCACCTCGACGCTGCCGAATCCCATCGCGCCGAAGGCGTCGATGCAGCGGCCGTTCTTGTCGAGCCCGGCGGCAAGGCCGATCCGGTTGGGAAAGCGAAGGCCGGCCAGGGTGACGGGGTCGTCGATGCGTGGCGACGACACCGCGCAGACCAGCGGCGTCCGCTGGATCGTCGCCAATGCCGCGAGAGTCAGTTCGTGGGCCTGCTCCGGGTCGAGGCCGAACAGGAACGGGCGGGCAAGCGGATAGGGGACGTTGAACATGGGCGGGCGGATTCTGGCATTGCCGTTGCATACTGAGGCGTTGCCCCCGATTCCGCTTCTGCGAGGACTCGCAAGCGCCTTTCCATGACCGAGCGACGCATCGAGAAAGACAGCTTCGGCGAGATCGCCGTGCCGGCCGATCGGCTTTGGGGTGCGCAGACCGAACGGTCGCTGCATCACTTCGACATCTCGACCGAAAGAATGGCGCCGGAGCTGATCCGGGCCCTCGCCCTCGTCAAGCGCAGCGCCGCCGTCGTCAACCGCGCGCTCGGCACGCTCGTCGAGGGCAAAGCCGATGCCATCGTCGCCGCGGCCGACGAAGTGCTTGCCGGCCGGCACGACGCCGAGTTCCCCCTCGCGGTCTGGCAGACCGGCTCGGGCACGCAGACGAACATGAACATGAACGAGGTGCTGGCCAATCGTGCGTCGCAGCTGCTCGGCGGCGCGGCCGGCGAGGCACGGTCGGTCCATCCGAACGACGACGTCAATCGGAGCCAGTCGTCGAACGACGTCTTCCCGACCGCCATGAGCGTGGCCGCGGTGGAGGCGGTCATGCACCGGCTGCTGCCGGCGGTCGAGGCGTTGCGAACGACGCTGCAGGGCAAGGCGCAAGGCTTCGCCGAGATCGTCAAGATCGGCCGCACCCACCTGCAGGACGCGACGCCGCTGACGCTCGGGCAGGAGATCTCCGGTTGGGTGGCGCAGCTCGACCACGGCCGAGCCCACATCGCCGCGTCGCTGCCGCATCTCTGCGAGCTGGCGCTCGGCGGCACCGCGGTGGGCACCGGCCTGAACGCGCCGCCCGAGTTCGGCGAACGGGTCGCGGCCGAGATTTCGTTGCGCACCGGCTTGCCGTTCGTCTCGGCTCCGAACAAGTACGAGGCGCTGGCCGCCCACGACGCCATCGTCCACGGCCACGGCGCCCTGAAGACGCTGGCGGCTTCGTTCATGAAGATCGCCAACGACGTGCGCTGGCTGGCCTCGGGGCCGCGCTCCGGGCTGGGCGAGATTCGCATCCCGGAGAACGAGCCGGGCAGCTCGATCATGCCTGGCAAGGTCAATCCGACCCAATGCGAAGCCCTGACGATGCTGTCGGCGCAGGTCTTCGGCAACGACGTCGCCATCAACATCGCCGGCGCCTCCGGCAACTTCGAGCTCAACGTCTTCAAGCCGGTCCTGATCCACAACTTCCTGCAGAGCGTGCGATTGCTCGGCGACGGCGCACGCAGCTTCGACATGCACTGCGCCCGCGGCATCGAGCCCGATCGCGAACGCATCGCCGAGCTGGTGCAGCGCTCGCTGATGCTTGTCACCGCGCTCACTCCGCACATCGGCTACGACAAGGCGGCCAAGATCGCGAAAAGCGCGCACCAGAGCGGATCGACCCTGCGCGAGGCGGCCATCGCCTCGGGCTGGCTGAGCGCCGAGCAGTTCGATGCCTGGGTCGTCCCCGAACACATGATCGGGCCGCGATGAGCAGTGCGCCGATGCCCGGCGACCCCGCGGAGTTCAAGCGCCAAGTGGGCTTGGCCGCGCTCGCCTACGTCGTCCCGGGCAGCATCATCGGCGTCGGCACGGGCTCGACGGTGAATTGCTTCATCGATGCGCTGGCGACGCTGGCCCCGGGCGTGGCCGGCGCGGTCTCGAGCAGCGAGGCGAGCAGCGCGCGCCTCCGGGCGATCGGCGTTCGCGTCGTCGCCGCCGGCGATGTCGAGGGGCTCGATCTCTATGTCGACGGCGCCGACGAGATCGATCGCTCCGGCTGCTTGATCAAGGGCGGGGGTGGCGCGCTGACGCGAGAAAAGATCGTCGCCGACCTGGCGGCGCGCTTCGTCTGCATCGCCGACGCGTCGAAGCTGGTCGAGCGGCTCGGCCGCTTTCCGCTGCCGGTCGAAGTCGTGCCGATGGCAGTCGCCCAGGTGTCGCGCCGCTTCGTCGGCCGCGGCGGCACGCCGGAACTCCGCCAGGGCTTCATCAGCGACAACGGCGGCGCGATCATCGATGTGCACGGCCTGTCGATCGACGACCCGCGCGGCCTGGAGACTGAAGTCAACCAGTGGCCGGGCGTCGTCTGTTGCGGCATCTTCGCCCGTCGTCACGCCGACATCTGCCTGCTCGGAACGGCCAATGGTGTGCAGACGCTGACGTTCTGACACCGTCGCCCCTGCGCCGGCGAAACAAAAGCGCGTAACCTCCGCCCCCGTGCACGCTCCGTGCAGCACCCCGTAAGGACGGCCCGTGGCCAAACCGAACTATTCATTCGAGAAGAGACAACGAGAGCTTGCGAAGAAGAAGAAAAAGGAAGAAAAGGAAAAGGACCGCGCCGGCCGCAAGGTCTCGGGCGAGCCGGGCACCGAGGCTGCCGGCGCTGCAGACGGAGCCGCTCAGCCCCCTGTCGAGCCACCGACGATGCTGCCCACGGGCGGCTGAGCCGATCCCGGCGTGGCCCCGTCCGCACGGGTTCCGGGCGCCCGACGGCGGCGCCAGTTCCGGCTCGCAAAACGCGCCGGGTCGATCGCATCGAGCAGGTCGGCTTCGAGCGGCGCGGGAGCACCGGTCATCGTCGACGCCAGGCATTGCGCAGCCAGAGCCGACCAGGCGATGCCTCGCGAGCCGAGTCCGGTCATCACGAAAAGTCCAGGGGCGCGCGGCGCGAAGCGCGGATGCTCGGGCCTCGGTGACTGTGCGCTGGCGTCGAGGTTGCCGAGAACCGCACTGCCGATGGACCCGAGCGGAACCGCACCGACGATCGGCAAGCGATCGCGGCTCGCACAACGAAAGCCGGTTCGGCCGGCGAGCGCTGCCGCATCGAACTGCGGCGAGGCCGCGACAAGGCCACGCAGACCTTCCAGATTGGCGGCGTGATCGGCGAAGCGCACGGACGGATCGTCGTCGCCGGCTTGCGAAGTCGCGCCGAACCAGAGCACGCCGTCGATGGCGGGAAGCAGGTAGCCCGAGCCCGCGATCGGCATGCGCAAGGACGCCGCGCCAGGCCAGTCGGCAACAGCGACACCACTGAGCTGGCCGCGGCGCTGCTCGAGCGGCCAGTCGCTGTTCTGGATCAGCCTCGCCGCATCGCCGGCGTTCGCCAGGACCAGCGTCGACGCCGACTCGATCGACCTTGCCGCGGCGTCGAACAGATGCCAGCGACCATCGATGTGGCGCACCGCCGAGACCTCGACGTTCATGCGCATCCGGACAAGGCCCTTGGATCGCTCGATGTAGGAACGCGCCAGGCCGCGGGGCTCGACCCAGCCGCCGCACCGGAAGAGCCAGCCCGGCCGGCCGATCGTCACGCCGGCAAATCGGCTGGCTGCGTCGGCATCGAGGCCGCGGACATAGGCCGCCGGCAAGCCGAGGCCTTCGATCGTTGCCTCGATGTCGTCGGCACCGGGCGCACTCCGGTCGAGGCGAATCAGGCCGTCATAGCCGCCGCGGACGCCGTGCCGCGAGATCGCGATCGCCACCTGGCGGTGGACCTCGAGGGCTGCGGCCCGGTTGAACCTCGCATGCCGCCCGTCATCACGGTGGACGACGCCGTGGAAGATGCCCGCCGCCTGGCCCGAGCCCTCGCTGGCGATCTCGCCTTGGCGATCCAGCACCAGCGAGGCGATGCCTTGTTCTGCCAAGGCCCAGGCGACGGCGCAACCAGCCAGCCCGGCACCGACGATGACGACCCGTTCGACTCGCTCTGCCGACGGCATCTGCGCCATATCCGTTTCCATCACGGAGTCCTGACACGGCTGCAGCCGCTGGTCTATCTCCGGCTGGCGCCGTGACGAGGCACGCGGTCGAAAGCGCGGTGTGAAGACAGCGAGCGTGATCTCGCGCTTGCCGCCGATGCCGGCGGTGCGCCGCACCGCAAAGCCGGCAGCAGTGAGGCCCTTGCCCACTGCGTTGGCGACCGACCAGGTCGCGACCGTCGCGCCGACGGCGGCGATCCGCGCCATCGCCTTGAAGAGACGCGGCTCCCACATCGCCGGATTTCGGTCCGGCGCGAAGCCGTCGAGATAGAACGCGTCGACCGTCGCGACCACTTGCGTCAGCGCGTCGCTCACATCACCGAAGAAGAGCAGCAGCTGGACCCGACCGCCGGACATCGAGAGCCGATGCACGTTGCGCGTCGGCGCCGGCCAGGCAGCGTGCAACTCGGCAGCGAGCGATGCGATCGCCGGGTCGCGCGACACCGCCGCCAGGTCATCGCTGTGAAGCGGATGGGCCTCGATCGAGACGAACCACAGTTGCCGGCTGCGCCCGGGATCGGCCAGCCACGCCGACCACGTCGCCAGGAAATTGCTGCCGAGTCCGAAGCCGGTTTCGAGAACCACGAAACGGCGCCGATGTCGCCACCGCTCCGGCAGGCCGTTGCCGGCGAGGAAGACATGGCGGGCCTGGGCCAGCGCGCCATGGCGCGGGTGGTAGAGATCGCCGTAACGGGCGGAGACCGGTGTGCCGTCGGCGTCGTGCGCGACCCGCGCCGGGCTGAGGCCGGCGGGCTTCACGACGCTGCGTCGGGCATGGACGCGGCACGCGCCGCCAGCCAGCCAAGCAGACGTTCGCGTGCCACGTCGAGACCGCGGTAGGCGAGCACCGCGAGGCTCATGCTGGCCAACGAATCGTGTAGCCGCAGGGCCAGTCGCCGCGACGTCACAGCGTCATGCAGGGGTTGGCTGTCCACGTGGATGGTGAAGACCGCCTGGCCGGTCCCGGCGATCGGCAGGAAGGCTTGCTGCTCGTGGCGAAAGCTCGCCATCCCCGCGAGCGTATCGGCGTCCGCGTCGGCCGGCCAGACAGCATGGCTGCGGTCAGGATGCTGATGGAGCCGCGGATCCGCCGACAGTGTCCAGACCTCGCGTCGCCAGCGTGCCGGGCCGGTCACCAGACGCACCAGCGGCTCGGCCGCGGCAAGCAGCACGGCGTTGTCGGCGACCGGTGCATGGACCTCTGCGAAGTGTCGCCCGACCTTTTGCTCCGGGGCCCACCGTGACGGCAGGCAGACCGCCAGCCACGGGATCCGCGCCGCCGAATCGATGACGGCGAAGTCTTCCTCGAAGGCGAGGCTCAAGAGGGCGGCGGCGCGACGCGATCCGGGCAGGCCGCGAAGCAGCTCACCGACCGCCGGATCGCCGTCGCCGACGACCGCGCCGGCATGCACCGACCAACCGAGGAGCGGCGCGGCACAGACATCGCCGGCGGCATCGAAGCAGAAGGCCGCTTGTGCCGCGCGACTTGCCTCGGTGGCGATCGCCGCAAGCGCCGGAGAGGCATCGAATCCAGCCTCGGCCAACACGGCCTGATCGGCATAAGCGGACAAGACGGCCATCTTTTCGCGGAGGTGGCGACCTTCCGGTGACGACGGCGTGAGCGGGGTCCAGCCCGGGTCCGCCCGATGCATGCCCGGCTGCATACGAAACGGCACGGGGATCTGCGCGACGTCGATCATCATCGGCCGATCATGCCGTCAACGACGGCACAGAGCGCGAGTGGTCTGCGCAGGCGCCTCGCCGCAGCGAGCGTGCCAGGCCCTGGACCTAGACGCGCTTCTTGTACTCGTTGGTGCGGGTGTCGATCTCGACCTTGTCGCCGGTCTGGACGAAGAGCGGCACCGAAAGCTCGAGTCCGGTTGCCAGCTTCGCCGTCTTCAGGACCTTGCCAGAGGTGTCTCCCTTGACGGCGGGCTCGGTATCGACGATCTCGCGCACCAGCGTGGTCGGCAGCTCGACCGAAATCGCCTTGCCGTCGTAGAAAACGACCTCGACCGGCATGCCGTCCTCGAGGTACTGGATCGCGTCGCCCATGTTCTCGGACTCGACCTCGAACTGGTTGTACTCGGCGTCCATGAAGGCATACATGGGGTCGGCGAAATAGGAGTACGTGCACTCCTTCTTGTCGAGGATGACCTGGTCCATCTTGTCGTCGGCCTTGAAGACGACTTCGGTCCCCGAATTGCTGAGCAGGCTCTTCAACTTCATGCGCACGGTCGCCGAGTTGCGGCCACCGCGGCTGTATTCGGTTTTCAACACCACCATCGGGTCCTTGCCGTGCATGATGACGTTGCCGGCTCTGATTTCCTGGGCGATCTTCATGTCGGTGTCCGGTGCGTGCGCAAAGCCTTCGATTCTATCGTTTCGAGGCGACGAATCGGAGCAGGCCGGTGCAGAGGTCGGGCCGCGCGGCAAACTGGTTGCACCGGCGCTTGCAGTGGCCTGCCCATGCCGTGGCCAGCGCAACCTGCAGCCCGGTCGCAGTGGCCGGGTCCGGTGCACGCAAACCGTTCCAGCGCGCGAACAGATCGCGAACCGGTATGCCGACCTCGTCTGGCGCGCCGATGAGGAAAGCCGCCAGGAAGGCTTCGACCTTGGCCACGTGCGCGCCGTCGTGCTGCGGGTAGGCCTGCCAGACGAACGGCACGCCGGCCCAGATCGCGCGCACCAGAGAATCTTCGCCGCGCACGAAATTGAGGTCGGTGCTCCATAGCAGCAAATCGAATTCGCGCTGCGGCAGGGCCGGCAAGCGGATGGCGCGAAGCCGGCCGGCACCGACGCCTCGGGCCAGCAACGCCTCGGCCTGCGTCGTTGCGGGGCCCGGTGTGAGCAACAGCAGAGTCGGCCGATCGCCGAGCTCTTGCAGGACACCCTCGAGGGCAGGGTTCGGGTAGCAGAACAAGCTGACGCAGCGTTCGCCGGCACCGCGCTCGATCCCTCTTCCGGCGAGCCAGGCGCGGCCGTCCCCGAAGGCGCGCCTCCGGCTCAGCAGCCCGGGCTCGCGCAACAGCCCGCCGCTGAAGGCGTCGAATCCGGGGTAGTAGAACCACGTCGGAATGGCGTCGCCGGCGGCGCTGAATCTCGGCAGCGGCAGGCCATGCGATCGGGCGACGAAAGCCTCGGCGCTGAGATGCTCCAGATCGATGCAGAGCGGCGGTCGCGGCATCGCTTCGAGCCGCATCGTCGCAGCCTTCGACCAACCGCAACCGAAGGTCTCGACCCAGACATCGCCGTCGGCTGCGATGTCGGCGTCCCAAGCCACCACCTCGACGTTGCGGGCGCCCCCGGGCGCCATCCAGGCCAGCGCCGATGCATCGTCGACGACCAGACGGACATGCTCGCCGCGGCTGCCGAGGTCGACGGCAAGCCGCCACGCGACGCCGATGTCGCCATAGTTGTCGACGACCCGGCAATAGACGCTCCACTGCATCGCACTGATTATCGGCAGCGCTTGCCCCGCGGAGCAGCGCGGCACAATCGTCGGCGATGAGCGAGATGCCGGTCGATCCCAGCCTCGATGGCAGCGCCAAAGATGCGGCGGCGCGGCGTGAACAGCTGCTCGCCGAAGTGGCGGCCTTGCCGAACCGGCCGGGGGTGTATCGCTACTTCGACGCCAACGGCGGCGTCCTCTACGTCGGCAAGGCCCGCGACCTGAGAAAGCGCGTCGCGAGCTACTTCACCAAGCGCCAGGCCGGCAGCGAGCACGCGATCTGGGTCGCGCACATGATCTCGCGCATCGCCCGCATGGAGACGACGGTCGTCCGCTCGGAGGCCGAAGCGCTGCTGCTCGAGAACAACCTCATCAAGTCGCTGGCGCCGCGCTTCAACATCCGCTTCGTCGACGACAAGAGCTACCCCTATCTGAAGATCGAGTCCGGACGCTTTCCGCGCGTTGCCTACTACCGCGGCGCGGTCGAGCAGAAGCATCGCTACTTCGGGCCGTTTCCGAGTGCCTGGGCAGTCAAGGATTCGATCCAGCTGCTGCAGAAGGTGTTCCACCTGCGGACTTGCGAGGACACCGTCTTCGTCAACCGCACCAGGCCGTGCCTGCTCTATCAGATCAAGCGCTGCTCGGGGCCTTGTGTCGACTACATCGGCGTCGACGACTACGCCCGCGATGTCGGGAACGCCGAGCGCTTCCTGCGCGGCGACCAGCAGGAGCTGCTCGACACGCTGCAGGCGCAGATGATGGCGCGCGCCGAGGCCTTGCAGTTCGAGCAGGCGGCCGTGCTGCGAAACCAGATCGGCAGCCTGGCCCGCGTGCTGCACCAGCAGGCGGTCGAGGACAACACCGGCGGCCGGACCCGCGACGCCGACATCCTCGCAGTCAAGGTCGACGGCGGCAGGGCCTGCGTCAACCTGGCGATGGTGCGCGGCGGCCGCCACCTGGGCGACCGTCCGTACTTTCCGAAGCACGTCGCGACGGCGATCGACGTCGCCGACTTCGGCGAGGACGATGACAGCGAGAACGTCGAGAGCGAGAACGTTGACAGCCCGAACCACGAGAGCAGCGTCGCCGGCGACCGCGCTGGCGACGCTGCCGCGCCGCGGGCCGTGCAGAAATCGGCGGAGGTCCGCGTGCTCGAGGCATTCATCGCCCAGCACTACCTCGAGGGCGGCCTGCCACCCTTGCTCGTCGTCAGTCACGCGGTCGACAAGACGCTGGTCGAGGCCCTGGCCGGCGAGGCGGCTGGGCGCGTGACCGTGCAGCACCAGCCGCGCGAGCAGCGCCGCGCCTGGCTCGACATGTGCATCCACGGCGCGGCCTTGCGTCTCGCGCAATTGCTGGCGGAGGAGGGCTCGCAGCAGGCGCGCACCGGCGCCCTGGTCGAGGCGCTCGATCTGGTCGTCGAAGACCTGCACGCGTTCCGCGTCGAATGCTTCGACGTCAGCCACACCGCAGGCGAGTCGACCCAGGCCTCGTGCGTGGTGTTCGAGGCGCACAAGATGCAGAGCGCGCAATACCGTCGCTACAACATTGCCGGAATCACCCCGGGCGACGACTACGCGGCGATGCGTCAGGTGCTGACCCGCCGCTACGCCAAGCTGGTCGAGGCGGCGAGCACGGGCGAAGCGCGCCTGCCGGACATCGTCCTGGTCGACGGCGGCAAGGGCCAGGTCGGGGTCGCCCGGGAAGTCTTCGAAGAGCTCGGCATCGAGCTCTCACGGATCGTCGGCGTCGAAAAGGGCGAGGGCAGAAAGGTCGGCCTGGAGGAGCTCGTGTTCGCCGACGGCCGGCCGAAGATCTACCTCGGCCGCGAATCGGCGGCCCTGATGCTGGTGGCGCAGATCAGAGACGAAGCGCATCGCTTCGCCATCACCGGAATGCGGGCCCGCCGTGCCAGTGTTCGCACCGGTGCCAGCCGGCTCGAGGAGATTGCCGGCATCGGGCCCAAGAAACGCGCCAAACTGCTGCAGCGCTTCGGCGGCGCCCGCGGCGTCGGCCACGCCAGCGTCGCCGACCTGGCAAGCGTCGAAGGCATCTCGAACGAACTGGCCGAGGAGATCTATCGTGCCCTGCACTGACAGCGCCGTCATCGCGCCGCGCGCAACGCATCGTCGCGTCGGCAGGCTCTCGGTCGCTTTGTTCAGCGCCGGCATCGTCGCCGGTTGCGCCGCGGTGCGCGATCGCGCTCCGGGCGATACAGGCGGCGGCGCGCCGGCGACCGTCGCTTCGGCCAGGGCGACGCCGCTGCCGACCGTCACGTCGACTCCGGGCGTCGCACCGCTGAAATCCTTGCCCGCGCCCAGGCCGGTCGCGTCGTGGGCCGAGGTGCGCAAGCAGGCAGCCGAGCGCATGGTGGCGGCAAACGCCGAGATCACCTACCTCGGCAAGGTGCCCGACATGCTGCTGGCGATCCCGGTCCTCGAGATCGAGCTCAACGGCGACGGCAGCGTCCGCAAGATCGAGGTCCTGCGCGAGCCGCGCGAAGCCAAGGACACCTTGCAGATCGCTGCCGACGCAGTGCGTCGTGCCGGCCCCTTCGGCAACGTCGCGAAGCTGCCGAAGCCGTGGAAATTCATCGAGACGTTTTTGTTCAACGACGCCCGCAAGTTCAAGCCGAGAACACTAGACCACTGAGCCCGGCCGGTGCCGACAGCGCGTCACAATCGCGCCGATGTTCTTCAACCTGCCGACGCTTTTCACCTGGGCCCGGATCGTCGCGATCCCGCTGGTCGTCGGCGTCTACTACACCAGCCTGCCCACCGAGACCCAGAACGTCGTCGGCACGACGCTCTTCATCGTCTTCGCCCTGACCGACTGGGCCGACGGCTACCTCGCGCGCAAGCTCGACATGACCTCGTCGTTCGGCGCCTTTCTCGACCCGGTGGCCGACAAGTTCCTGGTCACCGCCGCGTTGCTGGTGCTGGTCCACCTCGGCCGCCTCCATGCCCTGATCGCCCTGGTCATCATCGGCCGCGAGATCGCCATTTCGGCATTGCGCGAATGGATGGCCCAGATCGGTGCCGCGCGCAGCGTCGCGGTGCACATGCTCGGCAAGCTGAAGACCGTGGTGCAGATGGTGGCAATTCCATTCCTGCTTTATCACGGCGTGCTGTTCGGCCTGATCGACACCCAGTGGTGGGGCACCGGCCTGATCCTGGTGTCCGCCGTTCTGACGATCTGGTCGATGATTTATTACCTGCAAAAAGCGCTGCCCGAGATTCGCGCTCGGGTTCGATGAGGGCGCGGGCGATGCCGTGGCTGTTCGTGCTGATCTGGAGCACCGGCTTCATCGTCGCCCGGCTGGCGATGCCGCATTCGCCGCCGTTCGCGTTCCTGTCTTGGCGGTTCGCCTTGTCGGCACTCTGTTTTGTCGCCTGGATCGTTCTGGCCCGCGTCGACTGGCCGGGATCGAGCCGGCAATGGGTGCATCTCGCGATCACCGGGGTACTGATGCAGGCCGGCTATCTCGGCGGCGTCTGGTCTGCGGTGCACGCCGGCATCGGTGCCGGGACGGTCGCGTTGCTGGTCGGCCTGCAGCCGGTCCTGACAGCGTTGTGGTTGATGCGGTCGGTGCCTGGCGTCGGCCCGCGTGCCGGTGGCGCCGCGGTCTCGGTCCGGCAGTGGCTCGGCCTGCTGCTCGGCTTCGTCGGACTGGCCCTGGTGGTTTGGCCGAAGCTCGGCACGGGCGAGGTGACCTCGCTCAACCTGGGCCTCGCCGTGGTCGCCTTGCTCAGCATCACCATCGGCACGCTGTACCAGAAGCGCTTCGTCGGGCCCTGCGACGTGCGCACCGCGAGCGCCGTGCAGATGCTTGCCGCACTGGTCGTCAGCGTGCCGCTGGCGCTGCTCGAACCCGGCATGATGGACTGGCACGCCAACCTCGTCGCGGCGATGGCCTGGTCGGTCGGTGTCCTGACGCTCGGCGGCAGTTCCTTGCTCTATCTGCTGATCCAGCGCGGCGAGGCAACCGCCGTGACCAGCTTGCTTTATCTGGTGCCGCCGTGCACCGCCCTGATGGCCTGGGCACTGTTCGGCGAGTCGTTCACGCCGGTCATGCTGCTCGGGATGGCGCTCACGATCATCGCTGTCGCCATCGTCGTTCGCTCACCCGGGACTGCGCTCGCGCGCCCCGAACCCGTCGAGGAGATTCCAGCATGAAGTCATCGCATCGCATCGCCGTCATCGCCGGCGACGGCATCGGCACCGAGGTCATGCCCGAGGGCCTGCGCGCGCTCGAGTCGGTCGCCAGCCGCTTCGACATCGAGCTCGCGTTCGACCACTTCGACTTCGCGTCGTGGAACTGGTACGAGAAGCACGGCAGCATGATGCCGGACGACTGGAAGGAGCAGATCGGCGGCCACGACGCCATCTTCTTCGGCGCGGTCGGCTGGCCCGAGAAAATTCCCGACCACGTGTCGCTGTGGGGCTCGCTGCTGAAATTCCGGCGCGAGTTCGATCTCTACGCCAACCTGCGGCCGGCGCGGCTGATGCCGGGCGTGAGCTCGCCGCTGGCCGGGCTGGTGCCCGGCGACATCGACATGATGATCGTGCGCGAGAACACCGAAGGCGAATACTCGAGCATCGGCGGCCGCATGTACGAAGGGACCGATCGGGAGATCGTCGTCCAGGAGACGGTGATGTCGCGATTCGGTGTCGACCGCGTCCTCGAGTACGCCTTCAGGCTGGCCGCGTCGCGGCCGAAGCGGCACCTGACATCGGCCACCAAATCGAACGGCATCGCCATCACCATGCCGTACTGGGACGAGCGCGTCGAGGCCATGGCCACGCGCTTTCCGCAAGTGCGGGTCGATCGCTTCCACATCGACATCCTGGCCGCGCATTTCGTGCAAAGGCCACAGCAGTTCGACACCGTCGTCGCGAGCAACCTCTTCGGCGACATCCTGAGCGATCTCGGGCCGGCCTGCACCGGCACCATCGGCATCGCGCCGGCGGCCAACCTCGACCCGTCGCGGCGACATCCGTCGGTGTTCGAGCCGGTGCACGGCTCGGCACCGGACATCGCCGGTCGCGGCATCGCCAACCCGATCGGCCAGATCTGGTCGGGGGCCTTGATGCTCGATTTCCTCGGCCACCGCGATGCGCACGACGCCTTGATCAAAGCGATCGAGGCGGTGCTCGACCCCGCGTCCGGCGGCCCGAAGACCCAGGATCTCGGCGGCCGCGCCACGACGGTCGACGTCGGCCGTGCGATTGCTCAAGCGGTCGCAGCCGCTTCACCGTCGCAGTCCGGAAGTCAAGCACGATCCTCATGAGCGGCGAAACATTTTCGTCGCCCGCGTGACCTCTAGAATCGCCAACCCTGCTTGACACTGGGCAGTGCCGACGATGTAATCGTTTTCGCCCGCACAGCCGCCAGGGCCGCTTCATCGAGCCGTCAATTCCATCGAGATCCGAGCTTTCCTGAGGGGGAAACATTTGTGAACAAAACTGAACTCATCGAGCACATCGCCAGGCAGGCCGACATCTCGAAGGCGGCCGCGTCGCGTGCGCTCGAGGCCATGATCGGCGGCGTCAAGACCAGCTTGAAGAAGAACATCACGGTCTCGCTCGTCGGCTTCGGAACGTTCAGTGTCAGCAAGCGCGCGGCCCGCAGCGGGCGCAATCCGCGCACCAACGAGCCGATCAAGATCAAGGCCGCCAAAGTTCCGAAGTTCCGACCGGGCAAGGCGCTGAAAGACGCGCTCAATTGATCTCGCTCCGGCGCGGCCGGTCGCGGGTGCTTAGCTCAGCCGGTAGAGCGGCGCCTTTACAAGGCGTAGGTCGGGGGTTCGAAACCCTCAGCACCCACCAATCTCAGCACGGCTGATCGCCGCTCCGGATGTTCGATTTTTTTCGCCGTCACACCCGTGTCCTGCAGTTCGTTCTGGTTCTGCTCGTCTTCCCCTCGTTCGTCTTCTTCGGGATCCAGGGCTACAGCCGATTTTCGGCCGGCGACCAGCAGTCGGTGGCAAAGGTGGCCGGCATCAGCATCAGCCAGGGCGAGCTCGACGGGGTAATGCGCGAGCGGCTCGAACGGGCCCGGCGGCAGATGCCGACCCTCGACCCGAAGCTGTTCGAATCGCCCGAAATGCGCAGCCTCGCGCTCGAGTCGCTGATCCGCGACCGTCTGTTGCTGGTGTCGGCCGACAAGCTGCACCTTGTCACGACCGATGACCGGCTCGAGAGATTGTTCAAGAGCGATCCCCAGTTCGCGCAGCTGCGCCGGCCGGACGGCAGCCTCAACGCCGACGCCCTTGCCGCACTCGGCATGTCGTCCGAGGTCTTCGCCGAGCGGCTCCGCGAAGACATCTCGCGACGGCAAGTGCTGCAAGGCGTCGCCGACTCGGCGATCGCACCGGCGGCAGCGGCGTCGGCGGCGCTCGACGCGATGTACCAGCAGCGCGAAGTGCAGGTGCAGCGGTTCGAGGCCAAGGACTATCTGAACAAGGCTGTGCCGAGCGACGCGCAGATCGAGGCCTTCTACAAGGATCCGGCTCACGCAGCGCAATTTCAGGCACCCGAAGAGGCATCGATCGAGTACGTGGTGCTTGACCTCGACAGCCTGAAAAAGGGCATCGCGGTCTCGGAGGCCGACCTGCGTACCTACTACGCCGGGAACGAGAAGCGCTACACGACACCGGAAGAGCGACGCGTCAGTCAGATCCTGATCGCCGCGCCCAAGGATGCGCCTAAAGCCGAGCGCGAGAAGGCCAAGGCCAAAGCCGAGGCACTGGCCGCCGAAGCCCGCCGCGAGCCGAAGAAGTTTGCCGAGCTCGCGGCAAAGAGTTCCGACGACGACAGCACGGCCAAGAAGGGCGGCGACATGGAGTTCTTCGGGCGAGGCTCGTTGCTCGACCTGAAGGCCTTCGAAAACGCTGCATTCATGCTCAAGCCGGGGGAGATCGCCGGGCCTGTCGAGACCGACTTCGGATACCACATCATCGTCCTGCGCGAAGTTCGTGGTGGCGACAAGAAGAGCTTCGAGTCGGTCCGGCCCGAGATGGAGACGGAGATCCGCAATCAACAAGCGCAGAAACGCTTCGCCGACGCTGCCGTCGAATTCGGTGACACCGTTTATGAGCAGTCGGACAGCCTCAAGCCCGCCGCCGACAAGTGGAAGCTCGAGATCAGGAAAGCGGAGCACGTCACCGCCAAACCGGCGCCTGGAGCGAGCGGGCCGCTCGGCAGCGCCAAGTTTCTCGACGCGCTGTTCACAAGCGATGCGATCCGGAAAAAGCACAACACCAAAGCCATCGACATCGGCGCCAACCAGCTCGCGGCGGGGCGTGTGGTCCAGGACACGCCCGCGCACATGCTGCCGCTCGGCGACGTCAAGGAGAAGATTCGCCAGCAGCTGATGGCGAGCCAGGCCGCGGCGATGGCGAAAAGGCTCGGCGCCGAGCGGCTCGCCGCCGCGCGCGCTGCCCCGGCAACTGCACTGTCGGAGACCACGCTGGTCGTCTCTCGCGCCCAGCCGCGAGAGCTGCCGGGCAACGTTCTTGACGCAGTGCTGAAGGCGCCGGTCGCGACCCTGCCGGCGTTTGTCGGTGTCGACCTCGGCGATCAGGGCTACCTCGTCGCCAAGATCACCAAGCTGTCGGGCCGCGACCCGAGCGTCGCCGATGCAGTCAAGGCGAAGGCCCAGTACGCGCGGGTCTGGGGCGACGCCGAAACGCAGGCCTATTACGCGGCGCTGAAGACGCGCTACAAGGTGAGCATCAACGACACGGTGGCGGCGCCTGCGGACGCTTCGGCGAGCGGGCCGCGCTGACACAGCCGGCGCTGCTTCGAACGCCGCGCCCGCACCCTCGGGGCCGGCCCCTTCGCCGTGCCCTTCCCAGTTGGGGCATATCGCTCGAATTGGGGTGGCTGATGGGGCTCGAACCCACGACAACAGGAATCACAATCCTGGACTCTACCAACTGAGCTACAGCCACCACCGAGCCGCCAATTATAGCGAGGCGGTCCGCTTGCAGCGTCGGCTGGAGCTCCGATCGGCCGGTCGCCGGGACTGCTCATCAGCACCGCGTGGGGAACGACATGAACGACGACACCCGGGTACCCATCCGTCAGGATCTGTCGCAGCGCGCCGGCCGACTGACCTGGTCGTCGTTGCGCTGGATCGTCGGCGCGGTGGCCCTGCTGGTGGCGCTGCTGCTGGTCTGGCCGTTCTATTCGGTGCCGACCGGCAGCCGCGGCGTGGTAACCCAGTTCGGCAAGATCGTCGGCATCGAGGGTGAAGGCCTGGCGGTGTTGCCACCGTGGCAGAAGCTGTCCAATTTCAGCATTCGCGCCGAGACCGCCGACATCGAGAACGCAGAGGGCAGCACCAGCGACACGCAACCGGTGAAAGTGAGCCTGACGGTGCGCTACAGCATTGCCACGGACCGCGTCTCCGAGGTCTTCGAGAAGTACTCGCACGACGGCAATCTGCAGTCGTACGTGCAAACGGCCACCCAGGAAATCTTCAAGGCCGTGACGGCGCGCTACACCGCCCCCGACCTGATTGCGCAACGCTCGAAGGTGTCCAACGACATCTACGCGGCATTGCGCGAGAAGCTGGCGCTGTACGGCGCCCAGGTCATCAACATCGACATGCGCAACTTCGCCTTCTCCGATTCGTACATGCACGCCATCAACGAGAAAGTGACCCAGGAGCAGCTGCGCCTGGGCGCCGAGAACAAGCTGAGGACGGTGGAAGCCGAGCAGAAGCAGAAGGTCGCGATCGCCGAGGCCGAAGCCAACGCCCTGCGCGCGAAGGCCGACGGCGAGGCCTATGCCAACCTGAAGGTGGCGACCGCGCAAGCCGACGCCCTGAAGATCCAGAATGCGGCCCTCGCCCAGAACAAGGACGTGCTCGAGCTGCGCCGCATCGAGGTCGCCATGACGCAGGCGAAGACCTGGAACGGGGTTCTCCCCGTCAATGTCTACGGCAGTGCGCCGATCCCGTTCATGAACCTGAGCCCGCCGACCGCCGCCAGGTAGTCGGTCGAGGCCGGCGTCGTCCGTGCGCCGGTTCAGTCGTTGGTCATGACCAGCTTGCCGCGCACCTGGCGGCTGCCCATCCGGGCGTAGGCCGCCGCAAGCTCCGGCATCGGCAGTCGCTGATCGATCACCGGCTTGACCTTGCCCTCGGCGTACCAGCCGGCCAGCTCGGCGAGTGCCTTGGCATTTGCCTTCGGCTCGCGCCGCGCGAAATCGCCCCAGAACACGCCGACGATCGACGCGCCCTTCAGCAATGCGAGGTTGAAAGGCAGGGCCGGGATCGCGCCTTGCGCGAAGCCGACGACCAGGTAACGGCCGCGCCAGGCAATCGAGCGAAACACCGGCTCGGCCAGATCGCCTCCGACCGGGTCGTAGACGACATCGGCGCCCATGCCGTTGGTGAGCGACTTGAGGGCGTCGCGAATATTGCCGCTGCTGTAGTTGATCGTTGCATCGGCACCGATCGACTTGCACAGCTCGCATTTTTCGTCGCTCGACGCAGCGGCAATCACCCGCGCACCGGCGATCTTGCCGAGCTGGATGGCGGCCGTGCCGACGCCGCCGGCTGCACCGAGCACGAGCAGGGTCTCGCCGGCCTTGAGCTGGGCCCGGTCGAAGAGGGCGTGGTGGGTGGTGCCGTAGGTGAGGATGAAGGCAGCTGCGTCATCGAACGCGAAGCCGGCGGGCAGCGACATGACAAGGGCGGCATCGACGCAGGCATGGGTGGCGAAGCCGCCGGTACCGCCGCAAGTCGCGACGGCATCGCCGAGCTTCAGGTGCGTCACCCCGGCGCCGACGGCGTCGATCACGCCGGCATATTCGGAGCCAGGGACGAACGGCAAAGGCGGCTTGATCTGATACTTGTTTTGAACGATGAGCAAGTCTGGAAAATTCAGGCTCGCGGCGCGGATCGCAACCCGGACCTGGCCTGGCTTCGGCTCCGGCGTGGGCAGCTCTTGCCAACGCAGCGCCTCGACGCCGATCGGGTTGTCGCAAAGCCATGCATGCATCTCGAGCCTTTCGTGGAGCAGGTGTCGGCGGATGCCGGCGGTCGCAGGATCGTTGTCCGGTCGTCGCACGATGATACGCAGCGCCTTTAGCGCGGGCGCCACGGCCAAGGCCCGTCCCTACAATCGATCGATGCGGATTCTGATCGCCAACGACGACGGCTACCTGGCACCCGGCCTTGCCGCACTGGTCGCAGCCTGCCAAGGGCTGGGGGAGCTCGAGGTGGTCGCGCCGGAGCAGAACGCGAGCGGCACATCGAACTCTCTGACGCTCAATCGCGGCCTTTCCGTCTACACCGCAAGCAACGGCTTTCGCTACATCAACGGCACGCCCTCGGACTGCGTTCACATCGCCTTGTCGGGGCTGCTCGAACGGCGCCCCGACCTGGTCGTGTCCGGCATCAACCAAGGCGCCAACATGGGCGACGACACCGTCTACTCGGGCACGGTCGCCGCAGCGATGGAAGGCTACCTGTTCGGCATCCCGGCAATCGCCTTCTCGCAGGTCGAGAAGGGTTGGGCCCATCTCGACGCGGCCAGCCGTGCGGCGCGGCGTGTCATCGAGCAGGTGCTGCGCGCGCCGCCGCAGGCGCCGCACTATCTGCTCAACGTCAACATCCCGAACCGGGCCGATGCCGACAATCTGCCGGTCTGCTTCACACGGCTCGGCCGGCGGCATTCGAGCGAGGCGGTGATCAGGCAGGTCAGTCCCCACGGCGAGACACTGTTCTGGATCGGCCCGGCGGGCGACGTGCGGGAGGCCGGTCCCGGTACCGATTTTTACGCCACCAACAACCACCAGGTGTCGATCACGCCGCTGCACGTGGACCTCACCGACCACGCCAACCTGCAGGGTTGGCGTGATTGGGCGACGAAGGCAATTGGATGACCGCCGGCGATCGGCCGCGGCTCAAATTTCCGCTTAGGCTCGATCGCCTCGCCGCCTCCACAGCGGCAGTTCCGAAGGTCGTGCTCCGGCCGCAGCGAGACGTCGCCGCCGCGCATGCCGAGGCCCGGCGGCGCAATGTTCCCTCCGGTCATGGCCTCGACTCGGCAGACGTCCGAAAGCGCATGGCCGAGCGCCTCCGTGGAAGCGGCGTCGGTGAGCCCAAGGTGCTGGCGGCGTTCGCACGCGTGCCGCGCCACCTGTTTGTCGACACCGCGTTGGCGACGCAGGCCTATGAAGACACCAGCCTGCCGATCGGCCACGGCCAGACCATTTCGAAGCCATCGGTGGTCGCTCGCATGTTCGAGCTGCTGTTCGCCGGCGCCAATGCGCGCCGACGCGGCGACCTCGGCGCGGTTCTCGAGATCGGCACCGGCTGCGGCTATCAGGCAGCGCTGCTTTGCGAGATGTCGAGCCGGGTGGTCTCGATCGAGCGCCTGAAGCCGCTTTACAGCAAGGCCCAGGTGGTGCTCGAGCCGATGCGCGCGGCACGCTTGCGCCTGGTCTTCGGCGACGGCATGCGTGGTCACGCGCCCGGGGCGCCGTACGACAGCATCATCTCTGCCGCGGGCGCTGCGGAGCTGCCCGAGGCGTGGCTGACGCAACTCGCAGTGGGTGGGCGGCTGGTGTCGCCGATCGAGCAGGGGGGCCGCGGTCAGGCGCTCGTCGTCGTCGATCGACACGAGCATGGCTACGAGCGGCGCCTGCACGAGGAAGTTCGCTTCGTGCCTTTAAAATCCGGGCTTGCAGAATGAAGAACGAATTGGCTCCATGCGCGTGATCGACGGCTCGGCCTTGTGGCGATGGCCTTTGTGGCGATGGCATTTGGGAGCGGTGGGCCTCGTCGCCTTCGGCTTGTCCGGTTGCGCCAGCCCGCCGAACCGTGCGCCGGTCGAGGAACGTTCGGCAACGCCACGCGCGACTGTCGCGGCGGCCAGCCCGGTGTCGGCAGCGGCGAGCGCAGTCGATGCGACAACCCGCCCCGGCGCATCGGAGAACGTGGGCAGGCCCGGGTACTACACCGTCAAGGCAGGCGACACGCTGATCCGGATCAGCCTCGACAACGGCCAGAACTGGAAAGACCTGGTGCGTTGGAACGAGCTGGATAACCCGAATCTGATCGAGGTCGGCCAGGCGTTGCGGGTAATCCCGCCGGGCAGCGACGCGGCGGTCGTGACGACTCGCCCGATCGCCACGGCGCGGCCGGAAGCGAAACCCCTCGAGGCGAAGCCGAGCACGGTCGCGGGGTCCTCACCGCCGCCATCCGCATCGAACGCGTCGCCGCCGGTGGCCATCGCAGCGCCCCCGGTGCCGGCGCCGCTGCCGGTTCCGGCGCCAGCCGCCGAGCCTCGCGACAGCAATGACGACATCACATGGGGCTGGCCGGCGACGACCGCGGTGGCGACCCCGTTCGATGACGCCCGCAACAAGGGTCTGGTCTTTCGCGGCAAGCCCGGCGATCCGGTGCTCGCCGCCGCCGACGGTCGGGTCGTCTACGCAGGCTCGGGGCTGCGTGGCTACGGCAACCTCGTCATCCTCAAGCACAACGCCACCTATCTGACTGCCTACGCACACAACCAGACGCTGCTCGTCAAGGACGACCAGACGGTCCGCCGTGGCCAGAAGATTGCAGAGATGGGGTCGAGCGACGCGGAGAGCGTTCAGCTGCATTTCGAAATCCGAAAGCAGGGCAAGCCAATCGATCCGGCAAAGCTCCTGCCGCCGCGCTGACAGGCGTCCTGCGTCGGCAGCGCGATTTCATGGCGTCCTGGCCAGTCCTCGTTTTCGATATCGAGACCATTCCCGACGTCGCCGGCCTGCGCGCGTTGCGACAGATCGAAAGCGCAGTCGACGACGCCGGCGTCTACGCGGCGGAAGTCACCGAGCGAAAGGAGCGCGGCAAGAGCGATTTCATGCCGCTGTACCTGCAGCGCATCCTGGTCATCAGCTGCGTGTTTCGCAACGCTGATGGGCTGCGGATCCATTCCATCGTCGACCGTGAGATGGACGGCGCAAGCCAGGAAGGCAGGGTCGTCCAATCCTTCTTCAATCTTGTCGAGCGGCACCAGCCGCAGCTCGTGACCTGGAACGGCGGCGGCTTCGATCTGCCCGTGCTGCACTATCGCGGCATGCGCCACGGCGTCGTCGCCAGCAAGTACTGGGACATGGGCGACGAGGACCGCGAGTACCGCTGGAACAACTACATCGGCCGCTATCACACCCGGCATCTCGACCTGATGGACCTGTTGGCGATGTACCAGCCGCGCGCCAACGCCCCGCTCGACGCGATGGCCAAGATCTGCGGCTTTCCGGGCAAGCTCGGGATGGACGGGGCCCAAGTCTATCCGGCCTATCTCGAGGGCCGGCGCGACGAGATCCGGCGCTATTGCGAAACCGACGTGATGAACACGTATCTGCTTTACTGCCGGTTCCAGAAAATGCGCGGCGGCTTCACCGAGAACGAGTACGAGCGGGAGATCGGGTTCGTCCGCGAGACGCTCGCGGGGCTCGAAGAGCCGCACTGGCGCGACTACCTCGCCGCATGGCCTTCGGCGCCGTCGTCGTCGGCGACTGCGATCGACTCCGCAGAGGTCGACGCGGCGGTGCCTGCGTCCGACGCCGCAGCGGCGACGGACGGGCCGGCGGCAGCAGCGGGGCCGACATCGCCGCCCGTCGTCATCGGCGAGATCGCTGCGACGGTCGTCGAGACGACGACCACGACCGCCACCACCGTCTACATCGACGCGTCGAGCATCCGCACATAGTCGGCACGGGTGGCCAGGCGCGGGTTGGTCTTGTGGCAGTGATCGGCCATGGCGCCGTCGATGATGCGGTCGTAATGCGCCGCGGTCACGCCCAGCGCAGCTAGCCCCGAGGGCAAGCCGAGCCGCACGTTCATTGCACGCAGCGCCGCGGCGATGGCCTCGCCGCCGTCATCGTCCTGGCGCTGCTCGACGCCCATGGCATGCGCCATGCGCGCCAACCTGCGGTTCTCGCGCATCGACTCCGCGCTGGCGTTGAACTTGACGACTTCCGGAAGAAACATCGCATTCAGGGTGCCGTGATGCAGCTTCGGGTCGACGCCGCCGAGGCTGTGGCTCAGGCTGTGCACGCAGCCGAGACCCTTCTGGAACGCCATCGCGCCTTGCATGCTCGCGCTCATCATGTTCCAGCGCGCCTCGCGGTCGGCGCCATTGCGGGTTGCCCGCTCGATGTGGCGCCAGGCCCGCTCGAGGCCGTCCAGGCCGATGCCATCTGCCGGCGGGTTGACGGCCGGCGCCATGAAAGTCTCCATGCAATGGGCGATCGCGTCCATGCCGGTGGCGGCGGTCAAAAAAGGCGGCAGGCCGAGCGTGAGATCGGGGTCGAGCAGGGCGGTCTTCGGCACCAGATGCCAGCTGTGGAAGCCGAGCTTGCGGCCGTCGTCGACGATCACGATGGCGCCGCGCGCCACCTCGCTGCCGGTCCCCGCGGTCGTCGGCACGGCGATCAGGGGCGCGACCCGGTCGCTGATCTTCTGGCTGCCGCCTTCGATCGTGGCGTAGGTCTTGAGAGGTCCGGGATGCGTTGCGGCGATGGCGACGCCCTTGGCCAGATCGATGCTCGAGCCGCCGCCGACGGCCACGAGCCCGTCGCAGCCGTTCTCGACGTAGACCTGCGCGGCCAGCCGCACCGCCGCTTCGGTCGGATTCGACGGCGTCGCGTCGAAGACCGCGCACGGCAGGCCGCCTAGCGCCGCAAGGGCGCGATCGAGCAAGCCGGCGGCGCGAACGCCGGCATCGCTGACGACGAGCGGCTTCCTGATTCCGGACCGCTCGCATTCCTGCGCCAACAGCTGCAACGCGCCGTGCTCGATCTGGACCTGGGTGATGTAGTTGATGAGGGCCATGCGGCGCAGTCTGGCACACTCGCAGCCGCTTTCTCGAAGGCCTCGATGCAACGTTCCGACTTCCGGTTTTTCGAGCGGCTGCGCGTGCGCTGGTCCGAGATCGATGCCCAGAAGATCGTCTTCAACGGTCACTACCTCACCTACCTCGACACGGCCATGGCCGGCTACTGGCGGGCGCTGGCCATTCCCTACGCAGAGACCATGCGCAGCCTCGACGGCGATCTCTTCGTGCGCAAGGCCGAGCTCGACTACCTGGGCTCGGCGCGCTATGACGACGTGCTCGACATCGGCTTGCGCTGCGGCCGCATCGGCAAGTCGTCGATCGGTTTCCTCGGCGGTGTCTTCAGGCAGGAGCAGTTGCTGGTTTCAGGCTCGCTCACCTACGTCTTCGCCGATCCCGAAGCCACCGCAGCGAAGCCGGTCCCGCAGGTGCTGCGCGAGCTTTTCGACCGCTTCGAATCGGGCCAGCCCATGGTCGAGGTCCGGCTCGGCGCCTGGAGCGAGCTCGCCGTACCGGCGCAGGCGATCCGCACGGCCGTGTTCATCGAGGAACAGCAGATCCCTGCCGAGATGGAATGGGACGACGGCGACGCCGACGCGATCCACGCCGTCGCCTTCAACCGGCTCGGACGCGCGCTCGCGACGGGCCGCATGCTCGAGCACGTTCCGGGAGTCGCCAAGATCGGCCGCATGGCAGTGGTCGCCGGCTCCCGTCACAACGGCGTCGGCAGGGACGTCCTCGAAGCGCTCCTCGGTGCGGCGCGGGCGCGCGGCGAACGCGAGGCGATGCTGCATGCGCAGATGTCGGCCGCGACGTTCTACGAGCGCGCCGGCTTCACGCGCCGCGGACCGGTATTCGACGAAGTGGGCATCGCCCACGTCGAGATGATCCGCGCCATCTGAGGTCAGGGCTGGGACGGTTCGAAGGGCTCGAAGCGTTCGGTGTGGCGCTGCCCGTCGGTGAATTCGGCAAGGGCCTCGGCGCGGGTCTCGAGCTCGGCTTCGAAGGCGGCGCCGATCACGACCGCTTCGGCGGTGCAATTCGACGCATAGACCTCCATCCAGGTCTCGCTGGCCGGCGCCTGCTCTGATCGCCGCAGCAGCCGCGTCTGCAGGCCGGGGTGCGAGGCGCGGAGCTCGCGCTGCATGGCCGCAACCGCCTGCTTCGCCTCTGCCGTTGCGCTGGAACGAACCCGGTAGTAGATGTAGAGCTCGCGCACCGTTCGCAGCCAAATCCGACTACGCAGTCGTCGGCGATCGGCCAGCGTTGCTCAGGTTGCCGGCCGGCCCTCGAGGCCGATCGAGTAAGGCAGCTCGGCACGACGCAGCAGCGGACCATCGACCGAGCCGAGATGCAGATCGGTGTCGAGAGCGGACAACCGCACCTCGACCAGCGCGCTGCCGCCGGGTCGGCCTGGCCAGGCCGCCGCGCTGGCCACGGTGCCGACGGGCTCCCCGGGCACGGCGCTCGAGACCACGTCCTGGCCCGCGACGGCGGTCTGGTCGGTGTCGAACAGCAGCGTGCGTCGCTTGGTCGTGCCGCGGTACTGGCTGCGCGCCACCACTTCCTGGCCGGGATAACAACCTTTCTGGAAATCGACGCCGCCGACGATCTCGTAATTGACCATCTGCGGAACGAAGCGATCGACAGTCGCGGCCTCGATCGTGACGACGCCGCTGCGCACCTCGAGCCAGCGCCAGGCGTCAATCGTCAAGCCGCCCGCAACCGGAGCAGCGTCAGGACCGGCCGCGGCGACGAGCAGAGCCCGTTTCACGCCGTCCGCATCCGGGAGCCGGATCGCCGTGCGGCCGTCGAGATCGCGTCGGGACCACACACCGAGATCGCCGAGCAATCCATCGGCAGCCGTCCCTGCGGCACCGCGCAGTGTCAGCGTGCCGCTCGCATCGCTCAGCTTGCAGCGCGCGCGCAGAACAAACATCGACAACCGCTTCAAGGTCGGCGCCAGCAAGCTCCGCGAGCAGGCGAGGAGGAAGCCGTCGTCGCCTGTGCGCCAGACGACGAAGCTGGCTTGCAGACGGCCCTTGGCGGAGCAGAAACCGGCGAGGCGCGCGTGAGCGGCATCGAGGCCGATGACATCGTTCGTCAATTGACCTTGGAGAAACTTGTCGGCATCCACGCCGTCGGCCCGGATGACACCCCAGTCGGCGATGTCGCACACGCCGTGCAGCGAAAGGGTTGAATCCATGCGCCATTATCATCAGCAGGCATGGTTGGCGTGGTGTCGAGGACGAGGGCTTGCGGGGCGGTCGCAGAGTGATGAGATTTCTGCGCATCGCTTTCGCGCTGCTGTTGCTCGGCGTGGCCGCAGCCGCGGCAGGCTGCTGGTGGTGGCTGCACCAACCGCTGCGACTTCGCGTCGATCCGGTCGAGCTGTCGATCGACGCCGGCGACTCGCCGCGACAGATCGCCCAGGCCTGGGTTCGCGCCGGGGTCGCCACGTTTCCCGAAGCGCTCTACCAATGGTTTCGCTGGTCCGGACTGTCCCGGAAAATACGGGCGGGCAGCTACGAGGCGCCGGCCGGGACGACGCCGATCGGGCTGCTCGAGAAGATGGTGCGAGGCGACGAGACACTTGCGGTCGTGCGCTTCGGCGAAGGCTGGACCTTCCGCCAGATTCGCGCCGAGCTCTCCAACGCCGAGGCGCTGAAGCCGCTCACTGCGACGATGACCGACGCCGACATCATGCAGGCGCTCGGTGCCGCCGGCATGTCGCCGGAGGGTCGCTTTCATCCCGACACCTATGCCTACAGCAAAGGCTCGAGCGACCTGGCGGTGCTGAAGCGCGCTTATCGGGCGATGGACAAGCACCTTGCCGAAGCCTGGCTCGAGCGCGCGGCCGACAGTCCGTTGAAGACGCCCGCAGACGCCTTGACCCTGGCCTCGATCGTCGAAAAGGAAACCGGGTCGCCAGCCGACCGTGGCCGCGTCGCCGGCGTGTTCGTCAATCGCTTGCGAATCGGCATGCCCCTGCAAACCGACCCGACCATCATCTTCGGCCTCGGTGCCGACTTTGCCGGCAGTCTGCGGAAGCGCGACTTGCTCACCGACTCTCCATACAACACCTACCTGCGCACCGGGCTGCCGCCGACGCCGATCGCCATTCCCGGCCGCGCCGCCCTGCTTGCCGCGGTTCACCCGGCGCCGACGCGGGCGCTCTATTTCGTGTCGCGGGGTGACGGCAGCAGCGAGTTCAGCGAAACGCTGGCCGATCACAATCGGGCGGTGAACCGGTATCAACGCAAGCTCGGCCCGCCGTGAACAGCCGGTTCATCACTTTCGAGGGCATCGACGGTGCCGGAAAGTCGACTCACGTTCAGCCTGCGGCCGCGCAACTTCGAGCCATGGGTGGACGCGTCGTCTGTACCCGGGAGCCCGGCGGG
Organism: Pseudomonadota bacterium; assembly: GCA_030946925.1. Lineage (GTDB taxonomy): Bacteria > Pseudomonadota > Gammaproteobacteria > Burkholderiales > Burkholderiaceae_C > Schlegelella_A. The sequence goes on from JALYXU010000187.1 coordinate 29,339, forward strand.
ACAGCGCTCGCCGAGCAGTTGCGCGAGCTCGTGCTGCACGCGCCCATGGACGGTGTCAGTGAAACGCTGCTCCTGTTTGCGGCACGTCGCGATCATCTTGTCAGGGTGATCGTGCCCGCCCTGGAGAGAGGCGAGATCGTCCTTTGCGACCGATTCAGCGACGCCAGCTTTGCGTATCAAGGCCATGGCCGCGGCCAGTCGCTCGAATTGTTGACGGGACTGGAAAGCGCGGTTCATCAAGGCCTCCAGCCCGACCTGACGCTCTGGTTCGACATCGATCCCGAGCTTGCCGCGCAACGTCGGTCCGCCGGCCGCACGGCAGATCGATTCGAGTCCGAGGATTCCTCGTTTTTCGCTCGGGTCGCGAACGGCTACCGGGCCCGCATGGAGCAGGCGCCATCGCGGATCGTCCGCATCGACGCCGGCGGTTCGCTTGAGGCCGTCGCCGCGCAGGTGAGGGCGGTCTTGCTCGATCGCATCCATGTCTGACGCCGTCGCCGCCACATTGCCGTGGCTGAAAGCGCCGCTGCGCCATGTCCTCGGCAGCAGCCGCGCCCATGCGCTGCTCGTGCATGGGCCGGGAGCGGTCGGTCAGTTCGAGCTGGCGATGCTGCTCGGACAGGCGTGGCTCTGCGAGAACGACGCGGTGCCCATCGACTCCAGGCCATGCGGCAGCTGCGCGAGCTGCCGCCTGGTCATGGCGAGGACGCATCCGGATCTGCTGGTGGTGGTCCCGGAAGCGCTGCGTGAACAACTGGGCTGGGCTGTCGACGGCGAAGACGGGACCGAGGCACGATCGGGCAAGAAGAAGCCGAGCAAGGAAATCCGTGTCGACGACGTCCGCGCCGTTGTTGCATTCGCCTCGACGACCTCCGGGCGGGGCCGCGGCAAGGCGGTGGTCGTTCACCCAGCCGAGCGAATGAATGACATCGCCGGCAACGCCTTCCTGAAAACACTCGAGGAGCCGGCTGGCAACGCGCGATTCGTCTTGAGCACTGCCTCGCCTGCCAGCCTGTTGCCGACCATCCGCAGCCGCTGCCAGGCCGTCTCTCTGCCCACGCCGCCGCGCGAGGAAGCCCTGGCCTGGCTCCGCGCGCAAGGCGTCGCAGTCTCGGAAACGCTCCTCGATGCCGCTGCAGGTCAGCCGCAGGAAGCAGCGGACATGGCGGCGCTGGGGATCGATGCGGCGGCCTGGCGGGCCTTGCCGGGTCGGGTCGCGGCCGGTGACGCCTCGGCGCTCCGAGGCTGGGCACTGCCGCGGGTCGTCGAGACCTTGCAGAAGCTTTGCCACGACGCCGCCTGCGTCAGCATGGGCGCGGCACCGCGGTATTTCCCGGCCGCATCGGTCGCAGGGGACACGCCGCTGGCAGGGCTGTCGGCGTGGTCTGGCGCGCTGACCCGATTTGCCGAGAACGACGAGCATCCCTGGATCGTCGAGCTGAGCGTGGAAAGTCTCGTCGAGCAGGGGCGCCGAGCGTTGCAAAAGCCTCGGATCGCTGGCCATGGGCGGGGAATCGAGTCGATACACTCCAAAGAATGAGCGAACCTGCCGTCCGCGCCGCAACGCCTGGCCCAGCCATCGCGGCGGTTCCAGCGTCGCGGCCGAGCGTCATCCAGCTGGTGTTTCGCGAAAAGGGCGCTCTCTACGCCGCCTACATGCCGATGTTCACCGAGGGCGGGATATTCGTCCCGACGACGCGGGACTACAAGCTCGGCGAAGACATCTACCTGCTGCTCTCGCTGCCCGACGACCCGCAGCGCTATCCGGTCGCGGGCAAGGTTGGTTGGATTACCCCGGCCAACGCCTCCGGGGGCCGGACTCAGGGCGTCGGCGTCCGGTTCCCGAACGACGAGAAGAGCCGGGCTCTCCGCCAGCGCGTCGAAGAAACCCTCGGCACGTCGCTGTCCTCCGCGAAGCCGACCCAGACGATCTGAGACTCCGGGATCGCTCCCGTGTTCGTCGACTCGCACTGTCATCTGAACTTTGCCGGCCTTGCGGACAGGCTGCCCGAAGTGCTTGCAGCCATGGCCGAGGCGCAAGTCGACCGAGCCCTTTGCATCTGCACCACGCTCGAAGAATTTCCGGCGGTGCATGCGATCGCCACCAGCCATGCCAATCTCTGGTGCAGCGTCGGCGTTCATCCGGACAACGAAGATGTGCGCGAGCCCGGCGTCAACGATCTCCTTGAGCTGGCAGCACTGCCGAAGGTCGTCGCCATCGGCGAGACGGGTCTCGATTATTTCCGTCTCGGCAACCGCAGCGTGGCCGACATGGAATGGCAACGGCAGCGCTTTCGCGTCCATATCCGGGCCGCCCTCCAAGCCGATCTCCCCCTAGTGATTCACACGCGCAGTGCCGCCGACGACACGTTGCAGCTGGTCAGGGAGGAGGGTGGCGGCCGCGCCCGGGGCGTCTTCCACTGCTTCACGGAATCGGCTGAGTTCGCCCGCGCCGCTCTCGAGCTCGGCTTCTATATCTCGTTCTCCGGGATCCTCACCTTCAAGAACGCCGAAGCCCTGCGCGAGGTTGCCGCATTCGTGCCGACGGAGCGATGCCTGATCGAGACCGACAGTCCGTATCTCGCCCCGGCGCCCTTTCGCGGCAAGACCAACATGCCCGCATACGTGCCATGGGTCGCAAAACAGCTCGCCGAGCTGAAAGGGCTGTCCGTTTCAGCCATCGCTTCGGCAACCAGCCGCAACTTCGAGTGCTTATTCGGACCTCAGGGAGAAGTTGAAGCGACGTGAGAATAAGCTTTAACAAGCACTCTTAAGACGCTGTCGGTAAATGGTTCTTCGGGTCGTTGCAGACGCGACGACGACGTCACCCTGACAGCGCTGTCAGTGTCGGCCTGACGTTACAAATCGCGCGGCACCATCTTCCGCGGGTGGTCGACGCTGTCTACATTGCGGCGACGCAACACACTCCGAGGACGCCGCCCCATGGAATCGACACCCGAAATCAGCAATCCGTTCGCCCTGATGACGGCCCCAGAGGCAGTCTTCGCCGCGATCGAGCGGTCCGACCGACTGGCGCGTCTGCAGAGCACCATTTGCCGGCCCCTCGACAAGCCACGCCCGGAAAAACCAGCCATCGGCGTGACCAGCTTCGACCAGCAGGTGGATGCCAGCATCATTGAAGACAGCTCATTCGGCTACTAGTCGATCCGCGTCGTACGCAGCGACATGCGCGACAATGTATATTATGTAAACTGATAGAGACGTCCACTGGTGCGCCCAGCGGCTCGCTCAGTTCTCCCTGGCAGCCTTCTTCCGCTCATGCTCCTTGAGATGGCGCTTCCGGATGCGAATTGACTTGGGAGTGATCTCGACCAGCTCGTCATCGGCGATGAACTCGACTGCGTACTCGAGCGTCAGCTGAATCGGCGGCGTGATCTTGATGGCGTCTTCCTTGCCGGAGACGCGGAAATTCGTGAGCTGCTTGCCGCGGACCGCGTTGACGACCAGATCATTGTCCCGGCTGTGGATGCCGATGATCATGCCTTCGTAGAGCGGATCGCCGGCCTTGACGAACATGCGGCCGCGGTCGTCGAGCTTGCCCAATGAGTACGTCACGGCCTCGCCGTCGTCCTGGCTGATCAGGACTCCGTTCTTTCGGCCTTCGATCTCGCCCTTGTAGGCCTCGTAGCCGTCGAAGATGTTGCTGATGAGGCCGGTGCCGCGGGTCAGGTTCAAGAACTCGTTCTGAAAGCCGATCAGGCCGCGTGCCGGAATCTTGTAGTCCAGTCGGACCCGGCCGCGGCCGTCGGACTCCATGTTGACGAGCTCGGCCTTGCGCTCGCCGAGTGCTTGCATCACGGCGCCCTGGTGCTGGTCTTCGACGTCCGCGGTGACCTGCTCGATCGGCTCCTGCCGTTCGCCGTCGGTATCGTGAAAGACGACGCGCGGTTTCGATACGGCTAGTTCATAGCCTTCCCGGCGCATGTTCTCGAGCAGGATGGTCAGGTGCAGCTCGCCGCGCCCCGAGACTTCGAAGATGCCGTCTTCGTCGGTGTCCGCCACCTTGAGCGCGACGTTCGACTGCAGCTCGCGGTCGAGCCGTTCCTTGATCTGCCTGCTGGTCACGAACTTGCCTTCGCGCCCCGCCAGCGGCGAGTTGTTGACGCAGAAATTCATGGTCAGCGTCGGTTCGTCGACCTGCAGCATCGGCAGCGGCAGCGGCCGCTCCAGGTCGGTCAGGGTCACGCCGATGCCGATTCCTTCGATGCCGTTGATCAGGACGATGTCGCCCGGCCCCGCCTCGGTCGCTTGCTGTCGCTCGAGGCCCTCGAATTTCAGCACCTGGTTGACGCGCGCCTTGATCGGGGTCGAATCCGGCCCGGAATAGACGGCGACATCCTGCATCGGCCTCAGGGTGCCCTGATTGATGCGGCCGATGCCGATCCGGCCGACGTAGGTCGAATAGTCGAGCGAACAGATCTGCAACTGCAACGGATCCTCCGGCGCGCCCTCGTGCGCAGGCACATGCTCGAGCACGGCGTCGAACAAGGGCGCCAGGTCGGTGCCGACCTCGCCCTTGGCGAGCGTGGCCCAGCCGTTCAGGCCGGAGGCATAGATGACCGGAAAGTCGAGCTGGGCTTCGGTCGCCCCGAGCTTGTCGAACAGGTCGAAGGTGGCGTTGACGACGTAGTCTTCGCGCGCTCCGGGCCGGTCGACCTTGTTGACGACGACGATCGGCTTCAGGCCGAGCGCCAGTGCCTTCCTGGTGACGAAGCGGGTCTGCGGCATGGGCCCTTCGACTGCGTCGACCAGCAGGAGCACGGAATCGACCATCGACAGGACCCGCTCCACCTCGCCGCCGAAGTCGGCGTGGCCGGGCGTGTCGACGATGTTGATGTGGGTGCCCTTCCACTCCACGGCGCAGTTCTTGGCCAGGATCGTGATGCCGCGCTCGCGCTCGAGGTCGTTCGAGTCCATGACGCGCTCCGACACTTTCTCGTTGGCCCGAAAGGTGCCGCTCTGGCGGAGCAGCTGGTCGACCAGCGTGGTTTTGCCGTGGTCGACGTGGGCGATGATGGCGATGTTTCTGATCTGACGGGTCATGGCGTGAGGCCTGCGGATACGAAGGATTGGCAAGTCGGTGCGGCGATGCGGCCGACTTCGGCCGGACTGAGCAGGCGGGTGGCGATCAGCTCGCCGGCGACGACGTGGCCGATGCCGAGAAATGCCGCCGGGTCCGGGCCGTAGACCCGGACTGTGGGCGCGTCGGCCAGATCGACCGGCCGGCGCATGCCGGCGAGGAACCTGCCGGCTTCGTCGTCGCCGAGCTGGATCGCCGGCCAGTGAGCGACCAGCGCGTCCGCGGGCAGCAGCATCGAGGCCCGCCGTTCCTCCGGCACCGCTTCGAGCGCCTCGATGGTCACGCTGTCCACCAGCGACAGGTGGCCGCTGCCGGTCCGGCGCAACGCCCACAAGTGGGCGCCGCAGCCGAGGGCCCGGCCGAGGTCTTCCGCCAGCGTCCGGATGTAGGTGCCCTTGCTGCAGGCGACGTCGATCGTCCAGAGGTCGGCTTCGCCGTCGACGATGGCGATCGCGTGCACCGTCGCCTCGCGTTCGACGCGCTCGACCTCGATGCCGGCGCGCGCGTATTCATAGAGCGGCTTGCCGTCTTTTTTCAGGGCCGAGTGCATCGGCGGCCGCTGTCTGAGCCGGCCCGTGAACCTGGCGCAGGCTGCCTCGAGCTCGTCGCGGCCGACGCTGGCGCCTGCCGAGCTCAGCACCTCGCCTTCTCGGTCGCCCGTGCTGGTCGTCGCGCCGAAGCGCAGCGTCGCGAGATATCGCTTGTCGGCGTCGAGGCTGACCTGCGCCAGCTTGGTCGCGGCGCCGAAGCAGAGCGGCAAGACGCCGGTGGCGAGCGGGTCGAGCGTGCCGGTGTGGCCGGCCTTTTCAGCGCCGAGCAAGCGCCGCGCGATCTGCAGCGCGGCGTTGCTTGACACGCCGAGGGGCTTGTCGAGCACGAGGACACCATCGACCGGACGGCGCGGCTTGCGCGAGGCCATCAGTCCTTCGCCTGCGAGGCATTGGCCTGCGCGATCAGCGCCGTCAGCTCGGCGGCACGCTCGGTGGTGCGATCGAACTTGAAGTGCAGGGTCGGCACGGTGTGGATTTGCAGCCGCTTGAACAGGCCATTGCGAATGAAGCCGGCAGCCTCGTTCAGAGCCGCCTCGCAGTCCCCGGCGTCGCCGACGAGAACCGAGAAGAACACGGTGGCGTGCGCATAGTCGGGCGTGACTTCGACGGCGTGGACGGTCACCATGCCGATGCGCGGATCCTTCAGGTCGCGGATCAGCTCGGCGACGTCGCGCTGGATCTGGTCGGCAACGCGAAAGCCGCGGTTCGGGATCGATCGTTTGTGTCGCATGGGTCGGGTCTCTGCCGAGGGACCCTCACCCCAACCCTCTCCCGCAGGCGGGAGAGGGGGCACCCGTCTTCCCTCCAATCTTCTCACTCTCCCGCTTGCGCGAGAGGGCCGGGGTGAGGGCCGGGGTAAGAGGCTTTACAGCGTTCGGGCGATTTCCCTGACCTCGAAGAATTCGAGCAGGTCGCCTTCCTTGATGTCGTTGTAGTTCTTCAGCTTGATGCCGCACTCGAAGCCGGTTGCGACCTCGCGCACATCGTCCTTCATGCGCCGGACCGATTCGACCTCGCCGGTGTAGATGACGACGTTCTCGCGCAGCAGACGGAAGCGCGCCCCGCGCCTGACAAGGCCGGCGGTAACCATGGATCCGGCCACCGTGCCGATCTTCGAGGCCACGAACACCGTCCGGATTTCGGCCGTGCCGATGGTCTCTTCGCGCTGCTCGGGAGGCAGCATGCCGGTCATCGCCGCCTTGATCTCGTCGACCGCGTCGTAGATGATGTTGTAGTAGCGGATGTCGACGCCGTTGTTCTCGGCGAGCTTGCGAGACCCGGCATCGGCACGCACGTTGAAGGCGACGATCACCGCCTTGGAGGCGATCGCGAGATTGATGTCGCTCTCGCTGACACCGCCGACGGCAGCGTGAACGATCTGCACCTTGACCTCGTCGGTCGAGAGCTTCAGCAACGACTGCGCCAACGCCTCCTGCGAGCCCTGCACGTCGGCCTTGACGATGAGCGGGAGCACCTGCTTGGCGCCCTGCCCCATCTGGTCCATCATGTTCTCGAGATTGGCTGCCTGACGTTTGGCGAGCTTGACGTCGCGGTACTTGCCCTGCCGGAACGTGGCGATCTCGCGGGCGCGTCGCTCGTCGCCGAGGACCATGAATTCGTCGCCCGCCTGCGGCACTTCGGTGAGGCCCTGGATCTCGACGGGGATCGACGGCCCGGCCTCGTTGACCGGCTTGCCGTTCTCGTCGAGCATCGCGCGGACCCGGCCGAAGCTCGAGCCTGCCAGCACGACGTCGCCTCGCTTCAAGGTGCCGCTCTGCACCAGCACCGTCGCGACCGGACCGCGGCCCTTGTCGAGCTGGGCCTCGATGACGATGCCCTTGGCCATCGCCTCTTTCGGGGCGCGAAGCTCGAGCACCTCGGCCTGCAACAACACCTGCTCGAGCAGGGTGTCGATGCCCTGCCCGGTCTTCGCCGAAACGCCGACGA
>JALYXU010000327.1 GCA_030946925.1 Pseudomonadota bacterium
GTACGGCGGCTCGACGACGGCGATCCTGATCAACGTGCCGGGCGAATCGTCGTCGGTCGTGACGGCGATCGACGGCTACCAGATGGCCCGCCAAGGTCGGGCCGGTGCCGCGCTCTCGGTCTCGGCGCTCGGCTCGTTCTTCGCCGGCTGCGTCGGCACGGTGATCATCGCCGCCTTCGCGCCGCCGCTCACCGAGCTGGCCTTCAAGTTCGGCCCGGCCGAGTACTTCTCGCTGATGGTGCTCGGCCTGGTCGGCGCCGTGGTGCTGGCGTCGGGCTCGCTCATCAAGGCGATCTCGATGATCCTGCTCGGCCTCCTGCTCGCCCAGATCAACACCGACGTGATCTCCGGCACGGCGCGCTACAGCTTTGACATTCCGCAGCTCACCGACGGCATCGGCTTCGTCGTCATCGCCATGGGCGTCTTCGGCTTCGCCGAGATCATCGCCAATCTCGGCCAGCCGGCCGGACACCGCGAGGTCTTCACCAGCAAGGTCAAGGGCCTCTGGCCGAACATGCGCGACTTCAAGGAAGCCTGGCCTTCGGTGTTGCGCGGCACCGCGCTGGGTTCGTTGCTCGGCGTGCTGCCGGGCGGCGGCGCGTTGCTCGCTTCGTTCGCCTCGTACAGCGTCGAAAAGAAGCTGACACGCAATCCGCGGATCCCGTTCGGCAAGGGCGCGATCCAGGGCGTGGCCGGCCCCGAGTCGGCGAACAACGCCGGCGCGCAGACCTCGTTCATCCCGATGCTCACGCTCGGCATCCCGCCGAACGCGGTGATGGCTCTGATGGTGGGCGCGATGACCGTCAAGGGCATCCAGCCGGGGCCGCAGGTGATGACCAGCAACCCGCAGCTGTTCTGGGGCCTGATCGCGTCGATGTGGGTCGGCAACGCGATGCTGGTGATCCTGAACCTGCCCTTGATCGGCATGTGGATCAAGCTCTTGACCGTTCCCTACCGCTTCCTGTTCCCGGCCATCACGCTGATCTGCTGCATCGGCGTCTACACCTTGAGCAACAGCACCTTCGACGTCTACCTGACGGCGCTGTTCGCCTTCATCGGCTACCTCTTCTTCAAGCTCGGCTGCGAGCCGGCGCCGCTCCTGCTAGGCTTCATCCTGGGACCGATGATGGAGGAAAACCTGCGGCGCGCGCTGCTTCTGTCGCGCGGCGACTGGGGCACCTTCGTGACGCGGCCGCTGTCGTCGGGGCTGCTCATCGCGGCAGCGCTGCTGATCGTGGTGGTGACGCTCCCGTCGATCAAGCAGAAGCGGGAAGTGGCGTTCCAGGAAGATTGAAACGGGCGCGGTGTTGAACGCGCAGGGCGGAAGGTGAACAAGCGATGACGGCGCATCGATTCGACTGGACTTCCGGCTACCCCTCGAGGCGGCTGCCGGTGTTCGCACGCAACATCGTCTCGACCTCGCACCCGCTCGCGGCGCAGGCCGGCCTGCGCATGCTGGAGCAGGGCGGCACAGCGGTCGATGCGGCGATCGCCGCGGCCGCGGCCATGACGCTGCTCGAGCCGTGCAGCAACGGCCTCGGCTCGGACGCGTTCTGCATCCTGTGGGACGGCGACCGGCTGCATGGCCTCAACGCCTCGGGCCCGGCACCGGCCGCCTGGACGCCGGAGTATTTCCGCAGGAAGCACGGTCAGGACGGCTCGAAGCCGCCGATGCGCGGCTGGGATTCCGTCACCGTTCCCGGCGCCGTCGCCAGCTGGGTGGCGCTCTCGGATCGCTTCGGCAAGCTGCCCTTCGCCGACCTGCTGGCGCCGGCGATCGAGATCGGCGAGCGCGGCTACGCCGTGCCGATCGTCGTGCAGCAGAAGTGGGCTGCCGCGACGCCGCTGATGCGGTCGCAACCCGGCTGGGCCGAAGCGTTCCTGCCGCACGGGCGCGCGCCCGAGGTGGCCGAGCGCTTCGCGTTCGCGGCGGCGGCGCGGACCCTGCGCGCGATTGCAGAAAGCCGCGGCGACGCGTTCTACCGCGGCGAGATCGCCGAGGCGATCGCTGCCCACGCAGCCGGCAACGGCGGCTCGATGACGGTGGCCGACCTCGCGGCCTACAAGCCGGAATGGGTCGAGCCGATCGGCGCCGACGCATGGGACCATCGCCTGCACGAGATCCCGCCGAATGGCCAGGGGATCGCCGCGCTGATCGCGATCGGCATCCTGCGCCACTTCGATGTCGGCTCGATGCCGGTGGACGGCGTCGACTGCCAGCACCTGCAGATCGAAGCGATGAAGCTTGCCTTCGCCGACGCCTACGCCCACGTCGCCGACCAGCGCGGCGGCATGCGCCTGACGTGCGAGCAGATGCTCGACGCCGACTACCTCGCCGGCCGCGCCAGGCTGATCGATCCGAAGCGGGCGCAGCGCTTCCGCGAGGGCCACACGCCGAGCGGCGGCACCATCTATCTCACAGCCGCCGACGCCAGCGGCATGATGGTGAGCTTCATCCAGAGCAACTACATGGGCTTCGGCTCGGGCATCGTCATTCCTGGCTGGGGCGTGTCGATGCAGAACCGCGGCTACGGCTTCTCGCTCGATCCGGCCAGCCCGAACTGCGTCGCGCCCGGCAAGCGTCCGTTCCAGACCATCATCCCGGCCTTTCTGACCAGGAACGGCCGGCCGCAGATGAGCTTCGGCGTGATGGGCGGGAACATGCAGCCGCAAGGCCACCTGCAGACGCTGGTCCGGATGCTTGCACACGGCCAACAGCCGCAGGCCGCCTGCGATGCGCCACGCTGGCGCTTCAACCAGGGTCTCGAGATCAACGTCGAAGGGGCGATGGAGGCGAAGACCGTCGAAGGGCTGATCGCGCGCGGCCACCAGGTCGAGGTCATCAACGACAGCTATCAGGATTTCGGCGCCGGCCAGTTCATCTGGCGTCTCGGCGATCCCGCGGTCGACGGCTACGTCGCCGCCAGCGATCCGCGGCGGGACGGCCAGGCGGCGGGGTTCTGACGAGGCACCGGCGGCGGCCTGCGGTCCCTCGCGCGCCGAGGCGCGTCGTCAGCGCAGCCTGCCGCGCCAGAGCAACGCAAGACCGATCGATGCGAGCAATGCGGCCGGCAGGCCGATCAGCCAGCGCTCGCGGCTGCGTGCCTTGGCCCGCAGCGTGTCCTGCACGAAGCGCTCGCCGCGCGTCATCTCGTTGAAGCTGCGCTGATACGAGGCGATCCGCCGGACCTCGTCGTCGGCGAGCGGCGCAGAACCGACGCGCGCCGCTTTCTCCAGCGCATCGAGCCGATCGAACTCGGCCTGAAAGCGGACGCTGTCGCCGGCCGCCTCGGTGAAGATGCGGCGATCGCTTTCGCTCATGAAGTCGGCGGCGCCGAAGCCCGTTGCACGTTCGAGGAGCGCCAGCAGCGGCTGATCGGCCGCCGGCCGGACGAGCAGCCACAGACTCGACACGAGGATCGCTGCCAGCGCCAGTGCGGCCGAGCCGCGCAGCGCAGCGCGTCGGTACGCGGCGGCCCGAGGCGTGAACCACAAGCCCTTGGCCAGGCCGGCGAGCAGCAGCAGCACCGCCAGGGCTCCGACCATCGCGGCGCCGGTCGGCAGATCGAAGAGATAGGCGCCGCCGAGCCCGAGCGCGCTGCCGACGATGCCGCAGCCCCAGCCGACGAGGAGGAGGGCGCCGAGCCGTCGCGTGAAGATCGTGCCGATCAACGCCGGGACGATCAGGAAGCTGAACACCAGCAACACGCCGGCGACGCGCACGGAGCTCGTCACCACCAGCGCGAAGGAGAGGAAGAAGACGAGATCCCATCGCCACGGCGACCGGCCGCCGTGCGCGTCGGCCGCGGCATCGGCGCTCGCCGCCAGCAGCGGTCGGCGCAGCCAGGCGTGGAGCAGGCCGACTGCCGCATACATGCCGAGAAGCTGCACGACTTCGACCGGCCCGACGGTGAGGATGCTGCCGACGAAGATCTTCCGCACGTGCTCGGCGCCTTGCGGCGAACGGTCGACGACCAGCACCGTGGCCGCGGTGGCGACGACATAGAGCAGGCCGACCAGCGCCTCCTGGCTGACGCTGCGACCGAGCGCGCGCAGGCCGGTCAGGAGTGCCGCCCCGAGCACCGTGAAGAGCAGCGCCCAGGCGAACGCGGCGCCGCTGTCCGCGGTGTCACCGGCGGCAAAGGCGACGCTGGCGCCGAGGGCAGACAGCTGCGCCAGCGCCAGGTCGGCGAAGACGATCCGGCGCTGCAGCACATGCACGCCGAGCCAGGTGTGGATCAGCACGAAGCCGACCGCCGCTGCAAAAGGAAGCAGCAGGATCGAGAGCGCGTCCTCCATCGGCGTCAGCGGCTCGCCGTGGACAGCGCGGCCGCGATCGTGCCGACGTCGTATTCGAGCAAGCCGATGTAGTTGCTCGCCGCCGGCACGCCGCCGACTGACAGGGCGAGCTGCAGCAGCGGCACCTTCAGCTTCTGCGCAATGTATCGCGACGAATCTTCCGGCTGGTGCGGCTCGCGCAGCACCGCGCGGATGTTCTTGCTTCGCCCCTCTGCGATCAGCAGTCCGAGGCGGGCGGGGCTCGGCGCGATGCCGGGTTTGGGCTCGATGAAAAGGATCACATCGAGGCGGAAGCGCCGCGCGAAATAGGGCCACGAATTGTGCTGCGCGATGAGCCTCGCGCCGGCGAACGGCGCCAGCGTTCGAATCCAGCGTGCCTGGCGCACCTGCAGATCGGCGAGAAAGCGCTCGCGGTTGCCGACGAAGCGGTCGCGCTGCTCCGGCGAAAGACGGATCAAGGCTTCGACGATCGCAGCCGTGATGAGGGCAGCGTTCTGCGGGTCCAGCCAATAGTGCGGATTGGCGACGCCGTGCGCGTGGCCGCCTTCGTTGACGACGCTCTGCCCGCTGACCTCGAGCAGGGCAATGCCGGCCGATGCATCGACGACGGCGTTGCCGCCGCGCGCGAAGCGCGGCTGGCCGTTGCGGCTGACCAGGGCGTCGAGCCAGTAGTCGTAGCCGAGTCCGACCCGGACCAGCAGATCGGCCCGCCGCAGCCGGTCGAGATCGCGAGGCCGCGCCTCGAAGCCTTCCGGATCGACGCCGGGCGGAATGATCGACTCGACGCTCGCCGCTTCGCCCGCCACCGCCGAAGCCAGCGCCGCGAGATCGGTCGTCGTCGCGAGGACGTGAAGCGGAACCGCGGCCGGTGCCGCGTGAGCCAGTGCCGACCCGAGCAGCAGGCCGAGGCCCGCGGCCCGCGCCGACGCGAACGCTATCGCGAGGCGACCCAAGTGCTCTTCGGCACCAGGCAGTGAACCGCCTTCTGCGCAGCGGTGGGTGCGGCGACCCGGCAATCCATGACCATGCTGGCCAGGCCATAGGCGTCGAGACGGGTCAGGCCCTTGTCCTTCTGCAGCAGCTCGATCATGGCCCACGACGCGTCGTCCATGGCCTTGTTCAGGTCGGCATCGCGGGCCACCGTCACGAGCTGGGTCTTGGTCTCGCGCTCGGGCAGCGGCTCGGCCTTCCGGCTCAGCGTGGTGTTCTTCGCGCTGAGGCAATGCAGCCCCTTGTTGATGTCGACCACCTGGCTGACCCGGCAGTCCCAGGCGCTCATCATCAGCTTGCTTGCCTGCTCGGCGTCGAGCTTGCGCTGCTCACCGAGAAAGCGCGTGGTCTCGCTCATCAGGATCTCGAGCGCCTTGTTCAGGTCGCGGTCGATACCGACGGTGATCCAGGCGTCCCTGGTCTCGATGCGCGGCCATTCGAGCTTCATGCCCTTGACGACCTCGACGGTCACGCTCATCTCCTTGTAGGCAGTCTCGAGCGCCGTCAGGTTGACCTCGCCGTTGCCCTGGGCGGCGTGCGAATCGCCGGTCCAGAGCAGCGCGCCCTTGACGAACACCGGCACGTAGAGCGTCGAGCCGGCGACCATGTCGCGGATGTCCATGTTGCCGCCGTAGCGCCCCGGCGGCACCGAGCTGTACTGGCCCGGCTCGGCCCGCGCCACGCCGAGCGTGCCCGGGAACGGTGCCAGCGGAATCTCGATGCCGGGCGCGAATTCGGTGACCATGCGCTCGAGGTCGAGGTAGAAGTACTTCACCTGCCCTTCCGGAAACTTGCCCGGGAACTCGCCGAACATGCCGGGCACGTTGAAGTTGGTGGCATAGGCACGCGGCACGATCTTGTTGATGTGCACCTTCAGCACGTCGCCCGGCTCGGCGCCGCGGATGTAGACCGGGCCCGTGAGGGTATGCGGCGCCCGCCCGGGATGATCGGTGCGCAGCCTCTTGATCTGCTCGATCGTGGTGCCGGGGACGACCTGGTTGTGCGAATGCATCATCGTCTCGAAGACGACGGTGTCGCCGGAATCGACGTTCAGCACCGGTGGCTGGGCGTTGTTGAACCAGCCCCATTGCGTCGTCTCGAGCGTCGCCGGCAGCAAGTGCGTCTTGCCCTGAAAACGTTTGGCCGGGACCAGCCGCAGCTGTTCCTGCTCGGGGGTCGCGGCGGGAGCGAATGGCGCGAGAGCCGGTGCCGCGGCTGCGGGCGCCGCGACGGTCGTCGATGCCGTTGCCGATGCGGGAACCGCCGCCTGTTGCGCGAACGACCCCGGAGCTGCAACGATCAAGCCGGCAGCGACGGCGGCGTTCAGGGGATAGCGAGGCAAGCGATTCCGGGGGCGGGCGAGCATGTGTGACCTCGTTGAGGGGAGCGGTGGAGGAGCCATGCTATTCGCATGCCAGCTGCCTGCCTAGAATCGGGGGCGATGCACACCGAGACGATCGCGGCGGACCCGAGCACGCTGCCGTCGATCGGTCCCGCCGCCGGGCCGACAGAGCTCCGCGTCTGGCCTGGGCTCGCCCTCGCAGTGGCCGGCTCGATCGCCTTCTCGGGCAAGGCGATTATCGTCAAGCTGGCCTATCGCTACGGCGTCGATGCGGTGACGCTGATCGCTTATCGGATGCTGTTCGCGCTGCCCCTCTTCGCCACGCTGGCGTGGTGGGCCGGGCGCGGCCGCCCGGCGTTGACGCGGCGCGACTGGATGGCCGTGACCGGCCTCGGCTTCAGCGGCTACTACCTCGCCAGCACATTGGACTTCGCCGGCCTGGCCTACGTCACCGCCAGCCTCGAGCGTCTCGTCCTCTATCTCAACCCGACCCTGGTGCTCGGCCTCGGCGTCGTGCTGTTCAAGCGGCGCGCTTCGGCCCGGCAGCTGATCGCCCTCGCGGTCAGCTACTGCGGCGTGCTCCTGGTGTTCGGCCACGAGCTGTCCTTTCGCGGCAGCAACGCCTTGCTCGGCACCGGCCTGGTGTTCGCGAGCGCGGTCAGCTACGCGGT
>JALYXU010000020.1 GCA_030946925.1 Pseudomonadota bacterium
TCGAGCTGAACGACGGCGGCTGGCTGAACTTCTACCTGAAGGGCGATCGCTATTCCAGGGCCAAGCTCAACGCCGACCTGGAGACGCTGCGCGCCTACTACCAGAACCGCGGCTATCTGGAGTTCGACATCGAGTCGACCCAGGTCGCCATCTCTCCCGACAAGCAGGACATCTCGATCACGATCAACGTCAAGGAAGGCCAACCCTATACGGTGACGGCGGTGCGGCTTGAAGGCGAGTACCTGGGCAAGGAAGACGAGTTCAAGGCGCTGGTCCGGATTCGCCCCGGGCAGCCCTATCGCGCCGAGGCCGTGGCCGAGACGACGCGCGCGTTCACCGATCGTTTCGGCACCTTCGGTTACGCCTTCGCGAAGGTCGAGTCGCGTCCGGAGATCGACCGCGCCACCGGCCAGGTCGCGGTGACGCTGGTCGCCGATCCGCAGCGCCGTGTCTACGTGCGCCGGATCAGCGTCGTCGGCAACACGCGCACCCGCGACGAAGTGGTGCGGCGCGAATTCCGCCAGTTCGAATCAGGCTGGTACGACGGCCGAAAGATCAAGTTGTCGCGTGACCGGGTCGACCGGCTGGCCTATTTCAGCGAAGTCAACATCGAAAGCTCCGAAGTCCCGGGCACGCAGGACCAGGTCGACCTGACGATCACGGTCAAGGAGAAGCCGACCGGCGCGATCTCGGTCGGCGCCGGTTTTTCCTCCTCGGACAAGCTGTCCCTGACTGGGTCGATCAAGCAGGAAAACATCTTCGGCTCGGGCAACTACCTCGGTCTCGAGATCAACACCAGCAAGTACAACAAGACGCTCGTCGTCAGCACGGTCGACCCCTATTTCACGGTCGATGGCGTCTCGCGGGCGATCGACGTCTACTACCGGACGACCCAGCCGATCAACAGCCAAGGCGAACAGTACAAGCTCGTGACACCCGGAGTCGCGGTCCGTTTCGGCGTCCCGTTCAGCGAATACGACGTGGTCTTTTTCGGCATCGGCGCCGAGCGCACCGAAATCAAGGGCGCGACCCAGCTGCCGAACAGCTACTTCCTCTACCGCCAGGCGTTCGGCGAGACCAGCGGCTCGATCCCGCTCACGATCGGCTGGTCTCGAGACACCCGGGACAGTGCCTTGGTGCCGACGACCGGCCGCTACCTGCGTGTCAACCTCGACTACGCGCCGATCGGCGACGCCACTTACCTGCGCGCGAATCTGCAAGGCCAGCAGTACATCGCACTGACCCGCGCCTTCACCTTCGGCATCAACGCCGAGCTCGGCTGGGGCCGTGGCCTCAACGGCAGGCCGTATCCGATCTTCAAGAATTTCTACGGTGGCGGTCTCGGGACGGTGCGCGGCTTCGATCAAGGCTCGCTCGGGCCGGTCGACGTCACCGGCGCGTTCATCGGCGGCAACCGCCGCCTCAACATCAACAACGAGCTCTATCTGCCGGTGCCGGGCGCCAACCTGGACCGGACCCTGCGCATCTTCCTCTATGCCGATGCCGGCAACGTCTGGGGCGAGAACGAAGCGATCAAGCTCGGCAGCATCCGGGCCTCTGCCGGTGCCGGTGTGAGCTGGATTTCCCCGGTCGGTCCGCTCAAGCTCAGTTACGGCACGCCGATCCACAAGAGGCCGGAAGATAGAATCCAGCGCCTTCAGTTTCAGATCGGAACCGCTTTCTGATGATGAACCGACTCACTCCGACGTCCTTCTTTGCAGCGCTGCTGCTTGCCGGTGCCGCGACGGGCGCCTCAGCGCAGGAGCTGAAGATCGGCTATGTCAACAGCGACCGGGTGTTGCGCGATGCGATCCCGGCCAAGGCGGCCCAGGCCAAGCTCGAGACCGAGTTCTCGAAGCGCGAGAAAGACCTGACCGACGCAGCGAATCGGCTGAAGTCGGCAAGCGACAAGCTCGACAAGGATGCGCCGACCCTGGCCGAGGCCGAGCGCGGCCGCCGTCAGCGCGAGCTCGTCGACCAGGACCGGGAGTTGCAGCGCAAGCGTCGCGAATTCCAGGAAGACCTGAACCAGCGCAAGAACGAGGAGCTCGGCGCCGTCGTCGAACGCACCAACCGCGTCATCAAGCAGATCTTCGAGACCGAAAAGTACGATCTGATCCTTCAGGAGGCCGTGTTCTGGAGCCCGAAGGTCGACATCACCGACAAGGTGATCAAGGCGCTCAACGCCCAGCCCGCCGGCCGGTGAACGCACCCGTCGCCGGCGCGTTCCTGCGGTGTTCAGCGTCAGTCTCCGGGACATCGTCGAGCGCCTTGGCGGCGAGCTGATCGGCAGCGGCGAAAGCCGCATCGACAGGGTGGGCCCGCTCGATTCGGCGACGCCTTCGACGATCGCCTTTCTTGCCAACCCGCACTACCAGAAGCAGCTCGCGACCAGCCAGGCCGGCTGCGTCATCGTCGGGGCGGAGTTCCGCGATCTTGCAGCGGCCCGCGGCGCTGCCATCGTCGCCGGCGACCCGTATCTTTATTTCGCCCGCCTCACGCAGTGGTGGGCTGCAGAAACACGCCCCGCCGTCGTGCCCGGGATCGACGCCACGGCGCTCGTCGCTTCGAGCGCGCAGATCGGCGCCGGCGTCGCGATCGGCGCGTTCACGGTCGTCGAGGCCGGCGCATCGATCGGCGCGGGAACGTCGATCGGCGCGCACGGATTCATCGGCCGCGACTGCCACGTCGGCCCCGACGCGAGGCTCGGCCCGCGTGTCACGTTGCTGTTTGGAACGACGCTTGGGGCCCGCTGCATCGTCCATCCGGGCGCCGTGCTCGGTGCCGACGGCTTCGGCTTCGCGCCGGACCAGGGACGTTGGCAAAAGATCGAGCAACTCGGCCGCGTCGTCGTCGGCAACGATGTCGAGGTCGGCGCCAACAGCTGCATCGACCGCGGCGCCCTCGGCGACACGCTGATCGGCGACGGCGTCAAGATCGACAACCTGGTCCAGATCGCGCACAACGTGACGATCGGCGCGCACACCGCCATCGCCGGCTGCGTTGCCATCGCCGGCAGCACCAGCATCGGGGCCCACTGCATGATCGGCGGCGGCGTCGGCATCAGCGGCCACCTGAAGATCGCCGACCGCGTCGTCGTCACCGGCGCGACGCAGGTCTCGCGGTCGATCGCCAGGCCCGGCGTCTACAGCGGCTCGTACCCGTTCGACGACAATGCCTCGTGGCAGAAGAACGCGGCCGTGCTGC
>JALYXU010000053.1 GCA_030946925.1 Pseudomonadota bacterium
CGCGGCGCCGCCATCGACGCACGGCCGGACCCCGCTGAAGGAGCAGGTGATCCACTTCATCAACAAGAAGATGCCGGGCGGGCTGCCGAACAAGACGGCGCGCGCCCTGCTCGACATCGAGGACAAGGACTACGTCCCGATCATTCGCAATCCGAAGACGACCAGCGCCGAGACCGAGGCGGTCTTCTACTTCCCGGGCTGCGGCTCGGAGCGGCTGTTCTCGCAAGTGGGCCTTGCGACCCAGGCGATGCTCTGGCATGCCGGTGTGCAGACAGTCCTGCCCCCCGGCTATCTCTGCTGCGGCTATCCCCAGCGCGGCTCGGGCGATTTCGACAAGGCCGAAAAGATCATCACCGACAACCGGGTCCTGTTCCACCGCGTCGCCAACACGCTTAATTACCTCGACATCAAGACCGTCGTGGTCAGCTGCGGCACCTGCTACGACCAACTGCAGGGCTACAAGTTCGAGGAGATCTTCCCGGGCTGCCGGATCATCGATATCCACGAGTACCTGCTCGAGAAGGGCATCACGCTGGGCGGCCCGAGCGGCCCGGATGCGGCCGGCCCCGGCTATCTGTTCCACGACCCGTGCCACAGCCCGATGAAGCTGCGCGATCCGTTGACGACGGTCAAGGCGCTGGTCGGCGAGACCGTGAGGAAGAGCGAGCGGTGCTGCGGCGAGAGCGGCACCTTCGGCATCACCCGGCCCGACATCGCCACCCAGGTGCGCTTTCGCAAGACCGAGGAGCTGCGCAAGGACGAAGCGGCGCTCCGGCCGATGCTTGCGGCGGCCACAGCCGCGGCTGGCCAGGCGCCGGCCCGCAACCTGAAGATCCTGACCTCCTGCCCGAGCTGCCTGCAGGGCCTGCAGCGCTACAAGGGCGACCTTGCCAGCGGCCTGCTCGAAGCGGACTACATCGTCGTCGAGATGGCCAACCGCATCCTCGGCGACGCCTGGA
Source organism: Pseudomonadota bacterium (assembly GCA_030946925.1). Classification (GTDB taxonomy): domain Bacteria; phylum Pseudomonadota; class Gammaproteobacteria; order Burkholderiales; family Burkholderiaceae_C; genus Schlegelella_A. Next base: position 960 of record JALYXU010000053.1, read on the forward strand.
TGCCGGAGTACGTCAGCCTCGCCAACGCGGGCGGCATCGAGCGGGTGCTGGTGTAGGACCTCCTCGTCGCGCCGGCAGATTCGTGTGCCCGCGCCTCGCCTATCACCTCGCCGGGCGCCGGGATGATCGGCTTGGCTAGACTCGGCGCCCTATGACCGCGAATACGACAGCAGACAAGCCGCAGCCGACTGCGATCACGGTGCACCAGCGTTCGCGCATGCTCGAGGTCGGTTTTGCCGACGGCAACACCTGGTGGATCCCGTTCGAGCTGATGCGCATTTATTCGCCGTCGGCCGAGGTGCAGGGCCACGGGCCGGGCCAGGAGGTGCTGCAGACCGGCAAGCGCGAGGTCGAGCTGACCGCGCTCGAGCAAGTGGGCAACTACGCCGTGCAACCTCGCTTCTCCGATGGCCACGACAGCGGCATCTTCTCGTGGGACTACCTGTACTTTCTCGGCTCGCAGCAGGCCGAGCTGTGGCACAAATACGAAGAGCGGCTGGCGCTCGCCGGGGTCGCCCGCGACGCGCCGATGCAGGGCGCTGCCGCCTCGTCCTGCGGGCATTCGCACTGACATGCGTCGCCACGCCCCATGAGCGACACCGATTTCGGCTACACCAAGGTCGATGCGTCCGCCAAGGCCGGGCGCGTGCGCGGCGTCTTCGATTCGGTGGCGCCGAAATACGATCTGATGAACGACCTGATGTCGCTCGGCCTGCATCGGGCCTGGAAGGCCTACACCGTCGCAGTGGCGAACGTCCGGCCCGGCGACAAGGTTCTGGACATCGCCGGCGGCACCGGCGACCTCGCCCGTGCCTTTGCCCGGCCGGCAGGCGATGCCGGAACGGTCGTTCACAGCGACATCAACGAAGCGATGCTGCGCCAGGGCCGGGACCGCCTGATCGACGCCGGCATCGTCCTGCCGACGGTGCTCTGCGACGCCGAGGCGCTGCCCTTCGCCGCCGCTTCCTTCGATCTGGTCAGCGTCGCCTTCGGGCTGCGCAACATGACGAACAAGGAGCGGGCGCTGGCCGAGATGGCGCGGGTCCTGAAGATCGGCGGCCGCTTGCTCGTGCTCGAGTTTTCGAAGGTCGCGGCACCCCTCGAGAAGGCGTACGACTGGTACTCCTTCAAGGTGCTGCCGCGGATCGGCCAATGGGTCGCCGGCGACGGCGACAGCTACCGCTATCTTGCCGAGTCGATCCGGGTCCATCCGAACCAGGCGGGGCTGAAGGCGATGATGAAGGCTGCCGGCTTCGCGCACGTCGACGTGCACAACCTTGCCGCCGGCGTGGTGGCCTTGCACGTCGGCATCCGATGCTGATCGGCGCGGTGGCCAGTGCGGCGTGGCTGTTGGGGGCCCAGTGGGCGCGCATCGGCGTCGGCCGACCGTCGCATGCGGCGCGCCGAACCGATGCGCCGCGACCGAGGCCGGCCTTGTCGATTCCGCCCGGCCTCGACCGGCAACAGGTGCTCGACGCCGCTCGCGCTCGCTTCATGCGCCTGCAAGCGGCTTGGGACGCGGCCGACGTCGCGACCCTTCGAAGTCTGACGACTCCTGACATGCTCCAGGAATTGATGCACATCCTGGCGACGCGTGGTTCGGTGCCGAGCCGCACCGACGTCGTCAGCTTGCATGCCGAGCTGCTCGGCCTCGAGGAGCTGAACGTGGCTTATCTTGCGAGCGTCGAATTTTCCGGGTTGATCAGCGAGTCGGCGGAGCGGGGCCCGCTGCCGTTTCGCGAGCTGTGGATGCTGGCCTGCATGAAAGACGGCCCGCCGGCCTGGCGGTTGGCAAGGCAACAATCGCTGCTCTGAACAGGCCGCCGGTCTCGAGGGCGGGGCCGCGCTCGCTCGCTCAGCCTCCGCCGTAGCCGTCCGGGTTGGCCGACTGCCAGCGCCAGCTGTCGGCACACATCTCGTCCAGATCCCGGCTCGCCGTCCAGCCGAGCTGTCGCGCGGCAAGTGACGGATCGGCATAGCACGCGGCGATGTCCCCCGGCCGGCGTGCTGCCATCCGATAAGGGATCGGCCGTCCGCTGGCACGCTCGAAGGCGCGAACCAGTTCGAGCACGCTGACACCGCGGCCGGTGCCGAGGTTGACGGTGAGCGATGCACCGCCCTCGTGCAGATGGCGTAGCGCCGCGACGTGGCCGTCGGCCAGGTCCATCACGTGCAGGTAGTCGCGCACGCCGGTGCCGTCGGGCGTGTCGTAGTCGTCGCCGAAGACGTCGAGGGCAGCGCGCTTGCCGACCGCGACCTGGGTCACGTAGGGCATCAGGTTGTTGGGCGTGCCGCGCGGGTCCTCGCCGATCGTCCCGCTCGGGTGAGCGCCGACCGGGTTGAAGTAGCGCAGCAGTGCGCAGCGCCAGGCCGGATCGGCCCGTTCGCAGTCGCCGAGGATGGTCTCGCTCATCAGCTTGGTGGCGCCGTATGGGCTGGTCGCGGCCAGCGGCGCGTCCTCGGCGATCGGCAAGCTTTCGGGCTGGCCGTAGACCGTCGCGCTGGAGCTGAAGACGATGCGCTGGCAGCCGCTGGCCTGCATCGCACTGGCCAAGGTGACCAGGCCACCGACGTTGTTGGCGTAATAGGCCAATGGCCGGGCCACGCTTTCGCCGACCGCCTTCAGGGCCGCGAAGTGGACCACGGCGTCGATCTTCCAGCGCGCCAGCAGCGCCTCGAGCGCGGTCCGATCGGTGACGTCGGCCTCGACGAAACGGCTGGTGTCGGCGCCGAGCGCGGCCAGCCGGCGCAGCACCTCGGGCGAGCTGTTGCAGAAGTTGTCGCAGCCGACCACCTCGAAGCCGGCGGCGTCGAGCGCGAGCCAGGTGTGCGAGGCGATGTAGCCGGTGGCGCCGGTAAGAAGAATCATTGGGTTGGCGAAAGCTGCGCCATTGTCCCGGAACACGGTGGCAACCCGCTTGCCCGACCGCCACGCATGCGCTGTTGCGACGGACCGGCTGCCTACAATCCGGCCATGTTCGACGCCCTCAAAGCACTCGCGGAACGCTCGATGATGGAGCGGGTCGTGCTGCTCCTCAACCATGTGATCGCCGCCGAGCCGGTCGCCATGCAGCGCCTGCGCACGCATGCCGGCCGGATGATCCGGATCGAGCTCGAAGGCTGGCCGACGCTGATGCCGGCGCCGACGCCGCTGACCTTCACCGTCACGCCGCCGGGGCTGATCGAATGGCTCGAGGAACCGGGCCCGATGACGCCCGACCTCCGCATTGGCATCCAGGTCCGCAACCCGGCGCTGGTCCTGGCGAAGCTGGTCGTCGGCGAGCGGCCGCCGATCAGTGTCGACGGCAACGCGGCGTTCGCGAGCGATGTCAACTGGCTGATCGAAAACCTGCGCTGGGACCTGCAGGACGATCTGGCGCGGATCGTCGGCGACGCGCCGGCCCGGGAGATCGGCCGCGTCGGCGGCGCGATCGCCAAGGCGTTGCGCGACGGCGCGACGAAGTTCGACCAGTTGGCGCGGCGCGCCGAGCCGCGCAGCGGGCGGCCGGCTGCGGAGCCGCCGCGACGATGAGGCATCTCGCCCGGCTGGTCGTCATCTGGGTCACGGTCTTTCGCTACGGGCTCGACGAGCTTGCGCTCTCGAGCTTTCGCCAGCGCTGGGTGCGCCGGCTGGTCGCGGTGATGACGCTCGGCCGGCCGTTGAAGATGCCGCGCGGCCAGCGGCTTCGCCTCGGCCTGGAGCGGCTCGGTCCGATCTTCGTCAAGTTCGGCCAGGTGCTGTCGACCCGGCGCGACCTGTTGCCTGCCGACATCGCCGACGAACTGGCGCGCCTGCAGGACCGGGTGCCGCCTTTTCCCGATGCCGAGGCCCGTGCCATCGTCGAGCGCGCGTTCAACCGGCCGATCGACGCCATCTTCTCGAGCTTCGATGCCGCGCCCGTGGCCAGCGCCTCGATCGCCCAGGTGCACTTCGCGGTGCTGAAAGACGGCCGCGAGGTCGCGGTCAAGGTTCTGCGGCCGGGCATGCTGGCGGCGATCGACGACGACATCGTGTTGATGCGCCAGCTCGCATGCTGGATCGAGCGTGTCTCTGCCGACGGCAAGCGGCTGAAGCCGCGCCAGGTCGTGGCCGAGTTCGACAACTACCTGCACGACGAGCTCGATCTGGTCCGCGAGGCCGCCAACGCGACCCAGCTGCGCCGCAACATGCAGGGCCTCGGCCTGGTGATGGTGCCGGAGATGGTCTGGGATCTCTGCGCCTCCGACGTGATCGTCATGGAGCGGATGCACGGCACGCCGATCAGCCAGGTCCAGCGCTTGCGCGATGCCGGCGTCGACATCGCCAAGCTGGCCCGCGACGGCGTGACGATCTTTTTCACCCAGGTCTTTCGCGACGGCTTCTTCCACGCCGACATGCATCCCGGCAACATCCAGGTCTCGCTCGCGCCGGAAACCTTCGGCCGCTACATCTCGCTCGACTTCGGCATCGTCGGCACGCTCACGGAGTTCGACAAGGACTACCTGGCGCAGAACTTCATCGCCTTCTTCCACCGCGACTACAAGCGCGTTGCCGAGCTGCACGTCGAAAGCGGCTGGGTTCCGCCGGCAACCCGGATCGACGAGCTCGAAGGCGCGATCCGTGCCGTCTGCGAGCCGCAGTTCGACCGGCCGCTGAAGGACATCTCGCTCGGCCAGGTGCTGCTGCGCCTGTTCCAGACCTCGCGCCGCTTCAACGTCGAGATCCAGCCGCAGCTGGTGCTGCTGCAAAAGACGTTGCTCAACGTCGAAGGGCTCGGTCGCGACCTCGATCCGGAACTCGACCTCTGGAGCACCGCCAAGCCCTTTCTCGAGCGCTGGATGAACGAGCAGGTCGGCTGGCGCGGCCTGCTCGTTCAGCTCAAGAAGGAGGCGCCACGCTACGTGCATCTGCTGCCGCAGCTGCCACGGCTGGTCCACGCCGCGTTGCAGCCCCCGGCCGCGGTGCCGCAGCGCGTGCTCGAGGCGCTGCTGATGGAGCAGCGGCGAACCAACCGGCTGCTGACCGCGGTGCTGATCGCGGCAATCGGCTTCGTCGTCGGTCTGGTCTTGGTGCAGCTGGCGACGCATCTGCGCTTCCACTGACGCCAAGGCGGCGCGGTCGCTTCGGCAGGCCGGCGATTTATACTGCGCGGTTGTCTTTTTCCGACGCTTCAGGGCACCCGCGATGCCGATCTATGCCTACCGCTGCGCCAATTGCGGCCACGCGCAGGACGTGCTGCAGAAGATGTCCGACGCGGTCCTCACCGTCTGCCCGGCATGCGGCCAGCCGAGCTACGTCAAGCAGGTGACCGCGGCCGGCTTCCAGTTGAAGGGCTCGGGCTGGTACGTCACCGACTTTCGCAGCGGCGAGCAGAAGCAGGCCAAGCCGGCCGAAGGTGCCGATGTCGGCAAGCCGGCGGAGCAGGGTGGCGACAAGGCGGCCGAGAAGAGCAACGAGAAAGCCGGCGAGAAGGCTGCAGACTCGAAAGGCAGCGAAGCGAAGAGCGAGACGAAAAGCGGTGATCGCGAAGCCAAGCGCGAGGGCCAGGCGGCCGAGGCCGTGAAGAAGGTGGCGCCATCGCCGGCCTCGACCTCTGCTGCGTCGACCGCTCCGGCCGCCGCCCCGCCGTCCCCGCCGTCCGGCAAGAGCGACAGCTGATCGCGGCACCGACGTCGTGAAGAAGTACCTGATCGCCGGGCTGCTCGTCTGGCTGCCTCTGGCGGTGACCATCTGGGTCCTGCAGGCGGTGCTCGGTCTGCTCAACGGCGTCTTCGTCTGGGTGCTCACCGCCTCGCAGGCGGTGCTTCCCGACGCGAGCCATGACTTCATCCACTGGTTGCAGACGATCCCTTTCATCGGTGTCGGCCTCCTCCTGATCGGGCTCCTCCTGACCGGGATATTCGCGACAAATGTGGTCGGCCAGTGGTCGCTGCGACAAGGCCATCGCGTGCTCAGCCGGATCCCGATCGTCAAGTCGATCTACAACTCGGTGCAGCAGGTCTCCGACACGCTCTTCTCGAGCAGCGGCAACGCCTTTCGCGAAGCCGTTCTGGTCCAGTACCCGCGCGAGGGCACCTGGACCATCGCCTTCGTCACCGGCAAACCCGGCGGCGAGGCCGCCGACCATTTGCCGGGCGACTACATCAGCGTCTACGTGCCGACGACGCCGAACCCGACCTCGGGCTTTTTTCTGATGCTGCCGAGAGAGGACGCGATCGCACTGGCGATGAGCGTCGACGACGCGCTCAAGTACGTGATCTCGATGGGTGTGGTCGCGCCGCCGCCAGCACCGCGCCAAGTGGTCACGGCGCTGCCGATGCGAAATTCGCTCGGCTGAGCGCCCGCCTGCGCTCAGCCTTCGCGCGCCGATCCCGGGGGCGCCGGCGGCAACCCGATTCGCAAGTCGGCTCGTTCCGCTTCGCGCCTCGACCAAGCTATCTGGAGTGATGTGATGAGAACGACCTATTGCGGCCTGACCAGCGAAGCGCTCCTCGGCCAGACGATCACGCTGATGGGCTGGGCACACCGCCGGCGCGACCACGGCGGCGTCATCTTCATCGACCTGCGCGACCGCGAAGGCCTGGTCCAGGTGGTGTGCGACCCCGATCGCGCCGCGACGTTTCAGGTCGCCGAGGAGGTCCGCAACGAGTTCTGCCTGAAGGTGACGGGCCTGGTCCGCTCGCGTCCTGCCGGTACCGAGAACGCCAACCTCACCAGCGGCAGGATCGAGGTGCTTTGCCACGCGCTCGAGGTGCTCAACCCGAGCGTCACGCCGCCGTTCCAGCTCGACGAGGACAACCTCTCCGAGACGACCCGCCTGACGCACCGCGTTCTCGACCTGCGTCGGCCGCAGATGCAGCGCAACATGATGCTGCGCTACCGGGTGGCGATGGAGGTGCGCAAGTTCCTCGACGCCAACGGCTTCATCGACATCGAGACGCCGATGCTGACCAAGAGCACCCCGGAGGGCGCCCGCGACTATCTCGTGCCGAGCCGCGTTCACGACGGCATGTTCTTCGCGCTGCCGCAAAGCCCGCAGCTGTTCAAGCAACTGCTGATGGTGGCCGGCTTCGATCGCTACTACCAGATCACCAAGTGCTTCCGCGACGAAGACCTGCGCGCCGACCGGCAACCCGAATTCACGCAGATCGACATCGAGACCTCGTTCCTCGACGAGGTCGAGATCCGGACCATGTTCGAGGGCATGATCCGCAGCACCGTGCAGCACGCCATCGGCGTCGAGCTCAAACCGTTCCCGGTGATGACCTACACCGATGCCATGCGGGTCTATGGCTCGGACAAGCCCGATCTGCGCGTCAAGCTCGAGCTGACCGAGCTGACCGACGTGATGACCGACGTCGACTTCAAGGTCTTCTCGGCGCCGGCCAAGGCCGAGGGCGGCCGGGTCGCGGCGCTGCGCATTCCTGGCGGGGGCGAGATGACGCGCGGCGAGATCGACGCCTACACCGAGTTCGTCAAGATCTACGGCGCCAAGGGCCTGGCCTGGATCAAGGTCAACGACGTCGGCAAGGGCCGCGAAGGGCTGCAGTCCCCGGTGGTCAAGAACCTGCACGACGCGGCCCTCGCCGAGGTGCTGAAGCGCACCGGCGCGGCGTCGGGCGACCTCATTTTCTTCGGCGCCGACAAGGCCTCGGTCGTCAACGACGCGCTCGGTGCCCTTCGCGTCAAGGTCGGGCACAGCGAGCTCGGCAAGTCCCGCGGCCTGCTGCAGGGCGAATGGGAGCCGCTCTGGGTGATCGACTTTCCGATGTTCGACTACGACGAGGCGGCCGGTCGCTGGAACGCGGTCCACCATCCGTTCACCTCGCCGAAAGACGGCCACGAAGACTGGCTCGAGAGCGACCCCGGGCGCTGCGTCGCCAAGGCCTACGACGTGGTCCTGAACGGCATCGAGCTCGGCGGTGGTTCGATCCGCATCCACAAGGAAGACGTGCAGAGCAAGGTCTTTCGGGCCTTGAAGATCGACGCCGAGGAAGCGCAGCTCAAATTCGGCTTCCTGCTCGACGCCCTCCAGTACGGCGCACCGCCGCACGGCGGCATCGCCATCGGCCTGGACCGATTCGTGATGCTGCTGGTCAAGGCGGAATCGTTGCGCGATGTGATCGCCTTTCCGAAGACGCAACGTGCGCAGGACCTGCTGACCAACGCGCCCGGGCCGGTCGACGAAAGGCAGCTGCGCGAGCTGCACATCCGCTTGCGCAGCAGCCAGGCGACGAACGGCTGAGGCATGGCCGAGGCGCGACGCTTCAAGATCGCCGAATCGGTGCTGGTGGTGATTCATACCGTCGCGCTCGACGTCTTGCTGCTCGAACGCGCCGATGCGGCCGGCTTCTGGCAAAGCGTCACCGGCTCGAAGGATTCGCTCGACGAGCCATTGCCGGAGACCTGCCGTCGCGAGGTCGCCGAAGAGACCGGAATCGAGATCGGCGGCGACCGTGTGCATGCCGCTTGCCTAAGCGACTGGGCCATGCGCAACGTCTACGACATCTACCCGGCCTGGCAGCATCGCTACGCGCCGGGCGTCAGCCGCAACACGGAGCACGTCTTCGGCCTGCTGGTGCCGCGGGATCTACCGATCCGGCTCGAGCCGCGCGAGCATCTTCGACATCAATGGCTGGATTGGCGCACCGCCGCCGAGCGCTGCTTCTCGCCTTCGAACGCCGAAGCGATCCTGCATCTGCCCCGGCTGCACGGCTGAGCAGCACGCCGTTTCGACGCAGACTTCCCGCCGCCCCGATGCGCAGCCTTCACGTCAGCACCACGCAATCGACGAGCGTCCTGCGCGTTGCCACCTACAACATCCACAAGGGCGTGCGCGGCGTCGGTCCGAAGCGGCGGCTCGAGATCCACAACCTGGTGCTCGGCATCGAAGCGCTGGACACCGATCTCGTCTTCCTGCAGGAAGTGCGGCGCATGAACCGCGCCGAGGCACGCTTTTTTCACGACACCAAGATCGGTTGGCCGAAGCTGCCGCAGGCCGACTACCTGGCGCCCGAAGGCTACGAGGCCGCCTATCGCACCAACGCCGTGACCCGCGACGGCGAGCACGGCAACGCCTTGCTCTCGCGCTGGCCGATCGGCGACATCGGCCACCATGACGTCTCCGACCATCGCTTCGAGCAGCGCGGCCTGCTGCACGTGCCGGTGATGTGGAACGGCACGCTGGTGCACTCGATCGTCGCCCACTTCGGCCTGGTCCACGCCAGTCGGGTCCGTCAAGTGGAGCGCCTGCGCGAATTCATCGACACGAACGTGCCGGCGAACGAAGCGCTGATCGTCGCCGGCGACTTCAACGACTGGGGCGGCCGGCTCGACAGCCTGATCGCCGATTGCACGCTGCAGCGGGCGATCGTGCCTGGCGATCCGCCGGCGCGCTTCAACACCTTCCCCTCGCGCATCCCATTGTTCTCGATGGACCGCATCTACGTGCGCGGCTTTCGTTGCGTCGGCACGGCGGTCCCGCGCGGCGCGAGCTGGGCCCGCATGTCCGACCACCTGCCGCTGGTCGCCGAGCTCGAGCTCGTCTAGCCGCATCGACCGGCGCTGGCGCCATGGCTGAATTGAAGCGGGAGGCCCGGGCAACGCGGGCGATGCAGCCGGGCCACCGGGTCGTCTTGTTGACGGGCGGCGCCGCACTCTTCGCGTCACTGGTCGAGTGCATCGACAAGGCACGCGCCGAAGTCCTGCTCGAAACCTACATCTTCGCGTTCGAAGGGGCACCGCTCGTCGTCGCCGAAGCGCTCGAGCGTGCTGCCCGGCGGGGCCTCGACGTTCGTGTCGTCGTCGACGGCATTGGCACCGGCGAGATCCCGGCCGAATGGCAGCAGCGATGGCGCGCCGCCGGCGTGTCCTGGCGGATCTTCAATCCGGCGCGCGGCTGGCGCGTGATCCTGCCGAAGGGCTGGCGGCGGATGCACCGCAAGCTCGCCGTCGTCGATTGCCGTGTCGCGTTTTGCGGCGGCATCAACTTGGTCGACGACTACCTCGATCCCAGCCACGGCCGGCTCGAGCAACCACGCTTCGACTTCGCGGTCCGAGTCACCGGCCCGCTCGTCGCCGACGTCCAGGAGACGATGACGCGGCTCTGGCTGCGCATGCAGGCGGCTCGTGAAGTGGCACGCCACGACTTCAAGGCGGCGCGCGTGGCGGTGCAGGCGGCGGCGAAGGCCGGGGCCGACGCCGCCGACGACGAGCTGGCAAGCGACGACTTCCGCGCCGACACCAAGGCAGGGCACGACGGCGTGCTGGCCGGCCTGATGGTGCGCGACAACTTCCGCTACCGGCAGCGCATCGAGCGCTTCTATCGCTACGCCATTGCCCAGGCACAGAGCGAGGTGCTGATCGCCAACGCCTACTTCGTGCCCGGCCTGGCGCTGCAGCGATCGCTGCTCCGGGCGGCCAAGCGCGGCGTGCGCATCACGCTGCTGCTGCAGGGCCGGTACGAATACTTCATGCAGCATCACACCAGCCGGGCGATGTACGGGGTGATGCTCGATGCCGGCATCAAGATCATCGAATACGAGGCCAGCTTCCTGCACGCGAAGGTGGCGGTGTTCGACGGCGTGCACGGTGCCATGTCGACGGTCGGCTCGTCGAACCTCGACCCGATCAGCCTGCTGCTGGCCCGCGAAGCCAACGTCTTCATTCGCGACGATGCGTTCGCCGCCGAGCTGAGGCAGCACCTGGTCGAGGCGATGCAGAAGGTCGGCGTCGCGATCGAGCCATCGACCTACGGGAAGCGGCCGCTCACGGTGCGCAGCCTCGCGTGGCTCGCCTACGCGATGATGCGGATCGCTCTCTTCGCGACCAGACACCGCTATTGAAATTGAGCCCCCACGCTCCCTCAGGTCGCTGCCCCCCGAGGGGGCGGGCCGGCCTTGGGGCGGCCCGGCGGCCGGCCATGCTTCATCGTCGGGGCGTGTCTTCCGTCCCAGAGGCAGGGCGGCCAGCAGATCGAGCATGAGTAGTCCGTGGATGACCTGATCGTGCAGCGGCGGGAGGGGCTGTATTGCCCGCCGGGCGACTTCTACATCGACCCGTGGCGGCCGGTCGATCGGGCGGTCATCACCCATGCGCACGCCGACCATTCGCGGCGCGGCCATGTGCACTATCTGGCGGCGGCGCCGGCCGCGGATGTGCTGCGGACGCGGCTCGGCGAGATCGACCTGCAGACCTTGCCTTACGGCGCCGCCATCGACCACTTCGGCGTACGTGTCAGTTTCCATCCGGCCGGCCACGTGCTCGGCTCGGCCCAGGTTCGGCTCGAGCACGCGGGTCGGGTCTGGGTCGCCTCGGGCGACTATTACGTCGCCGGGGCGGACGCCGACGCGCGCGAAGACAACGCCACCTGCGATCCCTTCGAGCCGGTGCGCTGCCATTGCTTCATCACCGAGTCGACCTTCGGCCTGCCGATCTACCGCTGGCAACCGCAGGCCGAGCTGTTCGCCGACATCGATGCCTGGTGGCGCAGCAACGCCGACGCCGGTCGGGCCAGCCTGCTGCTCGGCTACAGCTTCGGCAAGGCTCAGCGCATCCTGCGCGGCGTCGATCGCTCGATCGGGCCGATCGCCGTGCATGGTGCGGTCGAGCCGCTCAACCGCGCCTACCGCGCCGCCGGGGTCGACATCCCGGAGACGCCGCTGGTCACGGAGGTGAAGGACAAGTCCCTGTTCCGCCGTGCCTTGATCGTTGCTCCGCCGTCGGTGCAAGGCTCCGTCTGGACGCGCCGGTTCGGCGAGCACAGCGACGCCTTCGCCAGCGGCTGGATGCAGCTGCGTGGCGCCCGGCGCCGTCGCTCGGTCGACCGCGCCTTCGTCCTCAGCGACCACGCGGACTGGCCCGGCCTGCAACGCGCGATCGCCGCGACCGGTGCCGAGCGCGTCATCGTCACGCATGGCTACGAAGCCGTGATGGTGCGCTGGCTGACCGACCAGGGCTTCGAGGCAAGTGCCTTCCAGACCGAATACGGCGACACCGATGACGAACTGCCGGCGGCAACCGCCGAAGCCGTCGCTGCGGCGGAAGCCGCGACCGAGCGGGTCGCGGTCGAGGTCTCCGACGACGCGGCCAAACACATCGTCATCGCACCCGACGACCAGCCGGTCGACGACGCCGGCACATGAAGCTGTTCGCGCAGCTGTTCGCCGAGCTCGACCGGAGCACCGCAACGCTCGCCAAGGTCGATGCGCTCAAGCGCTACTTCGCAGCGGCGGCGCCGCGCGACGCTGCCTGGGCGGTCTACTTCCTTGCCGGCGGCAAGCCGCGCCAGGTCGTGCCGAGCGCGGTGCTCTGGGCGATCGCCTGTCGCCAGGCCGGCATTCCGGAGTGGCTCTTCGATGCCTGCTACCAGGCGGTCGGCGATTTTTCGGAGACGGTCGCGCACGTCCTGCCGCCGCCTTCGCAGCAGAGCCGGCTCGGCCTTGCCGAATGGGTCGAAGACCGGTTGCTGCCGCTGCGCGGCCTCGCGCCCGAAGAGCAGGCGGCACGCGTCGCCTCGTACTGGGACGAGCTCGACACGGCGGCACGGTTCCTCCTCAACAAGCTGATCGGCGGCAGTTTTCGGGTCGGCGTCAGCAAGCTGCTGGTGCAGCGGGCTCTCGCGCAAGGCGCCGGCGTCGACGCCAAGCTGGTCGCGCAACGCATGATGGGCTACACCGACGGTCGGGTCACGCCGAGCGCCGAGCGCTACGCGCAGCTCACCTCGAGCGCCGAAGCCGGGCCGCTCGATCTGGGCCAGCCGTACCCGTTCTTCCTGGCCCATCAGCTCGACCTGATGCCCACAGAGCTCGAGGCGAAGCTGGCCTCGCCGGCCGATTGGATCGTCGAGTGGAAGTACGACGGCATCCGCGCCCAGCTGGTCAAGCGCGCGTCGCAGGTCTGGATCTGGTCGCGTGGCGAAGAGCTCGTCACCGACCGCTTTCCGGAGATCGTGGCCGCTGCGCAGACGCTGCCGAACGGCACCGTGCTCGACGGCGAGGCGGTGGTCTGGAAGGACGGCAAGGTCGCGCCTTTCAGCCTGCTGCAGCAGCGGATAGGCCGCAAGACGCTGACCAAAAAAGTGCTTGCCGACGCACCGGTCGGCTTCATCGCCTACGACGTCCTCGAACTCGGCGGCGTCGACCTGCGCGAGCGTCCGCAGGCGGAGCGGCGGGCGCTGCTCGAGGACCTCGTCGCCGGTCATCCGGCGCTGCAACTGTCGCCGGTCGAGAGCCGCACCTCATGGCTCGATCTCGCCGAGCTGCGCCACGAATCGCGGGCCCGCGGCGTCGAGGGCTTCATGCTCAAGCACCGGCAGGCCCGCTACGGCACCGGCCGGCGCAAGCAGGACGATCTTGCCGGCGGCACTTGGTGGAAGTGGAAGATCGATCCGCTCAGCGTCGACTGCGTGCTGGTCTACGCGCAGGCCGGCCACGGCCGTCGTGCCAGCGTCTACACCGACTACACCTTCGCGGTCTGGAACCGGACACCGCACGATGCCGGCGAAGCCGCTGCCGCGATCGAGGCGATCGCTCAGCGCCAGCCGCCGCAACCGGGCGCCTTGCAGCTGGTTGCCTTCGCCAAGGCCTACTCCGGACTGACCGACGCCGAGTTCAAGGTCGTCGACAAGATCATCCGCGCGACCACGCTGGAGAAGTTCGGGCCGGTGCGAAGCGTCCGGCCGACCCTCGTGTTCGAGCTCGGCTTCGAGGGCATCAACCGAAGCAGCAGGCACAAGAGCGGCATCGCAACGCGCTTTCCGCGCATGCTGCGGATCCGCGACGACAAGCCCCTGCACGAGGCCGACACGGTGCAGTCGCTCGAGGCGCTGCTGGCGCTGCAGCACGGCACCGCGCTCGCCGGACCGATCGAGGACTCGGCCGACCCGCGCTGAACCCTCAGGTGCGCAAGCCGTCCCGCAGCGCGGCGGTTGCCCGCAAGGCGCCGACCTCGATGCCGTTCCAGTTGCTCAGCGGCACGTCGCTGAAGCCGCGCATGAACGCCGCGTCGGCATCGTCGAGGTCGACCAGCGCCTCGATCGCGGCGGCCATCGCCACTTCGGCGGCGCGGCCGTTGTTGCCGTCGTCGATCTTGATCGCCACGCCCAGGCCGCGCTCGGGCAGCGCCGCGCAGTAGACGCCCTCGGCGCCGACCTTGCAGAAGACGCGGGCGCCGAGC
>JALYXU010000083.1 GCA_030946925.1 Pseudomonadota bacterium
CGGATCGCGTCGGCGCCGAGCTTGCGCAGCTTGAGGCCGAAGCCGACGTTCTCGGCGACGCTCATGTTCGGCCAGATGGCGTAGCTCTGGAAGATCATCGACATCCGGCGCTTTTCGGGAGGCAGGCTCGAGCTCGGCGACGAGATCACCTCGCCGTCGAGCTCGATCGTGCCCGAAGTCGGCGCGATGAATCCGGCAATCATGCGCAGGGTCGTCGTCTTGCCGCATCCGGACGGACCCAGCAGCGACACCAGCTCGCCTTCCTGCAAGCTCAGGTTGAAATCATCGACCGCCTTGAAGCTGCCGAAGCTCTTGCCGACATTGCGGAGCACCAGCTTGCTCATGCCGCGGTGCGCCTGAGCATGAAGTCGCGGCCCATCAGACGAAAGCCGATCAGGATCAGCACGACCGTGACCACCACCAGGATCAGGCCGATCGCCGCGAGCATCTCGAAGTTGCCCTCGTCGCTCTTGTCGAACAGCAGCACCGAGAGGACCTGCGTGTTGATCGAGTACAGGAAGATTGCCGAGCTGAGCTCGCGGGTGGCTGGAATGAAGACCAGGATGAAGGCGCCGGCGAGGCTGCGCTTGAGCAGCGGCAGCACGACGCTGCGAATCGCCGTGAAGCGGGTGCCGCCCAGAATGCGGACGGCATCCTCGAGCTCCGGATGGATGCTGCGGATCGCCGAACTGCTGTTGGCGTAGGCGATCGGCAGGAAGCGGGTCGCGAAGGCGAGGATCAGGATCCACGCGGTTCCGTAGAGCAGCAGCGGCGGGTGCGTGTAGGCGGCATAGAAACCGATCGCCAGAACGATTCCCGGGATGACGAACGGCGCCATCGTCAGGAACGACAGCAGCTGGCCCACCTTCACGCCGACCAGTTGCCGCTGGACGATGTAGGCGACGCAGAGGGCCAGCGCGATGGCGATGAGCGAAGCCGCACCGGCATACAGAAACGTGTGCAGCGTGGCGTTGCGCGTCAGGCTGTTTTCGAAGACAGTGAAATACACGTTGTCGAGCGTCAGGTTGTCCCAGGCGAAGCCGCGGCCCCAGGCCTTGGCCAGCGCCGCCTGGCAGATCACGACCATCGGCATGAAGAACGAGAGCAGGCACACCGCGAGGCAGTAGCCCAGCATCGGCCAGCGCCACCCGCCGAGCAGGATCGGCCGGCGCTCGCCGCCTTTGCCGGTGAGGGCGACGTAGCCCTTGCCGCTGGTGACGCGCCGCTGCAGCCAGAACAGCAGCACCGTGATGCAGAGGAGCGGCATCGCATAGGCAGCAGCGACGCCGACCCGAGGCGGGTACTCGAAGAACTGCCAGAGCTGGGTCGTGACGACGTGGAAGCGCCCGGGCAATGCCAGCAACGCCGGCGAGCCGAACAGGGCGATCGCCTCGAGAAACACCAGGATGAACGCGCCGAGGATCGCCGGCAGCACCAGCGGCAACGTGATCGACACGGTTGTGCGCAGATTGCCGGAGCCGAGGATGTTGGCGGCGTCCTCCATTTCGGACGAGACCAGGTCGAGCGCCGACTTGGTGAAGACGAACACGTAGGGAAAGCTGTAGCAGGCGGTGACGAGGATCAGGCCCGGCATCGAATAGATGTTGAGCGGCCCTTTGTCCATCCCGGTCAGGCCGATGAAAA
Organism: Pseudomonadota bacterium; assembly: GCA_030946925.1. GTDB lineage: Bacteria > Pseudomonadota > Gammaproteobacteria > Burkholderiales > Burkholderiaceae_C > Schlegelella_A. The sequence continues at coordinate 1,645 of JALYXU010000083.1, forward strand.
GCCGGTTGAGCCAGCCGGCATTCGGCCCTGCCAGCAGAATCCAGCCGACCGCGCCGAGGTACGGCGGAATGACGAAGGTGCCGAGGACCGCCACCCAGATCAGGCCCTTGCCCGGCATGTCGGTTCGTGACAGCGCCCACGCCAGCGGCACGCCGAAGACGAGGCAAAGGCTCGCCGCCGAGACGCCCAGCAGCAGCGAATTCAAGAGCGCGGCGAGGTAGCGCGGCCGGCCATAGGCCGCGACGTAATTGCTTAGCGTGAAGGCGCCGCTGTCCTGCTGCTGAAAGCTCACCACCAGGAGGCGCAGCAGCGGATTGACGACCAGGAACAGCAGCACCGTGATCGCCAGCAGCCAGACCCAGGCCGACTTGTCGAGGTGCTGCCAGCGCCGGGCGAACGAACCGGCCGCCGCGCCACCGGCGACCGGCGCATTCGAATGAACCCGGTCGTCCAAGGCGGGAACGCCTTTCGGCTAGACCCCGAAGGTGTTTCGGAACTGCTCCTTCACTTCCGGGATCCCGGTCGTGATCTCTTCTTCGCTCGGCCGCACCACCTTGATCTCTTCCAGAGGCTTGGCGCCGACAGCCGGCTTGATGCCCTTGATGACGGGCAGCGAATGGGTCTTCACCTGGGCCTCCGCCGCCTCCTTGTCGAGCAGGAACTCGATGTAGAGCTTGCCGGCGTTCGGCGCCGGAGCGTTCTTCGGCACGGCGCTGGGCGAGACCATCAGGAGCGCGCCGTCGGTCGGATAGATGACGCCGAGCGGGTTGCCCTTGTCGCGGCTCAGCAGCGTCGTCGCTTCCGGCCCGGCAGCCACCGCCCGCTCCTTCGAGTTGAGCATCGTCACGGTGTCGTTGACGGAGCGGCCGATCTGCGGCTGGTTCTTCTCGAGCTTTTCGAAGTACTGCCAGCCGTAGAGCTTCCTCATCAGCACCACCCAGGTGCCGACGTAGCCGCTGTAGGCCGGGTGGCCGATCGAGACCTTGCCCTTCCACTTCGGGTCGAGCAGGTCGGGCCAGTTCTTCGGCGCGTCCTTCTCGGTGACCATGCTGCTGTTGAAGCAGATGACCATCAGCGCCGCGGCGGTGACGCTGTAGTAGTTGTCCTTGTCGTTGTACTGCTTCAGCGACTCGACCATCCTGTCGACGTTGTTCGGCCGGTACTGCAGCAACAGGCCGCGCTTCTTCAGCTCCGGGTAGTGGCTGACGTCGGTGCTGCTGAAGACCGACGCCACCGCGACGTTGGCTTGCAGGTCCTGCTGCAGACGCTGGTAGGCGACCTGCGCCGTGGTACGGACGAAGTTGCACTTGATGCCGGCATACTTTTTCTCGAACGCGGCGCAGAGGATGGCCGCCTCCTCGGTGTTGTAGTGCGCCGTGTAGACGGTGAATTCCTTTTCCTTCTTCGCTGCGTCGTACAGCTGCCGCTCCCAGGGCGGCATCTGCGCGAAGGCCGGAACCGCGGCCGACACCATCGCGATGGCAAGCCACGCCAAGATCCGACCTGTCGACTGAGTGCTCATCGGCTTCCTCTGATCTGCCCGTCCTGCGGATCCGCCTGCGCGGTGTGTCACCGCAGTGTCCGCCTCGACCAGCAGGCCGACATCCGGGAATGCGCTAGCGACCCTTGAAAACGGGCTTCCGCTTGGCCATGAACGCGGTTCGACCCTCGATGTAGTCCTCGCTCCGAAAGCACCGGTCGACCACCTCCTGGCAGAGCGCGAGGTCGCGGTGCGACTCGTCCTTCAGGATCTCGCCGACGATGGTCTTGATGGAGGCGACCGTCAGCGGTGCGTTCGCGGCGATGGAGCCGGCGCAGTCGCGCACATGGGATTCCAGCTCCGACGCGGCTCGAACGCGGTTGATCAATCCCATCGCCAGCGCCTCGGCGGCGTCGAACTGCCGGGCGGTGAAGAAGATTTCCTTGGCGAACGCCGGGCCGACCGCCTCGACCAGCTTGCGCACGCCCTTGATCTCGTAGCCCAGGCCGAGCTTGGCGGCAGGCACGCCGAACCTGGCGTTGTCTGCAGCGATGCGAAGGTCGCACGAGAGGGCGAGGCCGAGGCCACCGCCGATGCAGTAGCCATTGATCATCGCGATGGTCGGCTTCGCCAGTTGCTGCAGCGCCAGGTTGGCCTTGCCGGCAGCGTCGTTGTAGAGCCGCGTCGTCTCCGGCGACGAGCGCTTGGCTTCGAACTCGGAGATGTCGGCACCCGAGACGAAGGCCTTGTCGCCGGCACCCTTGAGCACGACGACGCGCACCGACGCGTCGCTGGCGTAGGCGGCGACGATGTCGGCGAGCGCTTCCCACATCGGCATCGAGACGGCGTTGTGCCGCGCCGGATTGTTGAAGGTGATCCAGCCGATCGGACCCTCGGTCTCGGCGATCATCTTGTCGGTCTTCGAGATGGACATCGGTCTTCCCTTCTTTTGCAGAACGCTGTTCAGCCGCGCCGCGAGCGTACCGCCGCGGCCAGCGCCTGCAGCAGCGGCTCGGTCTGATCCCAGCCGAGGCAGGCGTCGGTGATGGAGACGCCGTGCGCGAGCGCGGCCCCGGGACGCAGGTCCTGCCGGCCCTCGTGCAGATGGCTCTCGAGCATCAGGCCGATGATGCGGCGCTCGCCGGCGCCGATGCGCGCCGCCACATCCTGCGCAACGTCGATCTGCAACAGGTGGTTCTTGCTCGCGTTGGCATGCGAGCAGTCGACCATCACCTGCTCGCGCAGGCCTGCCCTGGCGAGCACGGCAGTCGCGGCATCGACGCCCGATGCATCGTAGTTCGGGGTCTTGCCGCCGCGCAGGATCACGTGCGCGTCGTCGTTGCCGCGGGTTTCGAAGATCGCCGCCTGGCCCATCTTCGTCATGCCCATGAAGGCGTGGCTGGCACGAGCCGCGACCAGCGCGTCGGCGGCCACCTGGACGCCGCCGTCGGTGCCGTTCTTGAAGCCGACGGGGCACGACAGGCCCGAAGCCAGCTGGCGGTGGCTCTGGCTTTCGGTGGTGCGCGCACCGATCGCACCCCAGGCGACCAGGTCGGCGATGTACTGCGGCGACAGCAGGTCGAGGAACTCGGTCCCGGTCGGCAGGCCGATCGCGCCGATCTCGAGCAGGAGCTGGCGGGCTCGCCGCAAGCCGTCGTTGATGCGAAAGCTGCCGTCCAGAAGCGGATCGTTGATGTAGCCCTTCCAGCCCACCGTGGTCCGCGGCTTTTCGAAGTAGACCCGCATGACGACGATGAGCTCGCCCGACAGGGTGTCGGCGGCGGCCTTGAGGCGGCGCGCGTACTCGAGCGCCTGGTCATGGTCATGGATCGAGCAAGGACCGACGACCACGAGAATCCGGTCGTCGGCGCCGTGCAGGAGCGCCGCGATCTGCTCCCGGGTCGTCTTGATCAGCGCCTGGACCGGGTCCGGCACGCGCAGCTCGTCCTGCAGCAACGCCGGCGAGATCAGCGGCCGAACCGCGCTGATGCGCAGGTCGTCGATGCGCGTCTCGTCCAGGGTGGCCGGAGCAGCGCCGACTTCGCGGTCGTGACGGATATCGAGGGCAGGCATCGGCGCATTTTCCGCCCGAAATTGCGGCCTCCCGCAGCGCGACGGACCGATCGTCAGCGTGCGACCTGGGCGAGCGAGGCGGCCGCCTTGACCAGCGCCCCGGCGGCGGCCGGCTTGGTCAGGTGCATGTGGTAGCCGAGCGCGATCGCGCGCTCGCGATCCTCGGCCCGGGCGAAGGCGGTGAAGGCGGCCGCTGGCGTCAGTCCGCCCTCTTCCCGGCTGAGGCCACGCAGCCAGCGCACGAAGTCGTAGCCGTCGTTGACGGGCATGCCGATGTCGCAGATCACCGCGGCCGGTCGATGGCTGCGCAGCATCTCGAACCCTTCGGCGGCGCTGCTGGCCGTGAGCACCGCGGCACCGGCGCTGCGCAGCGCGTACGCCGCCACCTCGCGGGCGTCGGCTTCGTCGTCGATGACGAGGACGGTGATGCCGTCGAGACGGCTCTGCTCGACCTCGCGGCCCGTGTCCGTCTCGGCCTCGGCAGCGGCCCCGGGGGCTCGCACCGGGCGCCGTTCCTCACTGCGGCGCGTCGACACCGGCAGCGTCACCGTGAAGGTCGAGCCCCGGTCGGGCCCGCCGCTTTCGGCGCGGATCCTGCCGCCGTGCAGCTCGGCAAGCTGGCGGGCGATCGACAGGCCGATGCCGAGGCCGCCGTGCCGGCGCGTCGTCGACGCATCCTGCTGCTGGAATCGATCGAACATGCGCGACAGGAACTCGGGACTGATGCCCTGGCCGCTGTCTGCGACGCTGATCTCGACCTCGTCGCCGCTGGCCGCGGTGGCCACCGTGACCCGGCCGCCGCGCGGTGTGAACTTGACCGCGTTGGTGAGCAGGTTCCAGACGATCTGCTGCAGCCGGTCGGCGTCGGCCGAGATGACGCCGGCGCGCGGGTCGAGCAGGGTCCGCAACGCGATGCCCTTCGCGGTTGCCGCCGGCAGCACTGCATCGATCGCCTTGGCGATGACCGCGGCCGGCTCGACCGGCTGCACGTCGAGCCGCAGCTGGCCCGATTCGATCCGGTTCATGTCGAGCAGGTCCTCGATCAGCTGCACCTGGATCCGGGCGTTGCGCGTGATTGCCGCCAGGCCATGGCGCAGCGTGCTCGGATCGGCGGTCTGTCGATCGAGCACGTTGGCCCAGCCGAGGATGGCGCTGAGCGGCGTCCGCAGCTCGTGCGAGATCGTGGCGAGGAACTCGCCCATCGCATGGCTGGTGCGCTCGGCTTCGGCCCGCGCGGCCTCGGCGTTCTTCAGCATCTCCTCGCGCTGCTGCTCCTGGCGCCTGCGGTCGCTGATGTCCTGCGTGAGCTTGAGATAGCCGAGCAACTCGTCCTTCGGACCGCGCAATGCGGTGAGCACGACCGCGGCGTCGAAAAAGGCGCCGTTGGCGCGGAGCCGCTTGCCGTCGCCCTTGTATTCGCCGGTTCGCGCGGCCACCTCCATCTCTTGCTCCGGCCGGCCGGCGTCGCGGTCTTCCTGAGTGAAGAGATTCGCGAACGGCATGCCGATCGCTTCTTCGGCGGTGTAGCCCTTCATCAGGGCCGCGCCCTCGTGCCAGGACGAGATCTTGCCTTCGACATCGACGGTGAAGATCGCGTAGTCGCGGACGCCGCTGAAGACCGCGCGCAGTTGCTGGTCGCGCTCGCGCAGCACGGTCTCGACACGACTCAGCTGGCTCTGCTTTTGCTCGAGCTGCAGGCGCCCGGTGAGGTCGCTGTTGACCGCGACCACGCCGACGATCTTGCCGTCGACGACGATCGGCGCGGCGGTGCCGCGAATGAAGACGTCTTCACCGGTCGATCGCTTGGTTGCCCAGGTCTCGACGACCGCCGTCTCGCCTCTCAGGGCGCGCATGTACGGCAGCTCCTCGGGTGCCAGCTCGTCGCCGTCGCGCTCGCGCCGGACCCGGAACGATCGGGCGAATTCCGACGGCGACGCGTTGAGCTCCTCGAGGGACGCCGCACCGACCATCTCGAGGCCGGGCCGATTGGAGCGCCGGATGCCGTCGACGTCGCCGATGTAGACGCCGTCCGGAATGGCCTCGATCGCTGCCGTCAGCGCCGCAGTCTGCCGCTCGGCTTCGATGCGCGCGCTGCGTTCGGACTCGAGCAGCCTGTTGCGCTCATCCAGAGCGGCAAGCGGCTCGGAGGCGTCGCGCACGACCTTCAAAAAACCCAGATGGGCGCCGCTTTCGTCCGCGATCCGGGTCAGCGTGCCGGAGGCGAAGAACCGCTCGCCCGAGCGGCGCAACAGCCAGCGGTCGTCGTCGGCCTTGCCGGTGGCGAGGGCCTGCCGCAGTTCCTGTTCCGGGACGCCCGCGTCCCTGTCTTCCAGGGTAAACGCGGCTCGAAGCGGCTGGCCCAGCCACTCGTCCTGCCGATAGCCGAAAACGGCCTCCACACCCTCGTTCCAGCTCGTGATCCGACCGTTGCGGTCGAGCAGGAACATCGCATGGTCCTGCACCGGACGAAGAATCTGCTGCGCGCTCAGCCGAACCGGCTCCGGTTCACCACGGTCCTTGGCGAATGACTCCATTCATGCCTCACGGCAAAAGTCGTTCCACCCGGGAGCACCTGGTCTTTCCTGAAAACGAAGGCGCCGCCGAGCCGGCGGCGCCTCGCTTCAACGCATCAGTTCCGTGAACTCAGATCTTCTTGCCGTCGTCCCTCGGCGTGGTCGGATCGACCTCTTCGGCGACACCCTTGCCAGCCAAACCACCGGCAACCGCACCGACCGCGGCACCGACCGCGGTGCCGACCGGGCCGGCAACCGAGCCTGCCGCAGCGCCGGCAGCGATGCCGCCCGCTGCCGCGCCGACGCCGGTGCCGACCGGGTGCGCACCGAGCTCGCCGCTCAGCGAATCGCGATTCGCGGAGCCGGTCGTCCGAACGCCGAGATCGGTGGCGCTGCGCGTGGCAGTGTCGGAGCCGCCGCCGGTGAACGTCGACGGCCTGCCTTGGCCTTCTGCCACGCCCGTCGTCGAGCCGCCATCGATCTGCTCGACGTCGACCTTGGTCTTGCGGACCGTGTCGCGCACCGTTTCGTCGCGCTCGGTGGCGGTCTTGCCGACCTCGACTTCGCCGACGACACGCGCGCTCTTGCTGACCACCGCCTCTTCGGCCATTTCCCGGACCTCGATGCTGCCCTCCTTGAAGGCGGCCAGATCCGCTTCGGTGGCAGGACGGTCGACCGTCCGGCGCTGGACGTCGGCGTGTTCCTCGCGCAACCGCACCGATTCCTCGACCGGCACTTCGGTCATCCGCGTGAAGATGCGGACACCGCCGCGGGCGACGGCGCGCTTGCCGATGTGCAGCTCCTCTTCGACTTCCTGGAGCTTGTGCGTGGCGCCCGCTTCGA
>JALYXU010000099.1 GCA_030946925.1 Pseudomonadota bacterium
GAGCTCGCCGACCAGGTCGCCGACAACATCAAGGGCTACGCCTCGCACTCGAAGCTGCGCGTCGCCGTCGTCTTCGGCGGCATCGACATGAAGCCGCAAACGCTCGAGCTGAAGGGCGGCGTCGAAGTGCTGGTGGCCACGCCGGGGCGCCTGCTCGACCACATCGAGGCAAAGAACTGCGTCCTGAACCAGGTCGAGTACGTCGTGCTCGACGAGGCCGATCGCATGCTCGACATCGGCTTTCTGCCTGACCTGCAGCGGATCCTGTCGTATCTGCCGAAGCAGCGTCAGACCCTGCTGTTCTCGGCGACGTTCTCGCCGGAGATCCGCCGCCTGGCCGAGAGCTACCTGCAGGATCCATTGATGGTCGAGGTGGCGCGGCCCAATGCCACCGCAACCAACGTCGAACAGCATTTCTACAGCGTCGCGACCGACGACAAGCGGCGCGCGGTCTTGAAGATCCTGAAGGACCGCTCGATCACGCAGGCGCTCATCTTCGTCAATTCGAAGCTCGGTTGCGCCCGCCTGGCACGCTCGTTCGAGCGCGACGGGCTGCGCACCAACGCCCTGCACGGCGACAAGTCGCAGGACGAGCGGCTGAAGGCGCTGGAGGCGTTCAAGGCCGGCGGCGTCGATGTGCTGGTCGCCACCGACGTCGCTGCCCGCGGGCTCGACATCGTCGACCTGCCTGCGGTCTTCAACTTCGACGTCCCGTACAACGCCGAGGACTACATCCACCGGATCGGCCGCACCGGTCGAGCCAGCGCTTCGGGCCTTGCCATCACGCTGGTCTCGCGCGACGACACGCGGCTGGTCGACGACATCGAAAAGCTGATCAAGAAAAAGATCGAAGTCGAGCCGCTGGAGCTCGACGACGATGCTCCGGTGCGGCGTCCGTATCGGGAGCGCCCGCACGTCGACGGCGACAGGCCGCTGGGCGCGGCGGAGCCCGAGGCGCGTCAGCCGTGGGAGCCACGCCCGTCGGCGCCGCGGCCCGCGCGCGAGCCGAACCGTGCGCCGAGCGATCCCTTCTTCGACACGCCCTACCAGCCGAGCACGGCAGACGCGGCGCCGGCCTGGGAGCAGCGGCCTGGGTTGCCGGCCAGCCGCGGCCTGTCGCCGAACATCAAGCAGAAGAAACGGGTCGCCGCCCTGTTCGGCAAGGTGCCCGAACCCGCTCCGTCCTGAGTCGCGATCGGCCGCTGCTGAATCAGCGCGGCGCCAGGAACGAGAACACCGCCGGCCAGTCGTTCGGTACGACGCGAGGCTGACGCCGCCAGCCGGCGACGGCATCGCTTCGCGTGAAGCCGCCGGGCAGGGTCAGGCCGACGCTGACCGACAGTCTCGTCTGCGGCCCAAGGTGGGTCAGCAGCGCCTCGAGCAGCGCCGCGTTGCGGTAAGGCGTTTCGATCAGCAGCTGCGTCTGCTGCGCGTGGCGCGATATCGCCTCGAGCTCGCGAATCCGAACGGCCCGTTCGTTCGATGCCACCGGCACGTAGCCGACGAAGGCGAAGCTTTGCCCGTTCATGCCGCTCGCCGCCACGGCCAGGGCGATGGCGCTCGCGCCTGGAAGCGAACGGACGGGGAGGCCGGCCGCGTGCGCCGCGGCGACCACTTCGCTGCCCGGATCGGCCAGCGCCGGCAGCCCCGCCTCCGAGAGCAGCCCGAGGTCGTGGCCTGCGAGCGCCGGGGCGAGCCGTGCGCCGATCTCGGCCGTGGACGTGGCCGGGCTTCGGCCTTTGCTCGGGCGCGGCAGCTCGACGATCGAGAGCTCCTGCAAGGCGCGGGACAACGGGCACACGGCGTCGACCCGTTTCAGGAACGCGCGCGTCGTCTTCGCGTTCTCGCAGAGCCAGTGTTCGAGGCCCGCGGCGATGCGGATCGCGCCGAGCGGAAGCAGCTCGTCGAGCGGCGCCGAAGCTGTTGCGACACCGAAGTCGAGGCTGTTCGGCATCAGCCACAGGGAGCCGACCGTCATCGTCATCGAGGCCGTCCACGCGTGTCCGTGGCTGACGCGAAGGACGCGACGCGCGCACCCAGCGGGTCGAGCCCGGCACGACGGAGCAGGGCGCAAGTGCGGATCAGCGGCAGACCGATGAGGGCAGTCGGGTCGTCGGAGTCGATCGTCTCGACGAGGGCGATGCCGAGCGCTTCCACCTTGGCGCTTCCGGCGCAGTCGTACGGCTGCTCGGCACGCAGGTAGCTCTCGATGTCGGCATCGCTGAGATCGCGGAACGCGACGGTGATCAGCGCGGCTTCGCAGGCGCGAAATCCTGTTGCTTCGCAGACCACCGCCACGGCGGTGTGAAAGACGACCTTACGGCCGCGCATGGCTCGCAGCTGAGCCGTTGCGCCAGCGTGGTCACCCGGCTTGCCGAGCGGGCGGCCGTCGAGTTCGGCGACCTGGTCGCAGCCGATGACGATCGCCCCCGCGTCGCGGCTGGCCACCGCCGCCGCCTTCGCCTTAGCCAGGCGCAGCGCCAGCGCGAGTGGGCGCTCGCCTGGCTGTGCGGTCTCGTCGAGATCTGGTGCAATCACCTCGAACGGCAACCGCAAGCGCGACAGGAGCTCGC
>JALYXU010000109.1 GCA_030946925.1 Pseudomonadota bacterium
CGCGGCATCGATCCCCTGGGCCGCGCCGGCGGCGCCGGCCCAATCGCGCCACGGATGCTCGGCCAGAGCGTTCTTTCGCAGCGGCGCCAATGCCTCGGCAAGGGCGCGGCGGGTGGCCATCGTGAACGACGAGGTGATGCCGACATGGTGCAGGCGGCCGGCCTCGTCGTAGAGGCCGAGCAGCAGCGAACCGACCGCCTCCGGGCCGCCCTCGTTGCTGCTCTTGTGCCAGCGCAGGCCGGCGACGACGCAGTCCGCGGTGCGCTGATGCTTGATCTTCAGCATCGCCCGCTTGCCTGGCTGGTAGACGGCGTCGCGCGGCTTGGCGACGACGCCGTCGAGCCCGGCGCCTTCGAATTCGCGCAGCCAGCCCGCCGCGACGCTGCGATCCTCGGTCGCCGGCGTCAGGTAGAGCGGCGGCCGGGCGGCGCCGAGCAGCGCCTCGAGCGCGGCGCGCCGCTGGCTCTGCGTCATGGCCAGCATCGATCGGCCTTCGACCGCGAGCAGGTCGAAGGCGACGAAGGAAGCCGGCGTTGCGACGGCGAGCTTGGCCACCCGCGACGCCGCCGGATGCAGGCGCTGCTGCAGCGCGTCGAAGTCGAGCCCGCTGCCGGTGACGACGACGATCTCGCCGTCGACGATGCAGCCTGCGGGGAGTCGCTCGATCAAGGCTTGCCGCAGCTCGGGGAAGTAGCGATCGAGTGGCCGCAGATCGCGGCTCTGGATCACGACCGCGTCGGCACCACGAAAGACGATGGCCCGAAAGCCGTCCCACTTCGGCTCGAACAGGAAGCCGTCGGCCTCGGGCAAGGCATCGGTCGCCTTGGCCAGCATCGGCTCGATCGGCACCGAGAAATCGGCGTGCGGACGGCTCGGCATGCAGCGGGTCCGGCAATCTGCAGGCCGTGCCATCATCGCTCGCACTTTGGCTGGAACCTTCGACGGATCACCTGCTGCCCGGGTCGCATTGCCCTGGGTCGGCCGCGGCCTGCTCTTCATCGCCGCCGTCTTCTTGCTCGAGCATGCGCGGCCGCTGCTGCTGCCGGTGGCCCTCGCAGTCGTCTTCACCTTCGTTCTCGCCACGCCGGTGCGGGCCTTGCGCCGGCATGGCGTCCACGAGTACGTCGGCGCCGGTCTCGTCATCGTCGCCGTCCTCGCCGTCATCGGCGGCCTGACCATGCTCATCGCCGCTCCCGCGGCGGCCTGGTGGTCGCGGGCCCCGCTCATCCTTCACGAGCTGATCGAGTCGGTGCAACGCTGGCGCGACGCGCTCTTTCCTTATTCCACTCCGGCGGCCCTGATCCGGCCGGCCGCACTCGGTGCGCTCGCCGATCCGCTCGGCGAGCGCCTGGCAAGCGAGGGTTGGACCTTCACCCGGCTGGCGATCGGCGAAAGCCTGGCGTTCGCCCTATCGGCTTCGGCGACGATCATCCTGCTGTACTTTTTGCTCGCGTCGGAGCAGTGGCTGGTCGGCCGCACGGTGGCGGCGATCCGCCGGCCGCGGACCCGGGCGCTGGTCCTCGCCGGCTTTCGCCAGGCGCAGCGCGACATCGGCCTCTTCATCAGCACGATGAGCCTGGTCAACGTCGGCCTGGGCATCGCCACCGGCCTGGCGTTGTGGCTGATCGGCCTGCCGAACCCGGTGCTCTGGGCCACCACCGCCGCCGTCCTCGCCTTCATTCCCTATCTGGGTCCGTTGCTCATCACGGTGCTGTTGCTGCTGGCCGGCAGCGTCAGCTTCGGCACCGGCCCTGCGATGCTGGCGCCGCCGGCCGCGTTTCTCGTCCTGCACGGCATCGAAGCCAATTTCCTCAGCCCGATGATCATGGGTCACCGGCTTCGCCTCAACCCGGTGTTCGTGTTCCTGTCGGTGATGGTCTGGGGCTGGATCTGGGGCCTTGCCGGCGCATTCATCGCCGTGCCTTTGCTGCTGGCGCTGCGCGCGGTCTGCAAGCGCAGCCGGCGGCTCAGGCTCGTCTGCGTGTACTTGCAGGGAGAATGAGCGTCATGCCCGGGACACGGGAATGGCGGAGCATCGACCCCGCCCGCCCTCTTGAGACTGCCATTTGCGGGCATGGCGATTGCTGGATTTGCACATGAATTCGTCGCTGCGACCGATGCGGATCGCCTACGTCACCGAAACCTGGCCGCCCGAGCTCAACGGCGTGTCGCTCACTGTCGAACGCACGGTGCGGTTCCTGCGCGCTCGCGGCCATCGCGTCGAGCTGATCCGGCCGCGCCAGCCAGGCCAGCCGCGGCTCGACGCCGCAGAAGAGCTGCGCACCGCCGGCTGCGTCATTCCGATGTATCCGGACCTGCGGTTCGGCCTGGCCCGCATGTCGACGTTGATGCAGCGCTTCGAGCGGAGCCGGCCCGAGCTCGTGCACCTGGCAACGCCGGGACCGCTGGCCTGGGCAGCGCTCGCTGCCGCACGCTCGCTCGGCGTCGCGACCACATCGGATTTCCGGACCAATTTCCACCAATACAGCCGCCACTACGGCCTCGGCTTCATGTCGGCGGCAGTGCTCTCGGTGCTGAGGCGCTTTCACAATGCCACCGACCGCACCTTCGTGCCGACGCGCGCGGCCCAGCGCGAGCTCAGCGAGGCGGGCTTTCGCAATCTAGGCGTCGTCGGCCGTGGCGTCGACACCGACCAGTTCACTCCCGCCGCGCGCAGCCAGGCGCTGCGCCAGCGCTGGCAGGCCAGTGACGACGCACCGGTCTATCTCGCGGTGGGCCGGATCGCCGCCGAAAAGAACGTCGAGCTGGCCTTGCGTGCCTTCACGGCAGTGCTGCGGCAACAACCCAGGGCACGGATGGTCGTCGTCGGTGACGGCCCGGCGAAAAGCAGGCTCGAAGCCGCGCACCCGCAGGTCGTCTTCACCGGACCGCTGCGCGGCGCCGAGCTGAGCGCGCATTACGCATCGGCCGACGTGTTCCTGTTCCCGAGCCTTTCCGACACCTTCGGCAATGTCGTCATGGAAGCGCTGGCATCGGGTCTGGCCATCGTCGCCTTCGAGTGCGCGGCGGCTGCCGAACACGTGGTCGACGGGCAGAGCGGCCGTCTCGCCGTCCCTGGCGACGACGCCGGCTTCATCACCGCCGCCTGCGATCTGGCTTTGCCGCCGGAAGCTCTGCTGCGCTTCGGCAGCGCCGCCATCGCGGCCGCGCACCGCGCCGGCTGGGACGACGTGCTGTCCCGGTTCGAGGCTCGTCTCGTCGACACCGTCGACGTGCTCGAAGCGTCGCCTTCGCACAGACATGTCGTGGCCTGAGCAATCGGCGTGGCGCGAGCGCGCCCGTCTGCCGCTGTGGATCGAGCGCGAGCGTTTGTTCGTGCTCTGGATGCACGGCGCCGCAACGCGCGACTGGGTGGTTCGGGTCCTGACGGCAGTCAGCCGCGTCGGCGACGGCTGGCTCTGGTACATCGTGATCGCGGCGCTGCCGTGGGCGGGCGGCCCGGTCGGCGGCTCGGCCGCAGCACGCATGATCGGCGTCGGCCTGATCGACGTCGTCATCTACCGGATCATCAAGCGCTGGATCGCCAGGCCGCGGCCGTTTCGAACCTGTCCCGAGATCCGCGAATGCACGCGCTCGCTCGACGAATTCAGCTTTCCGAGCGGCCACACCCTCCACTCGGTGGCGTTCAGCTACATGCTGACGGCCTACTACCCGATGTTCGCGTGGTTCGTCTGGCCGTTCACGCTGCTGCTGGCCGCATCGCGCATGATCCTCGGCCTGCACTACCCGAGCGACGTCATCGTCGGCGCCCTGATCGGTTTCAGCACCGCGGCGCTGAGCTTCAACCTTCTCTAGTTCGTATCGGCGTTCGGGGCGGCGTCGGGCGCCTTGGTTCGTCTACACGAGCGCTCTGCTTCGCGCTCTGCCGCATGAATTCGGCGACGGTCATTGCCCGACGGTCGCGCAGCGCCTGCTCGAGGATCCGCTGCCACGAGCCCAGAATGCCCGCGAAGTCGGCGTCGCGCGGATGCAGCTCGATCCGGAGCAACCGGTTCCGCCGCTCCTTGACGGCGACGATGCGGTTCCAGATCAGCGATGCCTGGCGTCGCCAGGCGCTCGAGGTGCTGTAGACGACGCTCTGGCTGACGACCGGCTCGTGCCCCGGCAGATGGATCAGCTCTCCGAGAGTCGCGGTGTAGGCGAAGCCGTGGCCGTCGAGGGCGCGCCATGACGCCTCGCCGAGCAGCCACGCCGGCGCCACGAAGCCATGTGCGTGCCAGCCATGCCGATGAAACCACGCCAGACCCTGTTCGATGCGAGCCCGCGCCTCGGTCTCGGTGAGAGCAAGGAACTCGCCCTCGCCGCGCGTGTAGTGATTGCGCCGCAGGTGGTCGACGAGGCCGGTGCTCGGCAGCTCGTCGCGGTGGCTCCAGCCGTGCAGGGCGATCTCGTCGCCGCCGCGGGCGCGTTGCGCGAGCCAGGCCTCGAACTC
>JALYXU010000113.1 GCA_030946925.1 Pseudomonadota bacterium
CGCGCGTGGAGGTCGTGAAGAGCACAGGCGGGTACTTCACCGCGGGCCTCAAGTTCTGGTAGGGGCTGTAGCGCGAGATCACGGCCCACTCGGCAGCCACGTCGGGATCGCCGTACTCGCCCATCCATGAAGCGCCTGCAAGCAGTTTGCTGTAGCGCTTCATGTCGAGGAGCGGCGCCTGGCACACGACCGCGTTGAAGAGCTCGGGCCGCTGCACCATCACCGCCCCGACGAGCAGGCCGCCGTTGCTGCCTCCTTCGATGCCGAGATGCTTCGGGCTGGTGAACTTGCGCGCGATCAGGTCTTCTGCGACGGCGATGAAGTCGTCGTAGCTCCGCTGCTTGTGCGCCTTGATCGCCGCCTGGTGCCAGTCCGGTCCGTACTCGCCGCCGCCGCGGATGTTGGCGAGCACGAAGATGCCGCCCTTGCCGTACCACTCGGCGCCGAAGCCACCGGAATAGAACGGGTTCATCGAGATCTCGAAGCCGCCGTAGCCGTAGAGGAGCGTCGGCGTTTCGCCAGAGCCTGGATGTGCGGCGCTGAGGCCACGCGGCCAGACCACGAAATAAGGTACGCGGGTGCCGTCTTTCGACGTCGCGAAGAGCTGGTCGACATGCATGCCGGCGGCGTCGAACAGAGGCGGCCGGGTCTTGACCAGCTCGCGCGCGTCGCTGCCCGCGGTGCCGAGGGCCAATGAATCGGCGGTCAGGAAGTCGACGTAGGTGAACCAGTAGCGCTCGGCCAGCGATGCGTCGGCGCGTGCCGGCACCGCGGCCCGGCCCTTTTCGGCGGGGACGCCGTCGACCTCGGCGTCGTAGAGCGTGTGGATGCCGATCGTTCCGGGGAAGGGCGCCGCGACCTCGCGGCGGCTGAAGCTGGTGCCGTCCTTCTTCCACTCCTCGACCTTGCTGGCGACGTTGTCGAGCACGTCGAGCAGCAAGTGATCGCGTGTATGCGTCCAGCTCGCCAGCGAGCGGGTCGGAGTCGGCGCGAAGACGACGCTCGGATCACGCTTGCCGGCAAGATAGGCATCGGCGTCCGCGCTCAGCAGCGAGCCCGCTGCAAAGCTCTTGCCGCCGACGCTCCACTCGCTGCGCAGGCTGATCAGGATGACGTCGCGCATGAAGTCGATCGACGCGTCGTCCGGAACATCGATGGCCAGCAGCGATTCGCCTCGCAGCAGGAAGCGCTTCGAATTCCAGAACGCGATCGAACGCTCGACGATCGTCCTTTCGTATCCCGGCGTTCGGTCGACGGAGACTCCGACCGACACATCGCTCGACTGCGCTTCGAACACGGTCGCCGCCTCGCTCAGCGAGGTGCCACGGCGCCAGCGCTTGACGATGCGCGGATAGCCGGAGTCGGTGAGGGAGCCGGCCCCGAAATCTGTGCTGACGAAGACCGCGTCGGCGTCGATCCACTCCACCGACGACTTGGCTTCGGGCAGAGCGAAGCCGGCCGCGACGAAGCGCCTGTCGGTCAGATCGAACTCGCTCACGACGCTCGCATCGGCGCCGCCGCGCGACAGCGAAACCAGGCAGCGGCGGTAAGTGGGGCCGAGGCACTGCATGCCCTTCCAGGTCCAGTTCTCGTGCTCTGTGGCGCCGAGCGCGTCGAGGTCGATCACGGTCTGCCAGGGAACCTCCGCCTTGCGATAGTCGGCGAGGCTGGTTCGACGAAGGATGCCGCGCTTGTGCTGTTCGTCCTGCCAGAAGTTGTAGAACCAGTCGCCGTGGCGCGTGACATTCGGGATGCGGTCGCGCGAGTTGTAGATCGAGAGCATCCGCTGATAGGTTGCTGCGTAGCCGGCGCGCTCCTCCAGGACCGCCTGGCTCTCGGCGTTGCGGGCGCGCGCCCAGTCGAGCGCCCGCGCCCCGCTCACGTCTTCGAGCCAAAGGTAGGGATCGTCGGTCATCGATTCAGTGGCGCCGGCGAATCCGGCGGCAAGGGTGAGGAAGGCCACGCCGGCCAGGATCGCCGCGAACGAACGGAGGCGACTGCGGTCTCGTGCAACGCGTCGATGCATGGGCGGCCTGTCGATGTTGAAGGGCTCTTGAGCTCTGCGCGGCGGCCCGGACGACGCGCCATGCCGAATCGAGCCGACGCCATGCCGGCCTGCACACCGACACCACGCATCGCCGATTCTGCCGACATTTGACCGGCCATTTCGATCGGAGCAAAGCATGATGTCGAAACTCGCGTCCCTTGCAGTCGTCGCGGCCGCCGCCGCGTTCCTGCCCGCGCCCTCGCTGGCCCGGCCGGGGGTCGTCGACATCACCGTCGCGCCACCCGCACCGCGCCATGAAGTCGTCCCCGCAGCGCGCCGCGGGTATGTCTGGGCCCCTGGGTACTGGGAGTGGCGACGGGGCCGGCACCACTGGGTCACCGGTCGATGGACGCCGCTGCGGCACGGCTACGTCTACCGGCAGCCGGCCTGGGAGCAGCGGGGCGACCGCTGGCACTTCAATCGCGGCAGCTGGGCCCGCGGAGATCGCGATCACGATGGGGTTCCCAATCGCCTCGACGCGCATCCGGACAACCCGTATCGACGCTGAGCCCCTCGGCGCCGGCATCAGAAGCGCGATCCGGGCTCCTTCAAAAACGCCAGCTCCTCACCGGTCGAGACCCGGCCCAGGATCGCGTTGCGGTGCGGGAAGCGGCCGAAACGCTCGATCACGGCGCGGTGCCGGTGCGCGTAGGCCAGCATGTCGCCGAGTTCGGGCGCCGCGGCGACGAGCCGCGAGAACAGCCGAACCGCCTGGTCCTGCATCGCCATTCCTTCGGCGTGCTCGAACGGCAGGTAGACGAAGCCGCGCATGAAAGGAGGCAGTGCCTCGTCGAGGCGGGCGCCGACCGTTGCCGTCGCGCCGGCCAGCGCCTGGGCGTCGCCGGCAAACGCACGCTTCTCGCCACGAAAGACGTTTCGCGTGAATTGATCGAGCAGGAGAATGCGAGCCAGGCCGCCGCGCGCGTTGCCCTGCCACCAGTCCAGCTCGCTGCGCAGGGCTCGCTCGATCAGAGGCCCGAATTGCTCGGCAATGGACGAGTCGAAGGCCTGGTCCTTGATGAACCACGCCTTGCGCTGGGTGCCGAAGCTTTCGCTGCCAGGTGCGCCGAACCAGAAATCGAGCACCGGAGCGGCCTCGATCTCGATGCTGCCGGCATCGTGGGTCTCATCACTCATGCGCAGCGATTTTGCAAGATCAGCGAGCCTCATGCTCCTCGATGCGTCACTCGAGCCGCACCGGCGCGACCTGCACCGAGCGCTCGCCGTCGGACATCCAGACGAGCCCGTCCTGCCGGTTCATCTGCAGGTGCATCGTGCGGGCGGCCAGCCCGGCGAGCTCGCGGCTTTGCTCGGACAAGACCTGCCATGCCTCGATGTTTCGGGCTCGCCCGACCCGGTTGCGGAGCCCCGCCCACCAGGTCGGGGCGGAGTGGCCGAAGGCATAGACGCAGACGCGCTCGGCGCGGCCGCTTGCCTTGACGAGGCGTCGCTCCTCGGGCTGGCCCACCTCGATCCACTGGACGATGCGACCGGTCAAGTCCTTTTGCCAGAGCTCGGGTTCATCGGGATCCTGCATGCCTTTGGCCAATTCGAGGCCGCCGTCGCGGGAGTCGGCCGGCACGTGCAGGGCGAAGGCGAGGATCCGGATCATCATCCGCTCGTCGTTCTCAGACGGTTGCCGCGCGATCGTCAGGGAGTGGTCGGCGTAGAGGCCGCGATCGATGTCGGCGATCTGCAGCGTCGCCTTGCAAACGGTCGCTTTCAGAGCCATCTCTGCACTCTGCCACAACGGGCGCGACAATCCGGGCTGGGCCGCAACGGGCATTGACCATGAGCATGAAGAAGTCCGATCTCGACAAGCATCTCGGCAAGAAGATCGGCGGCCAGATGAAGGGCGCCGGGATTCCGGGCCGATTCGCGCAAGGCGCGGGCGACGTCCCCGACCGGCGCGAGCAACGTCGCCTCGACACCGCTGCCGGCCTGGTGCCGTTCGCCTGCAAGCTGCCGTCCGATCTTGCGGCGCTGCTTCAGGAACGCGGCTCGAGCCACGCCGGTGGTCTCAACGGCCTGGTGGCCGAGGCGCTCCGCAAGGGCCTGGCCTGATGGCGATCGAGGGCGGCGCCGGATCGCGATGACCCAGGACCGGTTCGATCTCTTCGTGGTCGGAGCTGGCAGCGGCGGTGTGCGGGCGGCGCGGATGGCCGGCCAACGCGGCCTGCGCGTCGCGGTTGCCGAGGATGCGCCGCTGGGCGGCACATGCGTCAATCTCGGCTGCATCCCGAAGAAGCTCTACAGCTTCGCAGCCCACTACGGCGAAAGCTTCGAGGAAGCGGCTGGCTATGGCTGGTCGCACGCCGCGCCGAGCTTCGACTGGCCGACCCTGAAGGCGAACCGTCGCCGCGAGATCAGCCGCCTGAACGGCATCTACGCCGGCTTGCTCGACGCCGCCGGTGTGACGCTGTTGCGCGGGCGGGCCCGGCTTGTCGGCCCCGGCGCCGTCGAGGTCGGCGGGGTCGTGCATCAAGCCGAGCGCATCGTCGTTGCCACCGGCGGCTGGCCGGCGCCGCCCGAAGTGCCGGGCGGCACGCTGGCGATCAGCTCGAACGAGATTTTCGACCTGGCCGAGTTTCCGAAGCGCCTTGTCGTCGTGGGCGGCGGCTACATCGCCTGCGAGTTCGCATCGATCTTCAGCGGCTTGGGCAGCACAGTCACGCAGCTCTATCGAGGCGAGCAGATCCTGCGCGGCTTCGACGACGAGGTTCGCGATTTCGTCGCCGCCGAAATGAGAAAGAAGGGCGTCGAGATCCGCGTCGGTTTTCAGGTCGCCTCGCTGCGCGCGGCTGGCCCGGGCTCGCCGATCGGCGTCACGCTGGGCGACGGCAGCACCCTCGAGGCCGACACCGTGCTCTACGCGACCGGCAGGGCTCCGAACACTGCCGGCCTCGGCCTCGAGGCGCTCGGCGTTGCGATGCAGCCGAACGGCGCCGTGATCGTCGACGAGAACTACCGCAGCAACGTGCCCGGCATCTACGCTGTCGGCGACGTCATCGATCGGGTCCAGCTCACCCCGGTGGCGATTGCCGAGGCCATGGCGCTGGTCGAGGGATTGTTCGGCGACGGTGGCCGCGCCGTCGACTACACGCACATCCCGACGGCCGTCTTCACCCATCCGAACATCGGCACGATCGGCTTTTCCGAGCGCGCGGCGCGGGCTCGCTTCGAGCGAATCCGCGTCTATCGCAGCGACTTCAAGACGCTGCGCCACACCCTTTCGGGCAGCAGCGAGCGGACGCTGATGAAGCTCGTCGTCGACGACTCGAACGATCGGGTCGTCGGCTTGCACATGGTCGGCGCCGACGCCGGCGAGACGATTCAGGGCTTCGCCGTCGCCATGAAGGCAGGCGCGACCAAGGCGACGTTCGACGCGACGCTCGGCATTCACCCGACTGCGGCCGAGGAGTTCGTGACGATGCGCACCGAGGCGCGACGGTAGGATGGCCGCCTCCCCTGCATTGCTTCATTCGGTCATGCACCTTGTCGTTCGCCCCTCACTGATTCCCCGCGCGCTGCTGGTCGGAATACTGGTCACCGCAGGCGTGGCCAGCGCCGCCGATCAGTCCGCGCGCAAAGCGGTCGTTCCCACCCGCAGCCTGATCCTGACCCCCGAGCAGTTGCACGCCTGCCTGAAGCAGAGGGACGACCTTCGCGTGCAGACCGATGCCGCGGGCAAAGACAAAACGGCGCTGGCCGCCGAAGGTGACGAGATCGCCAGCGCCGGTAACGTCCTTGCCGACGAAGCAGCAGCGCTCGACAAGACCAACGCGGAGCTGGTCGAGGCCTACAACGCCAAGGTCGTCGCACGCGACAAGCGGATCGAGGCCTACCAGGCCAAGGTCGGTGCCTACAACGGCCGCGCCGAAGCGGCCAACGCATCCAAGGATGCCTACGCGCGCGCTTGCGAAAACCGTCGCTACGACGAAGGCGACCTCGCCGAACCAAAACGTAAGAAATGACTGCCGACACCAATCCCCTGTTGCAAGCCTGGAACGGGCCGCACGGCCTGCCGCCGTTCGCGAAGGTCCGTCCGGAGCACTTTGCGCCGGCGTTCGCGCAAGCGATGCAGATGCACCTGGACGAGATCGATGCGATCGCCGGTTCGGCCGAGCCCCCGAGCTTCGCGAACACGATCGCCGCGTTCGATCGATCCGGTCGCCTGCTCGACCGGATCAGCGGTCTCTTCTACAACCTCACCTCGAGCGCCACCTCGCCGGCGCTGCAGGCGGTCGAGCGGCAGATGGCGCCGCTGATGGCAGCGCACAACAGCCGTGTCTCGATGCACCTGGGGTTGTTCACGCGCATCGACGTGCTGCACGAAGGACGTGCCGCACTGGGTCTGGGCAGCGAACAGTTGCGCGTGCTCGAGCGCTTTCACATCGATTTCGTTCGTGCCGGCGCGCGGCTTGCACCCGCCGCCCAGGAGCGTTACGCCGCGGTGATGCAACGGCTCGCCGATCTGACGACGCAGTTCGGTCAGAACGTGCTCGCCGACGAATCGGGCGATGGTCTGGTGCTGGCGGGCGAAGCCGACTTGGCGGGCCTCCCGGATTTCGCGCGCGCGACGGCGCGTCAGGCGGCCGGCGACCGCGGCCTCGGCGCCGACGCGCACGTCGTCACGCTGTCGCGCTCGCACATCGTTCCCTTCCTGACGTTCTCCGAACGGCGCGATCTGCGCGAGCGGGCCTGGCGCGGCTGGGTCTCGCGCGGCGAGCACGATGGCGCCAGCGACAACCGCCCCGTCGCGGCTGAAATCCTGGCGCTGCGGCTCGAGCAGGCACACCTGCATGGCCACGCCTCGTATGCCGACTACGTGCTCGCCGACACCATGGCCGGCACGCAGGAGGCGGTGACTTCGCTGCTGCTTCAAGTGTGGGCACCGGCCAAGGCCCGGGCCGTCGTCGAGCGCGAGTCGCTCGAGGCGATTGCGCGGGCGCGCGGCGAGCCCACGACGATCGAGCCCTGGGACTGGCGCTTCTACGCCGAGAAGGTCCGCCGCGAGCGCTACGACCTCGACGAGGCCGAGGTCAAGCCCTACTTCACGCTCGAGCGCATGACCGAAGCGGCATTCGATTGCGCCCGCCGCCTGTTCGGGCTGCGCTTCGTCGCCAAGGGCGAGATCGAGGTCTATCACCCGGACGTGCGCGTGTACGAGGTGCAGCGCGAGAGCGGCGAGGTGGTGGGCCTTTTCCTCCACGACAACTTTGCCCGCGCGGGCAAGCGAAGCGGCGCCTGGATGAGTGCCTACCGGTCGCAGTCGCGAAACGTGGGCAGCGGCGATGCCGCGGTGTTGCCGGTCATCGTCAACAACAACAACTTCGCGAAAGGTGCGCCCGGCCAGCCGACCTTGTTGAGCTTCGAGGACGCGCGCACGCTGTTCCATGAGTTCGGTCATGGCCTGCACGGGCTGCTGTCGAACGTGACCTATGAGCGCCTGTCGGGCACCAACGTCCTGCGCGACTTCGTCGAGCTGCCGTCGCAACTGTTCGAGCACTGGCTCGAAGAACCGGAAGTGCTGAAGCGACACGCCCGACACCACCTGAGCGGCGAGCCCATCCCGGACGCTCTGATCGAGAAGCTCCATGCAGCCCGCCACTTCAACCAGGGCTACGAGACGGTGCGCTACACCGCCTCAGCGCTGCTCGACATGGCGGCGCATGCGCGCAGCGATGCACCCGTGACGGACGTGGTGGCCTTCGAGCGGGCGGAGCTGGAGCGAATCGGTCTGCCGGCAGGGGTGGGGATCAACCACCGGCTGACCCATTTTCAGCATCTGTTCGCGGGTTCCGGGTACGCCGCCGGCTACTACGTCTATCTGTGGGCCGAAGTGCTCGACGCCGATGGCTTCGATGCGTTCGTCGAGGCTGGCAACGCATTCGATCCCGCGGTCGCCGAGCGGCTGCTCCGCTTCATCTACGCATCGGGCAATTCGCTCGAGCCGAGCGCAGCCTACCGGTCGTTCCGGGGCCGCGGCCCGGTGCCGGAGCCGATGCTGAAGGGGCGGGGCCTGATCGAGGAAACGATTGCCTGATCAGCCTTCGGCGACCTGCAGCACCAGCTTGCCGAAGTTCTCGCCTCGGAACAGTCGGAGCAGGGTTTCGGGAAAGGTCTCGAGGCCGACGACGACGTCTTCTCGGCTCTTCATGCGGCCGTCCTTCAAATAACCGGCCAGCTCCGCCACGGCGATGCCGTAGCGCTCCGCGTAGTCGAAGACGACGATGCCTTCCATGCGTGCGCGGTTCACGAGCAGCGAGAGGTAGTTGGCGGGGCCCTTCACAGGCTCCGTGTTGTTGTACTGGCTGATCGCACCGCAGATGATGATCCGGGCCTTGCGGTTGATGCGCGTCAGCACGACGTCGAGGATCTCGCCGCCGACATTGTCGAAGTAGATGTCGACGCCGTTCGGGCAGCTCGCCTTGAGGCCGTCTTTCAGGACGTCGGACTTGTAGTCGATGCAGGCATCGAAGCCGAGCTCGTCGACGACCCAGCGGCATTTCGCCGGGCCTCCGGCGATGCCGACGACGCGGCAGCCCTTGATCTTGGCGAGCTGTCCGACCGTTTGACCGACGGCCCCGGCCGCGCCGGAAACCACGACCGTTTCGCCCGGCTTCGGCTGGCCGACGTCGATCAGCCCGAAGTAGCCGGTCATGCCGGGCATGCCGAGCACGTTCAACCACTGCGTCAGGCTGCCGAGCCGCAAGTCGATCTTCGTCAGCGCCGACTTGGCCAGCTCGGTCTGGTCGAACCGCGCGTATTCCTGCAGGCCGAGGCTGCCGCTGACGCGATCTCCGACGGCGAACTTGTCGTTCTTCGACGCGACGATCGCGCCGACGCCGCCGGCGCGCATGACCGCGTCGATGCCGACCGGTGCGATGTAGCTCTTGCCTTCGTTCATCCAGCCGCGCATGGCCGGATCGAGCGACAGGGCAAGTGTCTTGACGACGACGCCGCCGGCGTCGGGTTCGCTCACCGGCTCGGCGGTGAAGCTCCAGTCGGCGCGGACCGGCATGCCGCTCGGCCGGCGGGCCAGGCGAATCTGGTGGTTGGTCAGGGGCTGGGTCGTCATGCGTCGTCTCCTCGGAAAGTGCGATGTCGGACACCGCTTCGGACGCCGACAGCGTGCCACGGCAGCCGAAAAAAAGCCGCGGCGAACCGCGGCTTGCGCGATCGGGCTTGCGCCCGTACCGGCTTTAAGCGAGGACGCGAATGTTCGCGGCCTGCAGGCCCTTCTGGCCCTGCTTGACTTCAAATTCGACGCGCTGGTTCTCAGCAAGCGTCTTGAAGCCGCTACCCGTGATGTCACGGAAGTGAGCGAAGAGGTCAGCGCCGCCTGCATCCTGCGCGATGAAGCCGAAGCCCTTGCTCTCGTTGAACCACTTCACGGTGCCGGTCTGGGTGGGGGTCGTCATAGAAATACATCCAATCAATACAAATGAATGCGCAGCAACATGCAGCGCATGCAGCGACACTCAAGAGCCGATCAGGGGGATTTCACACGCCCGCCGCGAGAACCGCGAGGGTAGAACGAGAATCACGAACAACCACTGTCTTGCGTATAACTGTGGACGGTATTGTATACGAGGTCACTCGATGACGCATGGCAATCTTGAATCGAGGACGGGCGGCGGCGCCTGGAAGAACGACGGCGTGCGCGTCATCGCTGCCGGCCAGCTCGATTCGAACACCGCGCAGACGCCGGGCATGGACCGAAAGGCGGCGATCAACTTCGCGCGTGTCGGCGCGCAGAAGCTCTGGGCCGGCACCGTGCACATTCACGCCGACGCGAAGACCGGCGCCCATCATCATGGCCCGCTCGAGAGCGTGATCTACGTCGTCAAGGGTCGGGCCCGCATGCGTTGGGGCAACGCACTCGAATTCACCGCAGAGGCCGGGCCGGGCGATTTCATCTACATCCCGCCGTGGGTGCCGCATCAGGAAATCAACGCCAGCCGCGACGAGACGCTCGAATGCGTGCTGTGCCGAAGCGACGGCGAGGCGGTCGCCGTGAATCTCGACATCGAGCCGGTCGAAAAACCCGAGACGGTGCGCTGGATCGACCCGACCCATCCACATGGATGACTCGATTCCGCATGGATGATCCGATTCCTCATGGATGATCCGATTCCTCATGGCTGATCCGATTCCTCATGGCTGATCCGATTCGTCTGTCGGTGCTGGACCAGTCGGTTTCTCTCGCAGGCAGCAGCGAGGACGCAGCGATCCGCGACACGCTTTCGCTCGCCGCGCATTGCGAGGCCCTCGGCTATTCGCGCTTCTGGGTCAGCGAGCACCACGGCCTGCCGACCATCGTCGGCTCGGCGCCGGAAATCTTGATGGCAGCGATCGCGGCGCGCACGACGACGATCCGGATCGGCAGCGCCGGCATCATGCTGCCGCACTACAGCGCCCTCAAGGTGGCCGAGCAGTTTCGCGTGCTCGAGGCGCTGGCGCCGGGCCGCATCGATCTCGGTCTCGGCCGTGCGCCGGGCGGCGACATGCGCACCGCAAGGGCGTTGAACCCGAACGCCAGCCATGCCGCCGAAGACTTTCCGATTCAGGTGCGTGATCTGCAGGCCTGGACGGCAAACGGCAGCCACGACGGCATCACTGCGCATCCGCTCGGATCGCACGCGCCGGAAATCTGGATTCTCGGCAGCTCCGACTACGGCGCCCAGCTGGCGGCGCACTTCGGCCTGCCCTACGCGTTCGCCTATTTCTTCACCGATGGACTCGGCGCGGAACAGGCCATGGCCTTGTACCGGCACCGCTTCAGGCCGAGCGCGCGCCATGCCCGGCCGACTTCGACGCTTTGCATCTGGGCGATGGTCGCGGAGAGCGACGAAGCCGCGGCGCACCTTGCGCTGTCGCGCGACCGCTGGCGCGTCGACAGGCAGCGTGGCGTACTGGGCCCTCTGCAGGCGCCCGACGAGATCGCCGCGTGCGGCTTCAGCAACGCCGACGAAACGATGCTGCAGGCGATGCGAGCGAAGGCGTTCGTCGGCTCGGCGTCGACAGTCGGCGCCAAGATCCGCGCGCTCGCACGCGCTTTCGAGCTCGACGAGGTGGTCGTCAACACCTGGGCCCACGATCCGGCGGCACGGCGGCGCTCCTATGCCCTCCTCGCCGCGGAGTTCGGCCTCCAGGCACCGGCCATCGCGACATGCCGATGAGCGGGCCGCCGTTTGCGGCGCCGATCACCGTCCCCGCCGAGGCGGCGACGGTGCTGCGGCAGGAGGGCTACGTCGTCCTGGACCCGCCAGGATTCGCAGCGCTCTGCGCGAGCTCCATCCCGGAGCTCGATGCCTTGCGCGAATCGTGGGCCGATCTTCCCGCGGACACCTATTTGCGCGATGGCGGTCGCTATCGGCGGCGTCGCCACTCCTGCTTCGTCGTCACCGGCGATGCCGTCGACGCGGTGCCGCGGCGGGCCCATTGGCAGCCGCTCGAGTACAACGCGCTGCACGGCGGCCTCGAGCGCTGGTTCGAGCCGATCGATCCTGCCGTGCTTGCGAAGCCTGCCTGGACCCGGCTCTTGCGCGCAATGGCCGGGCTCGCGTCGGCGCTGAAAGGCGAGCAGGCGTGGTTCGTCGAAGCGCACCAGTTCCGCATCGACACCACCGACGGCATCGGCCGACCGACACCCGAGGGCGCGCATCGCGACGGCGTCGATCTGGTTGCGGTGGTGCTGGTCGGCCGTGAAGGCATCAAGGGCGGCGAGACCCGTGTCTTCGATGCCGACGGGCCGACCGGCGTGCGCTTCACGATGCAGCAACCCTGGACCTGCCTGCTGCTCGACGATGCGCGTGTCATCCACGAAAGCACGCCGATCCAGCCGCTGGAAGGTTACGGCCATCGCGACACCCTCGTGCTGACCCTGCGCACGGGCGGCTTTCAAGGACCTGGCTGAAGCGAGCCGACCGGTGCGGGGCAAGCGACGCGGCGACGCGGCCGCTACTTCGCCGCGATCGCTTCCTTCACGCCAGGCGCGAACTCGGCGCCGTGCCTGACCTGGGCGGACGATGCCCGCATCGTGTCGCCAATGGCCTCGGTGCGGCCGCCCAGACATCGGCCCAGGAAGTTTTCCGCGACGGCGTAGAACGCAAGGCTGTTGGCAGGTCGAGCAAAGCCATGGCCTTCGTCGGGGAAGACGACGTAGGTCACCGGGATGTTCTTCGCCGACATCGCCGCGACGATCTGATCCGATTCCGCCACGTTGACGCGCGGGTCGTTGGCGCCCTGGCCGATCAAGAGCGGCCGGACGATGCGGTCGGCGGAACTGAGAGGCGAACGCTCCTTCAACATGGCACGACCGGCCTCGGTGGTCGGATCGCCCAGGCGCTTGTAGAGCTGCTGCTTGCCGGCTTCCCAATACGGCGGAATCGTCTGCAGCAACGTGAACAGGTTTGAAGGGCCGACGATGTCGACGCCGCAGGCGAACTGCGTCGGCGTGAAGGCCAGCGCGGCGAGGGTGGCGTAGCCGCCGTACGAGCCGCCCATGATCGCCACCTTGTCGGCGGTGGTGATGCCTTCCTTCACAGCCCAGGCGACAGCGTCGAGCAGGTCGTCGTGCATCTTGCGGCCCCACTGCAGATCGCCCGCCGAGATGAAGGTCTTGCCGAAGCCGGTCGAGCCACGGTAGTTGACGGAGAGCACCGCATAGCCACGGTTGGCCAGCCACTGGTGGATGCTGTTGAAGCCGAACTCGTCGCGCGCCCAGGGCCCGCCGTGAACGAGCAGGACCATCGGCAGAGGCGTGTTCGCATGGCCGGCGCGGGCCGAATCGGCGCCTTTGGGCAACGTCAGATACGAGACCAGGGCCAGACCGTCACGGGCCTTGATCTGCTCGGTGAACATCGGCACCAGCGGCGCGCCGACGAGCTCCGGCCTGCCGACATAGAGCTGGGTCAGCTTCCTCCCCTTCCGTTCGTACAGCCAGGTCGAGACCGGTGTGGTGACGCGGTCGATTGCCACCAGCCACTTGTCATCGGCTTCGCTGCGCGAGGTGATCGTGAATTGACCTTGCGCCTCGTGCTTGAGGAAATCGAGATCGGCCTGGATCCTCGGGTCGAGCGCGATGTATTCGTTCTTCAGGTAGTCGACCGAGTACGCCTGGACCCGACCGGTCGCCGGGTCGTAGAGCGCAGCGCCGATGTCGGCGCGCGGATCCTGGGCCACGATCGAGAGCGCCCCCGACGCCACATCCTGGGCGACCAGGGCAGCGGTGTCGCGGCCACGCGAGTCGGTCCAGTACAGGGTCTTGCCGTCGCGGGTGAAACTCAGCGGGCCGGTCGTCTGCGAGTCTTCGAGGCCGACCTGGGCGATCGGTCCCGGCTCGACGCGTCCGCCGGTGATGCGCATGAAGTCGGTGCCGCCGTCCTCGCGCGACTTGAGGGCCAGACGCAGGACCAGATCCTCGTCGGCCTGGTAACCGGCAAAGCCATCGTTCTGCATCAGCAAGCTGAGCTTGCCGGTTGCCAGATCGAGGCTGTAGACGTCGTGCCAGCGCGGGTCGCGGTTGTTGAGGCCGACCAGGATGCGGTCCTTGACCTTCTGGCTCAGGCCGATGATCTGGACGCGGGTCTTGTCGAACGGCGTGAAGCTTTTCAGCGCGGCGCTGGCGACGTCGACGCCGTAGAGCAGGAAGTTCTCGTCGCCGCCCATGTCGTTGATGAAGAGGATCGTCTTCGAATCGGGCGACCAGAACGTGGTCCGGATCGGCCGCACTTTCTCCGCGGTCATCGGCCTGGCTTGGTCGGGGGCACCGGTCGGCGCAACCCAGACGTTGAGGACGCCGTCGCGCGGCGCGATCCAGGACAGCCAGCGGCCATCGGGGCTCAGCTTGCCGCCGACCTTGCTCGGATTGCCGAACACCTTGGCCCGCTCGATCAAGGCTGTGGGCGCGGACGGCACCGGCGCGGACGCAGCAGGCGGGACCCGGGCACATCCGGAGGCAGCGGCAACGGCGACGAGCAGCGGCAGTAAGAATCGGGTCAAGGCTTGCTCCTGGGTGCCGCAAGGGAACGGCTGTTGCATCGAGCCCTCGTCGAGGACCGAGCCCACTATACGAGGCGACGGCCGAGCCGATGGACGGCCGGCCTTGCGGCATCGACGGCAATGCCCGTGACGAGGAACCGGGATTGCCGCGCCACAATCGCAGCCAGGAAAAAAGGATTGCACATGAAAGCGGAAGCGTTCGAAAAGTTTGCGGCGCGGGCCAAGACCGAGGGCTTCGACGAAGTGATCATTCGCGAGTGGACGCCGAACCAGGTCGTCGCCGAGCACACGCATCCTTTCGCTGCCAAGGCCCTCATCGTCAAAGGCGAGATGTGGCTGACGGTCGGCGATGGGACCCAGCACATCGGCACCGGAGGCAGCTTCGCGCTCGACCCGCACGTCCCGCACAGCGAGCGCTACGGCGCCGATGGCGCGACGTACTGGGTCGCGCGGCGCAACATCAAGAAGGCCTGAGCGGAGCCACGGGGTCGCGCCTCCGCAGGGGCTCTTTGCCTTGCCGCCCTGAAGGCCGCTGCGACGGCGCGCCGCCCTTTCAGCGCTGCCGCGGATCGAGCGCGTCGCGCAGGCCGTCGCCGAGCAGGTTGAAGGACAACACCAGCAGGAAGATCGCCAGGCCCGGCCAGATCGCCATCCACGGAGCGTTGTCGACGTAGTTCTTCGCCGAGTTGAGCATGCTGCCCCAGCTCGGCGCCGGCGGTTGCTGGCCGAGGCCGAGGAACGACAGGCTCGCTTCGGCGATCACGGCCGCGGCGATCGCGAGGCTCGCCTGCACGATCACGGGCGCAGCGATGTTCGGCAGGATGTGGCGCCAGGCGACGCGCCACGGCGGATTGCCGACGGCACGTGCTGCTTCGATGTAGTCCTCGACCTTGACGTCGAGCACCGCGGCACGCGTCAGGCGGACGAAGATCGGCGTCGCCGAGACGCCGATCGCGATCATCGCGTTGCGCAGGCTCGGACCGAGGAAGGCGGCGAGGGCGATCGCCAGGATCAGGAACGGGCAGGCGAGGAACGCGTCGGTCAGGCGCGAGATGAGGCTGTCGACGGCGCCGCCGACGAAGCCCGCCGCCATGCCGATCGGCACCCCCAGCAGCAGCGAGATCGAGACCGAGACGACGCCGGCGAGCAACGACGCGCGGGTGCCCCAGACGACGCGCGCGAACACGTCACGGCCGATCTCGTCGGTGCCGAACCAGTGCGCGGCGCTCGGCGCCTGGCGCAGCGCGCTCCAGCTGGTGGCGATCGGATCCTGAGGCGCGAGCCATGGCGCGAACACGGCAAGGCCGACGAAGCCGAGCACGACGACCAGGCCGAGCAGCGCGCCGCGGCGCCGCCTCAGGCGCAGCCAGGCACGCCGCCAGGGCCCGGCCTCACGGGCGACGGGGCCGCTGCTGGCAGGCGCCGACAGGACTGCCGACATCTCAGCGCCGCAGCCGCGGATTGGCGGCGAAGGTGGCCAGGTCGGCAGCCAGGTTCAGGACGACATAAGCGGTCGCAGTGACGAGGACGACGCCTTGCACCACCGAGTAGTCGCGGTTGAACACCGAATCGACGATGAGCTTGCCGAAGCCAGGAATGGTGAACACCTGCTCGGTCAGCACCGCGCCCGAGAGCAGGGTGCCGAGCTCGAGCGCGCCGAGCGTGATGATCGGCGTCAGCGCGTTGCGCAGCGCGTGCTTGAGCACGACCTGGCGCTCGTCGAGGCCCTTCGCTCGCGCGGTCCGGATGTAGTCGGCCGAAAGCACCTGCAGCATCGCGCTGCGGGTGTGCCGCATCAGCACCGCGGCGATCGCGTTGCCGAGCACGAAGGCCGGCATGACCATCGCGGCCAGGTTCGCGCCGAGGTTTTCGAACGGGCTGACGTACCCAGAGGCCGGCAGCCAGCCGAGCTGGACCGAGAACAGCAGGATCATCAGGATGCCGAGCCAGAAGTTGGGCGTCGACAAACCCCAGAGCGCGAAGGCGTTGGCGGCGCCGTCCCAGGCGGTGCCGCGGCCCACCGCCGCGACCACACCGGACGGGATGCCGATGCAGAGGGCGATCGTCATCGCCAGCAGCGCCAGCTCGATCGTCACCGGCAACTTCTGGCCGACCAGCGTCAGCACCGACTGCTGGGTTCGAACCGACTCGCCGAGGTCGCCGTGCAGGACGCCGTTGACCCAGTGGCCATAGCGCATCGGCAGCGGCTCGTCGAGATGCAGCTTCTTGTGCAGATAGGCGACCACCGTCGGGTCCTGCTCCTCGCCGGCAAGGATCTTCGCCGGGTCGCCGGGCAGCAGCTGCTGCAGGCCGAAGATCAGCATCGACACCAGGATCAGCGTCGGCACGATCGTCGCCAGTCGGCGCGCCAGGTACTCGAGCATGGGGCCAGGGCCTCTAAGCGAGGCCCTAGGGCGCCAGCTTCAACCCGGCGACGCGCAGCAGGCCGTCGGGCACGTTGCGCACGCCGCCGAGCTTGGCGCTGTAGGCCCAGAGCCAGTTGCGGTGGTAGAGATAGATGATCGGCCGTTCCTTCAAGACGCGCGCCGCGATCTGCTCGTAGATCTTCTTCCGCTCCGCCGGCTCGCGCAACGTCCGCGACTGGGTGAGCAGCGCATCGGTCTGGGCGTCGCAGTAGCCGGCGTAGTTGAGGGGCTGGTTGCAGGCGTCGAAGCTGAACAGGTTGCCGTCGGGATCGGCACGACCGCTCCAGGCCAGGATATAGGCCTCGTAGTCGCCCTTGTCGGCCATGTTCAGCGAGGTCGCGAACTCCGCGGCCTGGATCTTCACGTCGAAGCCCGACTCGCGGGCCATCGACTGGATCACGACCGCGAGCCGCTGCGCGTCGGATGTCGTCGGCGCGACCAGGGTGAAGCTCGGGTTGGAGACGCCGGCCTCCTTGAGCAGCGCCTTGGCCCGCGCGACGTCGCGCCTGGGCACCGGCACGCCCTTCGCGTAGTACGCGTTACTGGGCGCAACCCACTGGTTGCCGACGGTCGCCTCGTTGTCCATCACGACCTGGGCCAGGCCCTGGCGGTCGATCGAGAGCTCGAGCGCTTCACGCACGCGCGCGTCGCGGCCGAGCGGATTCTGCTTGGCCCGCTCGCTCTTGCCGATGTTGATGGTCAAGCCCTGATAGCCGATCTCGGTGATGCGCGAGCTCTTCAGCCTCTTGTCGGCGAGGATCTTCTCCATGTCGCTCGAGGCGACGCGCTCGGCGAAGTCGAGCTGCCCCGACCTGAGGTTGGCGAGCCGCACCGTGGCATCGGGGATGGGCGTGTAGACGATCTTGTCGAAGTGGATCGCGTCCTTGTTCCAGTACTGCGCGAAGCGCTCCAGGACGATCCGGTCCTGGGCGATCCGCTCGGCGAACTTGAACGGCCCCGAGCAGACCGGCTTGGCGCCGAACTTGTCGCCCTCGGCCTGCGCCGCCTTCGGCGAGACCATCATGCCGGCCCGGTCGGCGAGCTGCGCAAGCAGGGGCGAGAAGGGCGCCGACAGGTGCAGCCTGACGGTCGCCGCGTCGACCACCTCGACCGTCGCCACCGGTGCCAGCTCGCCGCGCCGGTTCGATCCGGGCAGCGTCTTGTGCCGCTCGATGTTGAACTTGACCGCCGCCGCATCGAACTTCTCGCCGTCGTGGAAGGTCACGCCCGGGCGAAGCTTCAGGGTCAGCGTCTTGCTGTCGGTCGACCATTCGTACGAGGTCGCGAGCTGCGGCACGATGGCGAGCTTCTCGTCGATGTCGAAGAGCTTGTCGCACAGACCTGCGAAGACGACGCGGCCGACGAAGCTGCGCGCCAGTGACGGGTCGAGCACGTCGGGGTCCTCGGCCAGGCCGACGCGCAGGGTTTGCGATTGGCTCGTCACAGGCGCGAGCAGCGCCAGGCCGAGCGCGAGCATGGGCCAGAGTTGTCGAAAGCGTGATGTCATGGTCGAGGTTCCGGAGAGGAGACGGTGTCGAAAGGTCGCTGGATGAATGCGGATTGCAGACGCTGCAGGCGCAGGCGCGCCGGCGTCTGCACGACGGCCCGGGGCGGGGCCGGGGGCAAGGCGATCTCGCGCCAGAAGTGGCAGGCGACCGCCCCACTGCCGTCGCGTTCGAGCATCGGCTCGCGCTCGCTGCAGAGCGGCCGTGCATGCGGGCAGCGGGTGTGGAAGCGGCATCCCGAGGGCGGGGCCACCGGGCTCGGCACGTCGCCGCCGAGAACGGTCCGCTCTCGTCGCGCACCGGGCTCGGGCAACGGGATCGCCGCGAGGAGCGCCTGCGTGTACGGATGGCGCGGCGCCTCGAACAGCGCTTGCTTGTCGCCGATCTCGACGATGCGCCCGAGGTACATCACCGCGATCCGCGCCGCGATGTGCTTGACCACCGCAAGGTCGTGGGCGATGAAGAGATAGGCCAGGCCGAACCGCCGCTGCAGGTCCTGCAGCAGGTTGACGACCTGCGCCTGCACCGAGACGTCGAGCGCCGAGACCGCTTCGTCGCAGACGATCAGCCGCGGCTCGACCGCAAGGGCGCGGGCGATGCCGATGCGCTGCCGCTGGCCGCCCGAGAACTCGTGCGGATAGCGCTCCGCGTGTGCCGGCGCCAGGCCGACCGTGCCCAGCAGCTCGGCGACCCGCTCGGCTTGCCGGCCGGCGTGCAGGCCGTGCAGCATCAGCGGTTCGGCGAGTGTCTGCGCCACCGTCATGCGCGGGTTGAGCGACGAATACGGATCCTGGAAGATGATCTGCATCGAGCGGCGCTGCCTGCGCAGTGCGGCCGCGCCAAGCGTGCCGATCTCCTGGCCGTCGAAGACGATCCGGCCGGCCGTCGGCTCGATCAGACGCAGGACCAGCCGGCCGAGCGTCGACTTGCCGCAGCCCGACTCGCCGACGATGCCGAGCGTCTCGCCGCTGGCGATCTCGAGGTCGACGCCGTCGACGGCGCGCACCGCACCGCGGACCCGGCCGAGCACGCCGCGGCGGATCGGGAAGTGCTTGACCAGCCCTTCGACCTGCAACAGCGCCGGCGCGCTGCTCATGCCGCCACCGTCTCCGTCGAACGGCGGCCCAGCAGGTCGGCATCGAGCGGTGCGTACCAGCAGGCCGACAGGTGGCCGTCGCCGACGGCGCGAAGCGGCGGTGCGGCCGACCGGCAGTGCGCGTCGGCGAACGGACAGCGGGCGGCGAAGCTGCAACCGGCTGGCCGGCGCAACGGATCGGGAACCTGGCCCTCGATCGAAGCCAGCCGGTCACGGTCGGCGTCGAGGCGCGGAATCGAGCCGAGCAGGCCGACCGTGTAGGGGTGCTGCGGCGCCTCGAACAGCTCGTGCACGGGTGCCTGCTCGACGACCCGTCCGGCATACATCACGACCACGGTGTCGGCGACCTCCGCGACGACACCGAGGTCGTGCGTGATCAGCACCATTGCGGCGCCGGTCTCCCGCTGCAAAGTCCGCATCAGCTCCAGGATCTGCGCCTGGATGGTCACGTCGAGCGCGGTGGTCGGCTCGTCGGCGATCAGGAGCCGCGGTTCGCAGACCAGCGCCATCGCGATCATCGCCCGCTGCCGCATGCCGCCGGAGAGCTTGTGCGGGTGCTCGTCGAGCCGCTGCTCGGGGGCGGGCATGCCGACCTTGCGCAGCATCGCCAGCGCCCGGTCCCTGGCCTCGCCGGCGCCGACCCGCCGGTGCCGGCGCAAGGCCTCGACGATCTGCTCGCCGATCGTGAAGGCGGGATTCAGCGACGACATCGGCTCCTGGAAGATCATCGCCATGCCGTTGCCGCGCAGGTTGCGCAGCTCGCTCGCCGGCGCGCCGATCAGCTCGCGACCCTCGAAGCGGATCGAGCCGGCGACGATGCGGCCGGGCGGGCTGGGCACCAGCCCCATGATCGACAGCGCGGTCACGCTCTTGCCGCAGCCCGACTCGCCGACGATCGCCAGCGTGCGGCCTGCACCGACCTCGAGACTGACGCCGTCGACCGCAGGGAACTCGCCGCGGTCGGTCGTGAAATGGGTGCGCAGATTGCGCACTTCGAGAAGGCTGCTCATGCGGCGTCGCGGCGAGCGGCATGAAAGCGCTCGATCCGGCGCTCGATTTCGTCGCGGTCGGTCAGCCCGACCGGGTCGCGCCGGCCGGCGAGGCAGGTCATGAAGGGCTGGAACCGCTCCAGGCTCACGGCATACAGACGGTGCAGCTCCAGGACCGGCTCCGCATGGTCGTCGACCCGGAGATCGAGCTCGAGGTGATCTTGCTCGCCATGGATGCGGAGCGCGGCCGCCTGCTTGCCGCGCTTGTCGCCTCCGGCTGCTTCACCGGCGGTCAGCGCAGCGAGCAGCCGCTCGGCGAGAGGCTGGCCTTCGGCCCGGCGATAGGCGGCGGCACTGGCGTCGATCACGGCCGGACCGGCAAGCATGTTTCCGGCCACGCTGAAGTGGTCGCCGACCAGATGACCGCACCAGTCGATGCACGCCGCGCCGGTATAGGCCGCGGGCGGGCCGGTGCCGGACAGGACATGGAGCTGGCGATGCGCCCGGCCCGCGTCTTCCGCCGTGAGCGCAGCGACGACGTCGGCAGCGACGGCGCCCGCGCCGAGGCGGTCGAGCCCGGCCGGGCCGTAGAGCGGGTTGAGCAAGGCCTGGGTCGACAACACGCCGACGCCGCGGCGGCTGTGCGCGCAGAGCGCGCCGACTGCGAAGAAGCGGCTGGCAATGGCGACGCCGAAGCGGCCGTCGCCGTCGCGCCCGAGGATCGACCAGGTCATCCGTCCGGATTGTCGGACGAAAGAGATAGACGGGATTTTTCCTAGGAGGGCAGGAAGTCGAGTGGGTAGTTGACGACCATCTCGTTGACGTCCTTGGCGCCGAAATCGAACTGCCGGATTCGTGCCAGCAGCTTCGCTTCGACGTCGACGTTCTTCAGCTCGGTCGAGGCGATCTTGCAGTCGACGACGCTGCCCGATGGCGCGATCGTCAGCTTCAGCACGACCTTGCCCTGCAGGCCCGGCTCGTCGCGCAGGGCCCGGTTGTAGATCGCGTAGATGGCGCCCTTGTTGCGCTCGAAAACCAGCCGCACGTCTTCGATCGCTCGCGAAGCCTTGCCGTTGCCGCTCTTCGAGAGCGTGCCGCCGGCACCGTTGCCGCCGAGGCCGCCTCTGCCGCCGACGCCGCTGCCGTTGCCGTCGCCCAGGCCGCGCGCGCCGCCGCCGCCGGCACC
>JALYXU010000143.1 GCA_030946925.1 Pseudomonadota bacterium
AGCTGGTGAAGGCGCTCGGCGAGACCGAGGCCGTGATCGTCGGCCACGACTGGGGCGCGCCGGTGGCGTGGACCGCGGCGATGCTCCGGCCCGATGTGTTTCGCGGCGTCGTCGGCATGAGCGTGCCTTTCTCGCCGCCTGCCGCCATCGACTTGCTGGCCGCGCTCGAGCAACGCGGCGTCCGGACCTTCTACATGCAGTACTTCCAGACGCCGGGCGTGGCCGAGGCCGAGCTCGAGGCCGATGTCGAAGCGACGATCCGGCGGATCACCTTCAGCATGTCCGGCGACGGGCCGGATCGCGTCGTCGCCGGCATCCTCGCCCCGGGCGCAGGCTTTCTCGACAACACGGTCGAGCCCGAGCTGCTGCCCGACTGGCTGACGCAGGAAGACATCGCCTACGTGGCCGGTGAGTTCGAGCGCACCGGCTTTCGCGGCGGCCTCAACTGGTACCGGAGCATCACGCGCTCCTGGGAACTGCTTGCCCCCTGGCGCGGCGCCGTCATCCGGCAACCGTCGATGTTCATCGCCGGCACGCGCGACGACGTGCTGAAGTTCCCGAATTCCCGGGCCCAGATCGAGCGCTTCGACAAGACCCTGCCGGGCTTGCGCGGCTGCCATCTTCTCGAAGGCGCCGGGCACTGGATCCAGCGCGAACGGGCCACGGCCGTCAATGAACGGATGCTCGAGTTTCTGAAGGGCTTGTGAGCGGTCGGGGCGCCGTCGATGCCTTGCGGCCCGCCGACGCTCAAAGCTGATTGCCGAACAGCCCGGCAACCCAGTCGCCCGCCTTTTCGCGGAACGGCCGGTCGTTCCACTGCTGGAACGTGACCGCGCGCGACTGCGCCATATCCGCCTCGAAGACCGCGGTCTGCTCGGCGGCGAAGCTGGGGTCGAAGATGTTCAGCGTCGCCTCGTCGTTGAGGCGGAACGACCGGTTGTCGAAGTTGGTCGAGCCGACCGACAGGAACAGGCCGTCGACGATCATCACCTTGCAGTGGTACATGGTCGGCCCGTATTCGGCGATGGTCGCGCCGGCGGCGAGCAGGTCGCCCCAGCGCGCCCGCGACGCCATCCGCACGGTCTCGGAATCGCTGTGCTCGCCCGGCACGATGACGCGCAGTCGGACGCCCCGCTTGATCGCCTCGACCAAGGCGCGGCGCGTCAGCACGTCGGGCACGAAGTAGGCCGCCGAGAGATCGATCGTCTTCGACGCGGCAGTGATCGCCAGCAGGTACATCAGCTCCATGCTTTCGCTGCCGGCCGTCGGCGAGCTGCTGAACATCTGGGCCCGGCCATTGCCGACCGCGGCGAGCTCGGGAAAGTAGGCGTCGCCATGCAGCACCTCGCCAGAGACCTTGATCCAGTTGTCGAGGAAGACCGATTGCATCTGCGCGACCGCCGGCCCCTCGATCTCGAAATGGCTGTCGCGCCAGTGGTCCGGATCCTGCGCGTGCCCGGTCCAGCTCGGGGCGATGCCGACGCCGCCGGTGAAGCCGATGCGGCCATCGACGACCAGGAGCTTCCTGTGGGTGCGGTTGTTGAGCCGGCCGAGCTCCCACCAGCTCGGCGGGTGGTAGCGGCGGACCTGCACGCCGGCCTTTTCGAGCTCGGCGACGAGCGCATGGTCCATCTTGGCGCTGCCGACCCAGTCGAGCAGCACGTGCACGGCGACGCCGGCCCGGGCCCGCTCGGCGAGTGCGTTGGCGAAGCTGCGGCCGATGTCGCCCGACCAGTAGATGTAGGTCTCGAAGTCGATCGTCTTCTGCGCTCCGGCGATCGCCGCCAGCATCGGCGGAAAGATCTGGTCGCCGTTCAGCAGCGCGCGGTAGCGGTTGCCGCCGAGGACGGCCGGCCCGAGCAGAACACCGAGCTCGTTCGCGAACTGCGCGCTGGCGAGCGGGTAGCGACGGGTCAACCGCTTCTCGATCTTCTTTTCGCCGGTGAGGAAATTGACGACGACCAGGACCGCCAGCAAGGTGAGAACGCTGGACGTGACCGCGATCGCGGCCCGACCCCGCCAGTCGTGGCGCTTGAACAGCTCGCCGATCTTCATCGCGGCATCGCCTCGCTACTTGGGCGTGGCGCCGGTCATCAGCGCTTCGAAATAAGCCTCGGGCTCGGCGACGGTGACCAGCGTCGCCGCTTGCTTCTCGGCGCCGATCCGCACCGGCGCTTCGATCACCCAGATGCCGACCCGGCCGACGCTTTGCTGTTTGCCCTCCCGGAATTTCAGGCCGCTTCGCTCGGCTTCCGCGGGAGTCAGCAACACGCCGGAGACGCCGAGGTCGTAGGCCTTGACCGAGACGCCGTTGATCTCCGCTGCGACCTCGCGGCTGCGCGCGAACGCTTCCGCCGGGTGGCTGCGCACGGCTGCAAGATAGCCGGCGATGCTCGGCACGACCCCGGCAGGTGCGAGCAGCCGGGTGCGGCCGTTGGCGGTCACCGATTCGAGCGTCACCAGCCAAAGCG
>JALYXU010000145.1 GCA_030946925.1 Pseudomonadota bacterium
CCGTCGGCCGATTTCCGGACCCGGCTCGAGACGCGGCTCGTGTCGATCGACTACCGGGGTGCCATCGCCACGGACTGGACCACGACACTGCAGCTTGCCAACGTGCTGGACGATTCGACAAGCGGAGGCAAGACGATAACGAGGCTGACGACGCATCGAGACCAGGCGACGTGGCAGAACGCGCTTCATGCGGGAGCCGATCAGCAGCTCGTGATCGCCTACGAATACCTGCGCGAGCGGGCCGGCGGGGACAGCTTCGTGGTCGCACCGAATCGTCACAACAATGCCCTGGTGATCGGCTATTCGGGGCAAGTGAGCTCGAACGACCTGCAGGCCGATCTTCGCCATGACGACAACTCCGTCTACGGCCGCAACACGACAGGCCTCATCGGCTGGAGCTACGAGGCGCTCAGCGGCCTCAAGCTGCGCGCGCTTGCCGGCACCAGCTTTCGGGCGCCGACCTTCAACGACCTGTACTTCCCGATGTTCGGCATCGCCACGTTGCAGCCCGAGCGCGGCCGCAGCGTCGAGCTCGGTCTGACGTGGCACGCGGGGACGAGCAATGCATCGGCAACGGTGTACCGCAATCGGGTCCGCAACCTGATCGGCTTCGATCCGGATCCGAACGGCACCGACTGCCCGACCGGCTTCTTCGGCTGCGCCGCCAACACCTCGCGTGCGGTCCTGCAGGGCGCCACATTCAGCGCCGGGCAGCGGTGGGCCGGCTTCGACGTTCGCGCCAGTGTCGATCTGCTCGGCGCCACCGATGCCGACACCGGCCAGCGCCTGGCCCGTCGCGCCGCGCACCAGGAAACGCTCGCTGTCGACTATGCAACCGAGCTGTGGAGCGTCGGTGGCGCCATCCTCGATGTCGGCGCCCGCCCCGACGGCGGCGTCGTCCTCGGCGGCTACGCCACCCTCGACATGCGCGCGACCTGGCGATTCCTGCCGCAGTGGCGGCTCGAGGCCAAGCTCCTGAACGCCCTCGATCATCGGGTCGAGCCGGTCCGCGACTACCAGGGTCTGGGTCGACAGGCGTGGCTGGGCATCCGCTACGACGGCAAGGGCCTCTGAGAGCATCGCGTGCCTCGGCCTCACGCCCTCGCGGTTGCCTTGCCCGCGGCGCTCGCCGCTTGCGCAGTCGGCCTGCTTGCCGGTTCGACCGGCGTCGTCTCGATCGCGTCCGACATCTTCTGGCAGATCCGTTTGCCGCGGGTGCTCGCCGGGTTCGGCAGCGGCGCCGCGCTCGCCGTCTCCGGCGCCCTGATGCAGCTGCTCAGCCGCAACGCGCTCGCCGATCCGTATGTGCTCGGCATCGCCGGGGGCGCCTCGGTCGGCGCCCTCGGGACGATGCTGCTGTTCGGCGCGGGCAGTGCGGCCAGCGCCGAGTGGAGCGTCGCGATCGGCGCCGCGGTCGGAGCGTTCCTGGCCGCGGCGTTGCTGTTCGCCCTGATGGCGCGCCGCCTCGCCGGGTCGGTGTCGACAGCGCAGGGCGACACGTCGACGTCGCTGCTGCTCGTCGGCATCATGATCGGCTCCGGCTGCTCGGCGCTCGTCTCCCTCATCCTGTCGCTGGCCAGCGACGGCCAACTGCGCGGCATGGTGTTCTGGCTGCTCGGCGATCTGAACGGCGCGACCCATTGGGAAATCGTCTGGCTGGCGCTCGCCGCGGCACTCGCGCTGGTGCTGCCGACCGCGCGACAGCTCGACTGGCTGGCGCGTGGCGACGCCTGGGCCGCCACGCTCGGCGTGCCGGTGGCGCGTCGCCGCCGCGTTGTCATCGCTGCCGCGGCGATCGCCACCGGTGCCGCGGTCGCCACGGCCGGCGCGATCGGCTTCGTCGGCCTGGTCGTTCCGCACATGCTTCGGCTGGTCGGCGTGCGTTCAGCGGCTGCGTTGCTGTGGGCGAGCGCACTCGGCGGCGGCGCGTTCGTGGTTCTTGCCGACGCGATCGCACGCACGGTCGTGGCGCCGCTGCAGCTGCCTGTCGGTGTGCTCGCCGCAGCGGTCGGCGTGCCGACGTTCATCTTCATGCTGCTGCGTCGTCCGCCGCGCTCCGGCGCATGAACCGCAACGGTGCCGGACCGATCGACGCCGTGGATCTGCAGGTCGTCGAGCTGTGCCTGCGCGCGGGCGGCGCCCCGAGCTCACGACGCCTGTTCGATGGCCTGCGCTTCGCCGTCCGCAGCGGCGAGCGCTGGGTCGTGATCGGCCCCAACGGCGCTGGCAAGTCGTCGCTGCTGGCAGCGATCGCGGGCGTCTTCCCGATCGCAGCCGGAACCGTGCTCATCGACGGCAAGACGTTCGAGGACTGGGACGCTTCGGCGTTGGCCGATCGGCGCGCATGGAGCCCGCAGTTCTGGTCCGATCCGTTCCCGTCGAGCGTCGCGGAGACCGCGGCGCTCGCGGCGGACCGCGGCTCGCCCTGGTGGCTCGGCAGAAAGGCCAGCGTCGAGCCGCGGATCGCGGCGACGCTCGAGCGACTCGACCTCGATCGCTTCGCCGAGCTCGACGTGCGTAGCCTTTCCGGCGGCGAGCGACAGCGCGTTGCGATCGCCACCGCCTTGCTGCAGGGCGCGCCGCTGCTTCTCCTCGACGAGCCCGCCTCGCATCTCGATCCGGCACATCAACGCCTGCTGCTCGAGGTGCTGCTGGAGCACGCCCGCCAGGGCGGCGCCGTCGTCGCCAGCCTGCACGATCTGAACCTGGCCTGGGACCTGGCCAGCCACGCCGTCCTCCTCGACGGCCACGGCGGTGCGGCCGCCGGGCTGCGCGACGAGGTCCTCAGCGCCGACCGGCTCGCATCCGTCTTCGGAGTCGCCATCGAAGTGGTCCATCTGCGCGGCACGCCGCGCTTCGTGATCGGTACTCCGGAGCCAACTGCGCATGGTTGAACGCCTGCGCCTGGGAATGCTGGCGCCGGCGCTGCTGCTGGCCATCGCCGGCGGGCCCTGTGACGCGGCGATCGTCGCCGTCGACGACGCCGGCCGCAGCCTGAGCTTCGAGCACCCGCCCGCACGCGTCGTCACGCTGGCTCCGAGCTTGACCGAGCTGGTCTTCGCGGCCGGTGCCGGCGCCGCGATCGTCGCGACCACTGCGTTGAGCGACTATCCGCCTGCCGCGCGGTCCATCGCCAGGGTCGGCGACGCGACCCGGCTCGACGTCGAGCGCCTGGTCGCGTTGCGGCCGGATCTTGTCATCGTCTGGCGCACCGGCAACACGATGCGCGAGATCGATCAGCTCGAGGCTGCCGGGCTGCGGGTCTTTCGGCTCGAGCCGCAACGGCTCGATGACGTGCCTCGAGCGATCGAGCGACTCGGCTTGCTTCTGGGGCACCAGGAGCAGGCCCGAGCCGAAGCCCAGGCGCTACGGACCCGGCTCGCCGAACTGCGTCGGCGTCCTGGCGCGGCGGCGCCGGTGCGGGTCTTCTATCAGGTCTGGTCGAGCCCGCTGCTGACGATCAATCGGCAACAGATCGTCAGCGATGTCATCGAGCTCTGCGGCGGCGGCAACGTCTTCGCCGGGCTGGCGCCGCTGGTGCCGCAGGTCTCGATCGAGGCGGTGCTCGCAGCCGATCCCGAAGCGATCGTTTCCGCCGACGAGCACGGCGGCACCGAGAGCCTGCGCCGCGGCGCCGACACCGCCGCGTTCGCGATGTGGCAGCCCTACCGGTCGCTCTCCGCCATCAAGGGGCGATGGCTCTACACCTTGAACGGCGACGCGATCAGCCGACCCGGTCCGCGCATCGCCGATGGCGCGGCGGCGATGTGCCAGGCACTCGACCAGGTCCGGCAGGAGCGCGCCGCACTGCCGCAGCGTTGACGCGTCGGCACCTCAGGCGATCGTCTGGCCGGAGAGAAACAACGGCGCCGAATCGCACCAGCGTGCCACTGCGCATTGTTCGCACAACGGCCGGCGCGCCAGGCAGACATAGCGGCCGTGCAGGATCAGCCAGTGATGGGCGTTCGGCAGGAATTCCTCAGGCACCCGCCGGAGCAATCCGAGCTCGACCTCGAGCGGGGTCCGTCCGAGCGAGAGGCCGGTCCGGTTGGCAACCCGAAAGACGTGGGTATCGACGGCCAGCGTGGCGTCGCCGAAGGCATTGCTGAGCACGACGTTGGCGGTCTTGCGGCCGACCCCCGGCAACGCCTCGAGCGCTTCCCGGGTTCGCGGCACCTGCCCGTCGTGCTTGTCGACGAGGATGCGGCAGGTTGCGTGCAGGTTGCGGGCCTTGGTCCGGAACAGGCCGATCGTGCGAATGGCATCTTCGATCGCCGGCTCGCCGATGCCGAGCATTCTTGCGGCGGTCGGCGCGGTGGCGAAGAGACGGCGGGTTGCCTTGTTGACGCTGCGGTCGGTCGCTTGCGCCGACAGAAGCACCGCCACGAGCAGCTCGAAGACACTGGCGTATTCCAGCTCGGTCACCGGCTCCGGGTTGGCGGCCCGCAGCGTCGTGAAGAAGGGGATGACCGAGGCGTCATCCACCGTGGCGAAGCCCCTGGATCGCTTGCCCGTCCCGCGTCACGAGCTCAGCTCGCCGACATCGAGGCGTCGTTGTCGGGCAGCGTAACGCTCGCGGGCGACAGCGGCCTGTTCGCCGCTCCATGCCTGCCAGCCGGTCCGGCTGCCGCTCACCGGTCGCAAGGCGATGCAGTCGACCGGGCAGACCGGGACGCAGAGCTCGCAGCCGGTACACAGCGCGTCGATGACGGTGTGCATGCGCCTGGCGCTACCCAGGATCGCGTCGACCGGACAAGCCGCCAGGCACAACGCGCAGCCGATGCACCAGGCCTCGTCGACGATCGCAACGACGCGAGGCGCTTCGACGCCGCAATCGGCGTCGAGCGGCAGCGCCGTCCGTCCGACGACCGCCGCGAGCCGGGCGATGCCTTCGGCACCGCCGGGTGGACAGCGGTTGATGTCGGCGGAGCCCGCCGCCATCGCGTCTGCGTAGCCGCGGCAATCGGCATAGCCGCAGCGCCGGCATTGCGTTTGCGGCAAGGCCGCCAGCAGCGCCTCGGCGAGCGCGGCGGTGTCGGCCATGGCGAAGACGCTCAGGCGGCTTGGCGCTTGCGCCGCACCGCAGGGCTGCGCTTCTTGGCGGAAGCGGCAAGGGCGTCGGACGAGCCGCGCAGGCGCAACGCTCCGCGCTCTGGCTTGGCTGCCGATGCGCCTTGATGCGTGGCAATGAAATTGCGCACCTGCGGATAGACCTTCTCGCGCCAACGTCGGCCCGAGAAAATTCCGTAATGACCGGCGCCGATGGCGTCGTAGTGGAACTGCCTGCTGGCCGGAACGCCCTTGCAAAGGCCGTGCGCAGCCTTCGTCTGGCCGGCACCCGAGATGTCGTCGAGCTCGCCTTCGATGGTCAGCAATGCCGTGGTCGTGATGTCCTGCGGCCGCACCAGCTGGCCCTTGATCGTCCACGTTCCGTTGACGAGCGCGAAGTCCTGGAACACGGTCTTGATGGTGTCGAGGTAGTACTCGGCCGGCATGTCGAGCACGGCGTTGTACTCGTCGTAGAAACCGCGATGGAACTCGGCCTGATCACCATCGCCACGAACCAGGTCGAGGAAAAAGTCGTAGTGCGATTTGAGGTGCCGATCCGGATTCATGGCAATGAACCCGGCGTGCTGCAGGAAGCCTGGATAGACGGCGCGGCCGGCACCGGGGAAATTGACCGGCACCCGATGAATGACGTTGTTCTCGAACCAGGAAAAGCTCTTGTTGGTGGCCAGGTTGTTGACCGAGGTCGGGCTCTTGCGGGCATCGATGGGGCCGCCCATCATCGTCATGGTGCGCGGCGTCGGCTCGCCGTTCGATGCCATCAGCGAGACCGCCGCGAGCACCGGCACGGTCGGCTGGCACACCGAGATCACATTGACCTCCGGGCCGATCGAACGAATGAATTCCTGCACGTAGGCGACGTAGTCGTCGAGATGGAACGGGCCCTTGTCCTCCGGCACCATGCGCGCATCGGTCCAGTCGGTGATGAAGACCTTGTGGTCGCGCAACAGCTCGCGAACGGTTTCGCGGAGCAGCGTCGAGTGGTGGCCCGACAGAGGCGCGACGACCAGCACGGTGGGTTGCGCCTTCATCCGCTGCAGCGTCGGCAGGTCGTCGGAGAAGCGCTTGAAGCGCAGCAGCCGGCAGAACGGCTTCTGGATCGCAACCTGCTCATGCACGGCCACCTCGACGCCATCGAGCAGGATCGAACGGATGTTGAACTCGGGCTTCTCGTAGTCCTTCGCCAGTCGGTGCATCAGGCCCAGGCTGGCCGAGACGCGGTTGGCCATCGGCGTGTGCGCGAACAGCGACAGCGGATGGTTGTAGAGCTTCGAGGAGGCGCCGGCGAATTCCGAGAACGGGCTCAGCAAGGCGCGCTGCGCTTCGTACCACTCGTAGAGCATCATGATGCGGCTGCCTCGGTGACTCGGGCGATGGCAGCCACCGCCGCATCGAGGTTGGCGTCGTTGAGAGCGGCAACGCAGATCCGGCCCGAATCGAGGCCGTAGATGCCGAACTCGCTGCGCAGCTGGCGCATCTGCGAGGGGCTGAGGCCGGTGTAGCTGAACATGCCACGCTGGCGGGTGATGAAGTCGGTCTGGACCCGGGCGCCCGCGGCAACGAGCCGCTGCTGCAGCAGGGTCCGCATTCGCTTGATCCGCTCGCGCATGCCGGCCAGCTCCTGCTCCCACATCGCGCGCAGCGGTGGCGTGCCGAGGACGTGGGCGACGATGGCGGCACCGTGCGTCGGCGGGTTCGAATAGTTGGCGCGGATCACCCGCTTGAGCTGGCTCAGGACGCGGCCC
Organism: Pseudomonadota bacterium; assembly: GCA_030946925.1. GTDB lineage: Bacteria > Pseudomonadota > Gammaproteobacteria > Burkholderiales > Burkholderiaceae_C > Schlegelella_A. Next base: position 6,813 of record JALYXU010000145.1, read on the forward strand.
GCATCCTCGGCGGAAGCGCAGACGACCGACAAGGCGCCGACCCGCTCGCCGTACAGCGAGAAGCTCTTCGAAAAGCTGCTGGCAACGAGGAAATCGAGCCCGGCCGACAGGCAGAGCCGAACCGCCAGGTTGTCCTCCGCAAGGCCTTCGCCGAATCCCTGATAAGCCATGTCGAGGAACGGCACCAGCGCGCCCGCGACCAGGACATCGACCACCTCTTGCCATTGCCCCGCCGTCAGGTCGCAGCCTGTCGGGTTGTGACAGCAGGCGTGCAGGACGACGATGCTGCCGGGCGCGGCTCGGCGCAGTGCCTGGAGCATCGCCCCGAAGTCGACATCGTGTCGGGCGGCGTCGTAGTACGGATAGGTCTGGACTTCGAACCCAGCAGCCTCGAACAGACCGCGGTGATTCTCCCAGCTCGGATCGCTGATCAGCACCTGGGCCGTCGGCGCCATGTGCGCAAGCAGGTCGGCGCCGACGGTGAGGGCGCCAGTCCCGCCGACGCCCTGGATGGTGGCGATGCGACCGGCTTTGTCGGCGTCCAAATGGCCGAAGACGATCTCCCGCGCGGCCAGGTCGTAGGCGGCGCTGCCGTCGATCGGCAGGTAACCGCGCGCCTTGGCCGCTTCGACCAGCATCTGCTCGGCGGCACGAACGCACTTCAGCAGCGGCAGCTTGCCATTCTCGTCCTGATAGACGCCGACGCCCAGGTTGACCTTCGCCGGGTTCGGATCGGCGTTGAACTGCTCGATCAGGCCCAGGATCGGGTCACGAGGCGCCAGCTCGACGGTGTCGAAGAACGAAGACATTTGTGTGGGTCCTTTGGTTGCGCGGCTCGGCGTGGGGGCTTGTCAAAGGCGCGCGCGGCACGATCTGGAATGGTGGCGCCTCGCCTGTCTCGGCTTGCTCCCGAACAGCCTTTTGCGGTACCGTGCCCGGTTCCGTTGGCTCGCCCGAAGCATCGATTTTATCGTTCATGTCCAAAACCGCCGTGCTCGCCGTTGCCGAAGCGCCACCTGAGGCCGAAGAAGGCGATTTCGTCACGTTTGCGAACTCGCCATTCCAGCTGTTTCGCCCATACCTGCCGGCGGGAGACCAGCCGGCTGCGATCGCCAGCCTCGTCGAAGGCATCCGCGATGGGCTCGCGTTTCAGACCTTGCTCGGCGTCACCGGGTCGGGCAAGACCTTCACGATGGCCAACGTCATCGCCCAGATCGGCCGTCCAGCGATCGTCTTCGCACCGAACAAGACG
>JALYXU010000175.1 GCA_030946925.1 Pseudomonadota bacterium
AGACATTCGCCAGGATCGTCGCGTGCGCGATCGCCAGCGGGTGAATGCGGTCGGCCTGGAACAGCGAGTCGGCCTGTGCCACGTCGGCGACGCCCTTCAGCATGAACGGAACGAGTGCGGCCCCCTCGTGCTGGGCGACGGCCGCGAAGACGGCGGCAAAGCGCTCGCCGTAGTTGCGCCCGTAGTTGGCCGGCAATTGCATGCCCAGAATGACCACGCGCGCGCCGCCGGCCTTGGCCAGCCTCGCCATGGCTTCGAGGTTTTGCTGCGTGCTGTCGACCGGCAGCCCGCGCAGCGCGTCATTGCCGCCGAGCTCGAGCAACACCAGGCGCGGGTGATGAAGCTTGAGCAGTGCCGGCAGGCGGGCCAAGCCCCCGGCAGTCGTGTCGCCGCTGATGCTGGCGTTGACGACATTCACTCCAGGATGGTCGCGGGCCAGGCGCTGCTGCAGCAGCGCGACCCAGCCGGTGCCGCGCTGGAGCCCGTATTCGGCAGAGAGACTGTCGCCGACGACGAGCAGGGTCTGCGAGCGCGCCGCGATGGCGCCCAGCGCGGGCATTGCAACGACCGGCGCGGCCAGTGCGATGGCCGCGATACAGTGCGCCAGCCAGCGGCGGCGTGCCGGTGCCCTCACGAGAAAACTTCAGCGTCAGCCATGTCCCTGCCCATCATCGCCGTCGAGCACCTGACCAAGCGCGTGCGTGACTCGACCGGCACGCTGACGATTCTCCATGACATCGATTTCACCTTGCAGGCCGGGCGCTCGGTCGCCATCGTCGGCGCCTCGGGCTCCGGCAAGAGCACGCTGCTGGCGATCATCGCCGGGCTCGACACGCCGAGCGAGGGCACGGTCCGGCTTGCCGGCACCGATCTGTTCGCCATCGACGAAGACGCTCGGGCGGCGGTCCGCGCCGACAAGCTCGGCTTCGTCTTCCAGAGCTTTCAGCTGCTGGGCAACCTCAACGCGCTCGAGAACGTGATGCTGCCGCTCGAGCTGCAGGGCCGCGCCGACGCGCGGGCGCTCGCCACCGAGATGCTGAAGCGGGTCGGCCTCGGCGAGCGCCTGCGCCACTATCCGCGGGTGCTGTCCGGTGGCGAACAGCAGCGGGTGGCTTTGGCCCGCGCCTTCGTGGTCCGGCCGGCGTTGCTGCTGGCCGACGAGCCGACCGGCAGCCTCGACTTCGCGACCGGCGAGACCGTGATGGCCTTGATGTTCGAGCTCAACCGCGAGACCGGAACGACGCTGGTGCTAGTGACCCACGACCACGCCATCGCCGGCCGCTGCGACGAGCAGCTCCGGATCGAGGCCGGGCGGATCAGTTGACGAACTTGTAGTCGGTCTTCGCCTTGGCTTTGAGCTCGTCGCGGAAGGCTGCGGCTTTCTGCTGGGCGAGGCGCTGCTGGATCTGCGGCTTGATCTCGGCAAGCGGCGGGAACTTGGCCTCGCGGGTGTCGTCGAGCTTGATGATGTGATAGCCGAACTGCGTCTTCACCGGCACCTCGGTGAACTCGCCCTTCTTCAGCTTGATCATCGCCTGGGAGAACTCGGGCACGTATGCGGACGGGCTCGCGAAATCCAGGTCGCCGCCTTTTTCCGCGGAGCCCGGATCCTTGGAGCTCTTCTTCGCCAGCTCGTCGAACTTGCCGCCGGCCTTGAGCTGGCCGACGATCGCCTTGGCCTCGTCCTCCTTTTCCACGAGGATGTGGCGGGCCCGGTATTCGGTGCCGCTCGACTGCGCCTTGAAGCGGTCGTATTCGGCCTGGACCTCCGCGTCGGTGACGGCTGCGCGCTTGTCGATATCGGCCGACAACATGCCGATCAGGATGCTCTGACGAGCCAGCTCCATCTGCTGGCGGTAGTCGACCGACCCGGCCAGGCCGCGCCGCTCCGCTTCCTGGGTCAGGATCTCATCGGTCACGACCTTGTCGTTGACCAGCTTGGCGATGTCCGGCGGGAGCTGCTGGCCGCGCGCGGCCGCCTGCTTTTGAACCTGCGCAATGATCGCGTCGGCGCGGGCCTTCGGGACGGCCTTGCCGTTGACCACGGCAATATTCTGGGCATGGGCGGCGAGCGGCGACAGCGCTGCGGCGGCGGCGGCAGCCAGCGCAATGCTGGCGGCGATGTAACGCATCTTCATGAATGAGCCTTTCGGGCTGGGCTGTTGAGTTGCCGCCGTGCCGGGCCGCCTGGGTCTTCCCCGCAGTGGCTCAGGGTTCGGCCGGGACTCGGGCGTCGATGGCGAGGGCGTGAATTCCACGCGCCATCAAGGCGTGCAAAGAATCATATACGAGGCGATGCCGGGCGACGCGGCTGAGGCCATCGAAGCGCCGGCTGACGATGCGCACGCTGAAGTGCCGTCCTTCACGGGCGCCTGCGTGGCCGGCGTGCAGATGGCTGTCGTCCTGCACCTCGAGCTCGGCGGGAGACAGGGCTGCAGCGAGCGCGGCTTCGATCTCGGTCGCCGACACGCTCACGTGCCGTCTCCGGAGATCGGCGGCCTCGCGGCGTCGGCGTCTCGGGCATCGGCGACCTTCACGTACCGTGCGACCGCGAGCGCCTGGCCGATCATGAACAGCAGCATCAGCCCGCTCAGGCCGAAGACCTTGAAGCTGGCCCAGGTCGAGGTCGAATAGTTGTAGGCGACGTACAGGTTCAGCACCCCCATCAAGGCGAAGAACGCAGCCCATGCGAGGTTGAGACGCCGCCAGACGAGCTCCGGCAGATCCGCCTGCTCGCCGACCATCGCTTTCAGCAGATTCTTGTGGAATATGGCGTCGCTCAGCCAGAACACGATCGCCATGACCCAATAGAGCGCGCTCGGCTTCCACTTGATGAAGGTGGCGTCGTGAAACCAGACGGTCGCGCCGCCGAGCACCGTCACGAGGACGAAGGTGACCCACAGCATCGTGTCGATCTTGCGCCGCATCGCAAGGAGGACAAGGATCTGGACCAACGTGGCGATGATGACGACGACGGTCGCCAGCAGCACCGGGGCTTCGACGGGACCGACGACGCCGCCGGAGACGGCGAAGCCGAGATGCTCGGTCGCGAATCGCGCCGCGGCGTCGGCGTTGGCGTCGGCGAGCTTGAACGAGCCGAAGAAGAGCAGGACCGGCAGGAAATCGAGGAAAAACTTCATCGGCCGACGCGCCGCTGACCGTCGCCGGACAGGCGATTGAACGAGGACGGCCGGGCAAAATTCGAATGATCCATTCATGAAGTGTAGTCAGGGGCGCCGCCCCCGGGCAGGCGAGAAACTTGCCGGGGACTCGCAGCGAAGGCCCTCGGAGGCCGCGCCTTCGGGGTAGTCCCTGTAACGATGAAGCCGTCACGTCCGTAACCTTGGAGCGGACGCAACCTCAGCTGGAAACGACATGACCCGATCAAACGACGCAATCACGACTCGGATTGCCGGCCTCTGTGTCGGTGCGGTCCTGGTCGCTTCCGCCACCCTGGCGCTCGCGCAAAACAAGGGCGCGGCCAAGCCTTTGCAGGGGCAGACCGTGAAGATCGCCTGGATCGATCCGCTGTCCGGGCTGATGGCGCCGGTCGGCAACAACCAGCTCAACAGCTGGAAGTTCGAGGTCGAGAAATTCAATCAGAACAATCCGGCGGGGGTGAAGTTCGAAGTGGTCGGAATCGACAACAAGCTGTCGCCGACCGAGTCGCTCAACGCCTTGAAGTCCGCCACCGATCAGGGTGCTCGCTACATCGTGCAGGGCAACGGCTCGTCGGTCGCCCTGGCCCTGGTCGACGGCATCAACAAGTACAACGAGCGCAACCCCGGCAAGGAAGTCATCTATCTGAACGAGGCCGCGGTCGACCCCGACCTGACGAACAGCAAGTGCAGCTTCTGGCATTTCCGATTCGACGCCGACACGACCATGAAGATGGAGGCCATGACCACCTTCATGAAGGATCAGAAGGACATCCACAAGGTCTACATCCTCGGCCAGAACTATTCGCACGGCGTGCAGGTGGCGAAGTACGCGAAGGAAGACCTGAAGAGAAAGCGCCCGGACATCGAGATCGTCGGCGAAGACCTGCATCCAGTGGCGCAGGTCCGCGACTTCGCGCCGTACATCGCCAAGATCAAGGCCTCGGGCGCGGACACGGTCATCACCGGGAACTGGGGCTCCGACCTGACCCTGCTCGTCAAGGCCGCGATCGAAGGCGGCTATACGGGCAAGTTCTATACCTACTACGTCGGTGTCACCGGAACGCCGACCGCGCTCGGCACGAACGGCGCCGGCAAGGTCTATCAGATCGGCTACGGCCTGCCGAACATGGGCGGGCAGACCGACAAGGACATCGCCGAGTTCAAGGCGAAGTACAAGGACGATTACTACACCTTCGCGATCACGCGAATCCTCGAGGCGTTGTCCGGTGCCATGGCGCAAGCCAAGTCGATCGATCCGGTCAAGGTCGCCTTCGCTCTGGAAGGAATGAAGTGGAAGAGCTCGGTTGCCGGTGACGTCGAGATGCGCAAGGCCGACCATCAGCTGCAGCAGCCGCTCTACATGGGTGTCTGGCAGAAGGTCAGCGCCAAATACCCGAACGATCTCGAGAACACCGGCATGACGCTCGCTCCAGTGGCGGAGTATCCGAACTACGTCTCGAGTACGCCGACCAGCTGTCAGATGAAGCGCCCGAACCCGTCCTGAGCGAACGGCCGGGTCCGGTACGGGGCCCGAGCGCGAGCGACTCGGGCCCCTTTTCGTTGCGCGCGGTGCGCGATTCGCAGGGCTGATGGAATTCTTCACCATCTCGATGCTGAACGGCGTGAGCTACGGGCTCCTGCTGTTCATGCTGAGCTCCGGGCTGACGCTCATCTTCAGCATGATGGGCGTGCTGAATTTTGCCCACGCCAGCTTCTACATGATCGGTGCGTACATCGCCTATTCGATCGCCAAGGTCACCGGCTTCTGGCCGGGACTGGTGATCGCGCCGCTGGTGGTCGGTGCGATCGGCGCGCTGTTCGAGCGGCTCTGCCTGCGTCGCGTCCACAAGTTCGGCCATGTGCCCGAGCTGCTGGTCACCTTCGGCCTGTCGTTCGTGATCATCGAGCTGGTGCTGCTGATCTGGGGCCGGAGCGCTGTCGAATTCGCACCGCCGCCGTTCCTCCGCGGGCCCGCCTTCACCATCGTCAACTCGTCGATCGACGGGCTGCACCTGGTTGCTGGGGCAGCCCCGGCGGCGATGTGCAGCGCCGCCGATGCCGCCGTCCGCATCGTCTGTTCGCCGTTTCCGGCAACGCGCGGCTTCATGATGCTGGTAGCCCTGGCGATGCTGGTCGCAGTCTGGCTGCTGCTGACCCGGACCCGGGTCGGTCTGGTCATCCAGAGCGCGTTGACCCATCCTGAGATGGTCGAGGCGCTCGGCCACAACGTGCCGCGTGTCTTCATGCTGGTGTTCGGCTTCGGTGCCGCGCTGGCCGGTCTTGCCGGAGTGATCGGCGGCATCACCTTCGTCACCGAGCCGGCCATGGCCGCGACCGTCGGCTCGGTCATCTTCGTCGTCGTCGTGGTGGGTGGCATGGGCTCGCTCGCCGGCGCCTTCGTCGCCTCGCTGCTCATCGGCATCGTCCAGACCTTCGCGATCGCTTTCGACTACTCGCTGCTCGGCGCCGTGCGCGCGATCGGCATTCCGCTGTCGCCGGAGCTTGCCGACCATTCACTGCTCAAGCTGACGATCTCCCAGGTGGCGCCGATCCTTCCGTATCTGTTCCTGGTGCTGATCCTGATCTTTCGGCCCAAGGGCCTGCTCGGCACGCGCGAGGACTGAATGGAAACGCCGCGCGCTCCTGCCGCTACCACCTCGCCGTCGGGCCGGGCCGGCAGGGTCAATGTCGGCAGGCTCGTCGTCTGGAGCGGCTTTGCCCTGGTCCTGGCGGTCGCGCCGCAGGTCTTTCGGAGCAGCCTCGAGCAGTCGGTGCTGACGCAGATCGGCGTCGCCATCGTCGCCTGTCTCTCCTACAACATGCTGCTCGGCCAGGGCGGCATGCTGAGCTTCGGGCACGCCGTCTACACCGGTCTCGGCAGCTTCGTCGCAGTCCACGCGATGCTCGGCATCGGCGCCGGCACGCTCGCTCTTCCGATGGCCTTCGTGCCGATCATCGGCGGGCTCGCCGGCATGTTCTTCGCGGTACTGCTCGGCTATGTCACGACCAAGAAGGCGGGCACGCCGTTCGCAATGATCACCCTCGGCATCGGCGAGCTGGTCGCGGCGATGGTGCTCATGATTCCGGAATTCTTCGGCGGCGAGGGCGGCGTCTCGAGCAACCGCACCGGCGGCAAGCCGTTCCTCGGCATCACGTTCGGCTCGCAGACCGAGGTGTACTACCTCATTGCGATCTATGCCTTCGTCTGCACCGTCGCCATGTTCGCCTTCACCCGGACGCCGCTCGGCAGGATGCTGAACGCGGTGCGCGACAACCCGGAACGGGTCCAGTTCATCGGCTACAACACGCAACGGGTTCGCTATCTGTCGTTCGTGGTCGCGGGGTTCTTCGCCGGAGTGGCCGGCGGCATGTACGCGATCAACTTCGAGATCGCCACCGCCGAGGTTGTCGGCACGGCCCGCTCCGGCGCTTACCTGCTGTTCACGTTTCTCGGTGGCGCGACCTTCTTCTTCGGGCCGATCATCGGTGCGGTGTTGATGGTCGTGGGCTTTGCCCTCTTCTCCGAATTGACCAAGGCCTGGCAGCTCTACCTCGGCCTCATCTTTCTCTTCATGGTGATGTATGCGCCGGGCGGCATCGCCAGCCTCATCATGATGAACCTGCGGGTCGCGGCGCACAAGAAGCTGCACCAACTGTGGGGCTGGTACGCGGCGCTCGCGGCAACGGCGGTCGTGATGGTGGCGGGCGCTGCGGCCCTGATCGAGATGGTCTATCGATTGCAGCTCGGATCGTCGGGCGAGACCACGCTGCACTATCTCGGCGTCACGTTCGATGCCCGGTCGCCGCTCAGCTGGATCGGTGCGCTCGTCGTCGCCGGCGTCGGTTTCGCCGCGTTCGAGTTCGTCCGTCGCCGTTTCGCCCGGGAGTGGGGCCGGATCCAGGGCGAGATCGAAGCGACGACGAGCCTCCGGGAGCCGGCATGAGCGATGCCGCAAGTGCCGCCGTGCCGGCAATCGAGCTGAAGAGCCTGCGCAAGTCGTTCGGCAAGACCGAGATCATCCGCGGCTGCGACCTGGCCGTGACCGCCGGCGAGCGCGTCGCCATCATCGGCCCGAACGGCGCCGGCAAGTCGACGCTTTTCAATCTCATCAGCGGCCGGTTCGGGCCGAGCAGCGGGCAGATCGTCCTGAACGGCAAGCGCATCGACGGCCTGTTGCCATACGAGATCAATCGGCTCGGCCTGGCGCGCAGTTTCCAGATCACGAATATCTTCGGCCGCCTTTCGGTGTTCGAGAACCTGCGCTGCGGCCTGCTCTGGTCGATGGGCTACCGCTATGCATTCTGGAGGTTCCTCGCCGACCTGAAGGACGCCAACAGCCGGGCCGACGAGCTGATGGCGATGATCCGCCTCGATCACAAGCGAGATGCGCTGGCCATGAACCTGACCTACGCGGAGCAACGCGCCCTCGAGATCGGCGTGACCATCGCCGGCGGTGCCAGAGTGGTGTTGCTCGACGAGCCCACCGCCGGCATGAGCAAGAGCGAAACGGCGCGCTTCATCGAGCTGATCCGCGAAGTCACGGTGGGCAAGACGCTGCTCACGGTCGAGCACGACATGGGCGTCGTGTTCGGCCTCGCCGACAAGATCGCGGTGCTGGTGTACGGCGAGATCATCGCCTTCGACGTGCCGGAAGCGGTGCGTGCGAACGCCCGCGTCCAGGAAGCGTATCTCGGCTCCCTGCTGGCCGATCAGCAGGCCGCGGCTAGCCAGCGCGCATGAGCCTCGCACTGCGCGCGATCGAGGTGATCAGGTGACGACGATGCTGCAACTCTCCGGCCTGCACGCCTATTACGGCAAGAGTCACATCCTGCATGGCGTCGACATGGCCGTGGGGGAGGGCGAGATCGTTGCCTTGCTCGGCCGCAACGGCTCCGGCCGCTCGACCACCGTACGAACCATCATGGGGCTGGTGCACGGCGAAGGCTCGATCACGATGCGCGGCCAAGAGATCCTCGGCCGCAAGGCCTTTCATATCGCCCACTGCGGCATCGGCTACGTGCCGGAGAACCGGGACATTTTCCCCAAGCTGACGGTCGAGCAGAATCTGATGCTCGGCGAGAAGCGCCGGCCGCGCGGCGGCGCCAAGCCGCGCTGGTCGTTCGCCGACATGTACGAGATGTTCCCGCGGCTGAAGGAGCGGCGAAACACCGAAGCCGGTGTGCTGTCCGGCGGCGAGCAGCAGATGCTGACGCTCTGTCGCACCCTGATGGGCGACCCGGACCTGATCATGATCGACGAGCCGACCGAAGGGCTGGCGCCAAAGCTCGTCGAGCTCGTCGCCGGCTACCTGCAGACCCTGAAGGGCCGCGGCGTCTCGGTCCTGCTGGTCGAGCAGAAGCTGACGATTGCCCTGGAGATCTCCGAGCGTTGCTGCGTGATGGGTCACGGCGCGATCGTCTTCGACGGCACCCCTGCGGAGCTGCGCGCCAATGCCGAGATTCGCAAGGAGTGGCTCGAGGTTTGAGGCCCGCCCGAGCCGCTGCGCGATGGCCCTGTTGTCGCCGCTGGGACAGCGTTTTTACCGGGTGGCGGCCTAGAATCAAGTGAAGGTTCTTCGTACTTTCTCTGCGTTATTTCCTGCACCATCCGCGCCCACCGGCCGGAGCACCGACGAGGTTGTCAAATGAGCGCCAACTATGAAGTCCGCGGCGATGTCGCCGTCATCACGCTGGACAACCCGCCCGTCAACGGGCTGGGCTACGAGACCCGCCGCGGCATCGCCGACGCCCTGACCAGGGCGCTCGACGACGCAGCGGTCAAGGCGATCGTCGTCACCGGTGCGGGCAAGGCGTTTTCCGGCGGTGCCGACATTCGCGAGTTCGGCTCGGCGAAGGCGTCGATGGAGCCCAACCTGCTGTCGTTGATCCTGGCGTTCGAAGCGAGCAGCAAGCCGATCGTCGCCGCCGTGCACAGCGTCGCCATGGGCGGCGGCCTCGAGCTGGCGCTGGGTTGCCATTACCGTGTCGCCGCACCCGGCACGCTGGTCGCGCTGCCCGAAGTGAAGATCGGCCTGATTCCCGGTGCCGGCGGCACCCAGCGGCTGCCCCGGGTGCTCGGTATGGAGACCGCGCTCAACATGATCGTCAGCGGCGAGCCGGTGAAGAGCGAGATGCTGGACAAGCAACCGGGCCAGAAGCTGTTCGACAAGATCGCCGACGGCGACGTGCTTGCAGCGGCGATCGCCTTTGCCCGCGAGAAGGCCGAGGTACGGCCCCTGCCGCTGGTGCGCAACCTGAAGGTCGCCTATCCGAACGCCGACGCCTACTTCCAGTTCGCCCGCAACACGGTCGGGGCGATGGCCAAGAACTACCCGGCGCCGCTGAAATGCATCGATGCGGTCGCCGCCTCGATGCGGATGAAGTTCGACGACGGCCTGAAATACGAGCGCGAGCTCTTTCTCGCGCTGATGCTGACGCCCGAATCGAAAGCCCTCCGTCATCTCTTCGTCGCGGAACGGGCCGCCAGCAAGATCGCCGACGTGCCGGCCGACACCCCGCTGCGCGAGATTCGCAAGGTCGCGGTCATCGGCGCGGGCACGATGGGCGGCGGCATCGCCATGAACTTCCTCAATGCCGGCATTCCCGTCGTGATGCTCGAGACGAAGCAGGAAGCGCTCGACAGGGGCACCGGCGTGATGCGCAGGAACTACGAGGCCCAGGTCAAAAAGGGCAAGCTCAAGCAGGACAAGCTCGACGAGCGCATGGCGCAGCTCAGCACGACCCTGGACTACGCCGACCTGAAGGACGCCGACCTCGTCATCGAGGCGGTGTTCGAGGAGATGGGCGTGAAGGAGCAGGTCTTCCACACGCTCGACGAAGTGATGAAGCCCGGCGCCATCCTGGCGAGCAACACCTCGACGCTCGACCTGAACAAGATCGCCGCCTTCACCAAGCGCCCGCAGGACGTGATCGGCCTGCACTTCTTCAGCCCCGCCAACGTGATGAAGCTGCTCGAGGTCGTGCGTGGCGAGAAAACCGCGAAGGACGTGCTCGCGACGGTGATGGCGCTCGGCAAGAAGATCAAGAAGACCTGCGTCGTCTCGGGCGTGACCGACGGCTTCATCGGCAACCGCATGATCGAGCAGTACTCGCGGCAGGCCGGCTTCCTGCTCGAAGAAGGCGCCACGCCCGAGCAGGTCGACAAGGCGATGGAGAAGTTCGGCATGGCGATGGGGCCGTTCCGGATGGGCGACCTGGCCGGCAACGACGTCGGCTGGTACATCAGGAAGCGCCGCTACCTCGAGAAGCCCAACCTGCGCTATTCCAAGACCGCCGATCTGCTCTGCGAGCTCGGTCGCTTCGGCCAGAAGACGGGAGCCGGCTGGTACGACTACGTGCCGGGCAAGCGCGACGCGATTCCGAGCAAGGTCGTCGTCGACATGATCGAGAAGCACCGCGCCGACCTCGGCATCACGCCGCGCAAGATCGGCGACGACGAGATCGTGCATCGGCTGGTCTATGCGCTGGTCAACGAGGGCGCGAAGATCGTCGACGAGGGCATCGCCCAGCGCGCCAGCGACATCGACATGGTCTATCTCACCGGCTATGGCTTTCCGATGCACCGCGGCGGACCGATGAACTACGCCGACACGCAGGGCCTCTTCAACGTCGTGGAGGCAATGCACCGCTTCGCCCGCAACCCCCACGACGACGCCTCGTTCTGGCAACCTGCACCGTTGCTGGCCCGGCTCGCTGCCGAAGGCAAGAGCTTCAGCTGACCCTCACCCCAACCCTTTCCCGCCGGGCGGGAGAGGGAGCACACATCGGAGATCACCTCATGACCAGCGCCGTCATCGTCTCGACCGCCCGCACGCCCCTCGCCAAGAGCTGGAAGGGCGCCTTCAACATGACGCACGGCGCCACGCTCGGCGGCCATGCCGTCAAGGCTGCCGTCGAGCGCGCAGGCATTGACCCGGCCGAGGTCGATGACGTCATCATGGGTTGCGCCACGCCCGAGGGCGCCACCGGCAGCAACATCGCGCGGCAGATCGCCTTGCGCGCCGGCCTGCCGGTCACGACCAGCGGCATGACCGTGAACCGCTTCTGTTCGAGCGGCCTGCAGACCATCGCCATGGCGGCGCAGCGCGTCATCGCCGGCGAGAACGACATCGTCGTCGCCGGCGGCGTCGAGAGCATCTCGTGCGTGCAGAACGAAGCCAACAAGCACATGCTCGCCGACTCCTGGCTGGCCGAGCACAAGCCGTCCATCTACTGGAACATGTTGCAGACCGCCGAGCAGGTCGCCAAGCGCTACAAGATCGACCGCGAGCGCATGGACCGCTACGGCGCCGCCAGCCAGCAGCGGGCCACTGCGGCGCGCGATGCCGGCAAGTTCGAAGCCGAGATCGCGCCGATCACGGTGCTTGCCGGCGTCGCCGATGCGGTGCTGGGGCTGCGAACCAAGGAAGTGACGATCAGCGCCGATGAAGGCATCCGTCCGGGCACCACCTACGAAGGCATCAAGGACATCAAGCCGGCGATGCCGGGCGGCGTCATCTCGGCCGGCAATGCCAGCCAGTTCAGCGATGGCGCCGGTGCCGTGGTGGTGATGAACGAGCAGCTCGCCGAGCAGCGCGGGCTGAAGCCGATCGGCCGCTTCCTCGGCTTCGCGGTCGCCGGCTGCGAGCCCGACGAGATGGGCATCGGCCCGGTCTTCGCGGTCCCGAAGGTGCTGAAGCGGCTCGGGCTGACGGTCGCCGACATCGATCTCTGGGAGCTCAACGAAGCCTTCGCCGTGCAAGTGCTCTACTGCGCCGATACGCTGGGCATCCCGATGGATCGCCTCAACGTGAACGGCGGCGCGATCGCGGTCGGTCACCCGTACGGCGTCAGCGGCCAGCGGCTGACCGGCGCGGCCCTCATCGAAGGCAAGCGCCGCGGCGCCAAAAAGGTCGTCGTCACCATGTGCATCGGTGGCGGCATGGGTGCGGCGGGGGTGTTCGAGGTTCTTTGATCTAGGCGCCGAGCGCGTGAACGCCGGCTCGTCCTGACCAGATCGATCATGACTTATCGACAGACCGTCGACTTTCTTCTTCACGACTGGCTCGACGTCGATTCGCTGCGCTCGCGCCCGCGCTTCGCCGACCACTCGCGCGAGACCTTTGATTCCGTGCTCGACACCAGCGAGCGCATTGCCCGCGAGAAGTTCGCGCCGTTCAACCGGCTCGCCGATACCGAAGAGCCGTGGTTCGACGGCGAGAAGGTGCACTTGCCCAAGGCCAGCCACGACGCGGCCCGCGCCTATGCCGAGTCCGGCTTGCTGGCGGCGGCGCAGGACTACGAGGTCGGCGGCATGCAGCTGCCTTGCGTGGTCGAGATGGCGGCCAACAGCTTCTTCTCGAAGGCCGGCATCGGCATCGGCGGCGGCGGCATGTTGACCAGCGGCAACGCCGGCCTGCTCATGGTCCACGGCACGCCCCTGCAGCAGGAGGTGTTCGCGAAAAACGAGTTCGCCGGGCGCTTTTCCGGAACCATGTGCCTGTCGGAGCCACAGGCTGGGTCAAGCCTCTCCGACATCGTGACCCGGGCGATCCCGGACGGCCCCGGTTTCGATACCGACCCGCTCGGCCCGCGCTACCGGCTCACGGGCAACAAGATGTGGATCTCGAACGGCGAGCACGAGCTGTCCGAGAACATCATTCATCTGGTGCTGGCCAAGATACCCGGCGGCGACGGCAAGCTGGTCCCAGGCACGCGGGGGATTTCTCTGTTCATCGTCCCGAAGAAGCTCGTCGACATCGAGGGAAGGTTGACGGGGGTGCGCAACGACGTGTCGTTGGCCGGACTGAACCACAAGCTCGGCTATCGCGGGATTCCGAACACCTTGCTCAATTTCGGCGAAGGCAAGTACGCGGTTCGCAGCCAAGGTGCAGAGCCGGCCGCCGGCGCAATCGGCTATCTGGTCGGCCGCCCGGGCGAGGGCCTGCGCTGCATGTTCCACATGATGAACGAAGCCCGCATCGCCGTCGGCCTGGGTGCAACGATGCTCGGGTTTGCCGGCTATGAGGTGTCGCTCGAGTACGCGCGGACGCGGCCCCAAGGCCGGCCGATCGGCATCGGCGGCAAGGACCCGACCAAGCCGCAGGTGCCGATCATCGAGCACGCCGACATCAAGCGCATGCTGCTCGCGCAAAAGAGCTATTGCGAGGGCGCACTCGCCCTCGAGCTCTATTGCGCCCGACTCGTCGACGAGCTGCACTCGGGCAGTGACGAAGCCCCCACGCTCCCTGAGGTCGCTGCCCCCCGAGGGGGCGCGGCCGGCCTTGGGAGCGGCCCGGCGGCCGGCCGGTCGCGCGCCGCGTTGCTGCTCGAGGTGCTGACACCGATCGCCAAGAGCTGGCCGAGCGAGTGGTGCCTGGAATCGAACAGCCTGGCGATCCAGGTGCTCGGCGGCTATGGCTACACGCGCGACTTCCCGGTCGAGCAGTACTGGCGCGACAACCGCCTGAACATGATCCATGAGGGCACCCACGGCATCCAGGCGCTCGACTTGCTCGGCCGCAAGGTCGTGCTGGACGGCGGTGCCGGGCTGGCGCTGCTGCGTACCACGATCGGCCAGACCATCGCCCGTGCCGAGGCGCTCGCGCCTTTGTCTGCCCACGCAGCCAGCCTCGGCGCCGCGGTCGACAAGCTTGTTGCGGCAACGCAGGCGGCCTGGTCGACCGGCGCGCCGGAAGAAGCGCTCGCCAACGCGACTCCTTATTTGCAGGCGTTCGGCCATGTCGTTCTGGCCTGGATCTGGCTCGACGTTGCGGTGTGCACCGTGGCCACGCCGGTGAGCCCGGCGCGGCGTGGCCGGCTCGCCGCCTGCCGCTATTTCTTTGGCTACGAGCTGCCGAAGATCGGGGCCTGGCTCGGCGTTGTCGAAACACGCGACGACACCTGCCGGACGATGCACGTGGAGGACTTTTGAGCATCTCGCCCGGGCGCCTCGGCACGCTGATCTGGGCGCTGATCTACGGCGGCCTGTTCGGCATCTCCATCGGCGTTGCGCTGCAAGGCAACGGTCAGGCCTACGGCTGGGGCGTCGTCGGCGTCGGCGCCGCAGCCGTGCTGGCGGGCGCGGTCCTCGTCTGGATCCGTTCGAAGATGAGCGACACCGACGGATGGCACGACCCGAACAAGCTTCAATGACGGAGACCAGGCAATGAGCACACCGATTCGCACGCTGTTCGATCTTTCCGGGAAGACCGCGCTGGTCACCGGCGGCTCGCGCGGGCTGGGCCTGCAGATCGCAGAGGCGCTCGGCGAGGCCGGGGCCCGCGTCATGCTCACCTCGCGCAAGGCAGCCGACCTGGAGGAAGCTGCGGCGCATCTCAGGAGCTTCAGCATCGAGGCGATCTGGATCGCCGCCGACGTCAGCCTGCCGAGCGAGATCGTTCGCGTCGCTCAGGATGCGATCGGCCGGCTCGGCCATGTCGACATCCTTGTCAACAACGCCGGCGCCACCTGGGGTGCAGCGGCCGAGGACCATCCGCTGGAGGCCTGGGACAAGGTGATGAACCTGAACGTGCGCTCGATCTTCCTGATGAGCCAGGCAATCGGCAAGCACAGCATGATTCCGCGCCGCGCCGGCAAGATCATCAACGTCGCCTCGATCGCCGGCCTGGCGGGCAACAGTGCGGATATGTCGATGCTGGCCTACAACACGAGCAAGGCGGCGGTCGTCAACTTCACGCGTACGCTGGCGGGCGAATGGGGCAAGTACAACATCAACGTCAACGCGCTGGCCCCCGGCATGTTCCCGAGCAAGATGACCAAGGGCACGATCGAGCGGATCGGCGCGGAGAGCCTGGCCAGCCACGCGCCGCTGCTGCGCATCGGCGACGACGACGACCTGAAAGGCGCGACGCTGCTCTTTGCATCACAGGCCGGCAAGCACATCACCGGTCAGGTGTTGCCGATCGACGGCGGGGTCTCGGCGATCATCGCGGCTTGATGGTGCCCCCACGCTCCCTGCAGTCGCTGCCCCCCGAGGGGGCGCGGCCGGCCTTGGGGCGGCCCGGCGCCCGGCCGGAGCCCCCACGCTCCCTGCGCTCGCTGCCCCCCGACGGGGCGCGGTCGGCCTTGGGGCGGCCCGAACGCCGGCCGGCCCTGGGTTCGCGATGAAATTCCAGGTGCAGATTCCGTTCGTGGAGCTGCTTGGCTTCGAGCTGCTTCGCTTCGACGCGGGCGAGTCCGAGATCGCCGTGCAACTGCGTGACGAGCTCTGCAACTCCTGGCACGTTGCCCACGGCGGCGTGACCATGACCCTGCTCGATGTGGCGATGGCGCTCGCCGCCCGCAGCGCCGAGGGGGGTGCGGCCAACCGTCTGGGCGTCGTCACCATCGAGATGAAGACCAGCTTCATCCGGCCCGGGCTCGGCCGCATCGTCGCCACGGGGCGGCTGTTGCACCGCACGGCCTCGATGGCCTTCTGCGACGCGACCGCGGTCGACGCCGAAGCCAAGATCGTCGCCCACGGCAGCGGCACCTTCAAGTTTCTGAAGGGCCTGCCTGCCGGTGGCAAGCGCATCGAGCGCCAGGACGCTTCCGACTGAGCCGAGCCATGTCCATTCACGCGCCGCTCAATCCCGCCGACGTCGGGGCGCCGGTCCGGGCCCGCGACCAGGCAGCCTCCGGCGAAGAGTTCCGCGACGACCTGCGACCGCTGGGCGAGCGAAAGGCCGGTGCCGGAAACGCGGCGGCCCGCTGCATCCTGAACTCCGACGAGCTCGCGCCGTTGACGCGGCTGAGCGATGCGCGCTCCGCTGCGTCGCTGCTGCAGACGCTCGGCATCGTTGCCGTGGCGATCGGCTTCGGTCTCTGGAGCTGGCCGAGCCCGTGGCTGCTGCTCGCGGTCGCCGTCATCGGCATCCAGCAGCACGCGCTCTTCATCCTCGCCCACGAGGCCGCGCACTATCGGCTGTTCGCCAATCGCGCGCTCAACGACGTGGCGGGGCGCGCAATCGGCATGGCGGGCGGCATCTCGATGTGCACGTACCGCGTCATCCATCGCCTGCATCACAACAATCTCTACACCGACGAGGACCCGGACACCGCGATCCACGGCGGCTACCCGCGCGGGGTCGGCTATTTGTGGAAGAAGCTCGGCCAGGACCTTGCCGGCTGGAACGCCTGGAAGACCTTCGCGTATTTCTTCGGCGCACCGGCACTCAACGACGCGACGAGCCGGGCAGCCCGGCCCCTCGACGACACGTCGCCGCAGCTGCGTGCTGTTGCACGAGTCGATCGCTGGGTCGTCGTCGCGTTCCAGCTTGCCATGCCGGTGGCCTGCCTGGCGCTCGGCGGCTGGCGTGGCCTTGCCCAGTACGCGGTCCTCTGGCTGCTGCCGATGCTCACCGTGCTGCAGCCCATCCTGCGCTTGCGCGCGGTCTGCGAGCACGGCGGCGTGGTCGACTTCTCGTCGCCGCTGACCGCGGCGCGCAGCAACCGGACGCGCGGCGGCGTGGTCAACCTGCTGGCCCGGGCAACGCTGTTTCCGCATCACGTCAACTACCACCTCGAGCATCACCTTTACCCGGCGGTGCCGCACTACCGGCTGCCACAGCTGCACCGACTGCTCGTTGCAAAGGGCGCGCTCGAAGGCGCCGAGGTGCGCGATGTGGCGGCGACGCTCGGCATCGTCTTCGCCGCGCGTCATCGGCACGCCGATCTTGCATCGCCACAACCATGACCGACATCGTCCTGCATCACTACGCCGGCTCGCCGTTCTCCGAAAAGGTGCGTCTCCTGCTCGGCATGAAGGGCATGCGCTGGCACTCCGTCGACGTGCCGGTCATGATGCCGAAGCCCGACGTCGTCGCCCTGACCGGAGGCTACCGGCGCACCCCGTTCATGCAGATCGGCGCCGACGTGTATTGCGATTCAGCGCTGATGTGCCGAGTCATCGATCGAATCGCGCCCGAGCCGCCGCTCTACCCCGAGCCGACGCGCGGCCTCGACGAGATCGTTGCGCAGTGGGCCGACAGCGCGCTGTTCTGGACGGCGGTCCCCTTCACGCTGCAACCGGCCGGGGCTGCGCACATCTTCCCCGACGCTCCGCCGGAGTTCCTGCGCGCCTTTGGTGCCGATCGCGCGGCGATGAATCCAGCCATGCGGCGAGCCCCGTTGCACGACTATGCCGCCGCTTTGCACGCCTACCTCGGCCGCCTCGAAAGCATGCTCGGCCACGCCGGGCCGTTCCTGCTCGGGGCATTGCCGTCGATCGCCGACTTTTCGGCGGCGCAATCGATCTGGTTCGTGCGCCGGGCGCCGCCGATCGCGATGCAGCTCGAGCCGTACGTTCTGGTCCGGCACTGGTACGAGCGGGTCGCTGCCTTCGGTCACGGCCATCCCCAAAGCATGACGAGCGCGGCGGCGATCGAGCTGGCGCGCAGCAACGGCGAGCACGCGCCGTGCGCGGTCGGCGATGGCGCCGGCATCGAGGCTGGAACAACCGTCGCAGTCGTGCCGGCCGACTACGCCCACGACGAGGTGGTCGGCCGGCTGGTCGGCCTCGATGCCGAGGAAGCGGTGGTCGAGCGGGTCGACGCGCGGGCCGGCACGGTTCATGTCCACTTTCCGCGTCTCGGGTTTCACGTCAAGGCGGCAACGCCGAAGAAAGAAGGCACATGAAGACGTTCGCCGGCCGCACGGCCGTCATCACCGGAGCAGGCTCCGGATTCGGGCTCGAGGCGTCGCGGATCGCGGCACGGCGCGGCATGAACGTCGTCATGGCCGACGTGCAGGACGACGCCTTGCAGCGTGCCGCCACCGAGGTCGAGGCGCTAGGCGCAAAGGTGTTGGCGCATCGCCTCGATGTCGGCAACGCCGCCGAGGTCGAGGCGTTGGCCGCTGCAGTGGCGGCGCGCTTCGGTGCGCCGCATCTGGTCTTCAACAACGCCGGTGTCGGCGCCGGTGGCCTGATCTGGGAAAGCTCCGTTGCCGACTGGCAATGGGTGCTCGGCGTCAACCTGATGGGCGTGGTGCACGGCGTCCGCGTCTTCACGCCGATGATGCTGGCCGCCGCCGGCGCCGACCCGAACTTCGAGGGCCACATCGTCAACACGGCGTCGATGGCCGGCCTCATCAACGCCCCGAACATGGGCATCTACAACGTCAGCAAGCATGCGGTGGTGGCCTTGAGCGAAACGCTCTATCAGGATCTTCACCTCGTCACCGACCGGATCGGCGCTTCGGTGCTGTGCCCGTTCTTCGTCCCCACGGGCATCACGAAGAGTGCGCGCAACCGGCCCGGCGAGCTTGCGGCTGCCGCACCCACCAAGAGCCAGCTGATCGGCCAGGCGATGAGCGATCGGGCAGTCGGGCGCGGCAAGCTGACCGCCGCGGAGGTCGCGCAATTCGTTTTCGACGCGGTGGAAGAGAACCGTTTCTACATCTACAGCCACCCGCAGGCGCTGGCCAGCGTGCAGACCCGGCTCGAGGACATCATGCAGGCGCGCAACCCAACCGATCCGTTCGCCGCGAAGCCGGAAATCGGCGCGGAGTTGCGGGCCGCACTGCGCGCGATCGGCTGAGCTTGCGCTGGCGGCAACGCGCGCGTCAGCAGCCGAGCTTCAGGGCCTGAACCGGCCGGCCGGTGTCGGCGTCCACGACCACGAGGTTGACGTCGCGCCGATGCGCCGGGTCGTCGGCACCGATTAAATCGAAGCCGAGGGTGCGTGGCGTGTCGACCTGCGCGGGCCAAGGGGCGACGGGCTTGTAGTCCCGGACGACGAAATCGTGGTGCAGCGTCGCACCCTGATTTTCGCCGGCCCGGACGCTGCTGACGTGGTCTTGCTCGGTCAAGGCCCAGTACGCCGCGAGCCGCTTCGGTGCCCGCGGGCTCGCCGAGACGGTTGCGCTCACGTGTGCGCCCTGTCGGCTCAGCGAGAGCGCGACGGGTGACTGCGGACGGGGGGCACCGAGCACGGCCGCCGACGGCCAGCCCTTGCTGTCCTTGCCATCGACAACGACTTGTGGCGTGTAGTTGAAGCGGGCGCCGCTGCTGGTCTGCTGGCTCGCCTGTCTTTCAGTGAACACGGCGCTGGAAAAACGGTCCTTCCAGCCCAGTCGATCCCAATAGTCGACGTGAAAGGCGAGGGCGACGACGCCTGGATCCGCCTTCAAGGTCGAGAGCCAGCGGTCGGCCGGCGGGCACGAGCTGCAACCTTCCGAGGTGTAGAGCTCGACCACCGCTGCCGCCTGGGCCGGGCTCGTTGCCATGCAGCTACCCCCTGAGGCGGCCGACGCCTGAGCCAGTGCAGCAACCCCGGCGACCGCCAGAACGGGACCGACGAGAAATGATTTCATAGGGAGTGCAAGGCAACTGAAAACGGTTGGTCGACGCCGCGGCTGCGACCTTACTCCGATGCCGCACCGCCGCCCGCGAGTCGGGCCCGGCGCGGTCCAGGATGCGTCGGACGGTTCCGAGGCAAACCGAATCGGGACCTGTCGCATCCGCCGCGCATCCGGCTGCGTAGTGGTGAGCAACGCCGGCCTCGAGCCTGCGTCAGGAGGGAGACCCATGACAGGCTCCCGGACTTCCACGATCAAAGTGAACACAACCATGAATCCACAACGCACCCATCGCCCACGTGTCTTGCCCATCGCTGCGGCGATTGCCGCCCTGTCCGGGCTGTGCAGCCTGTCGGCCCAGGCCTCGAGCCATCGCGAAGCGCCGTACCTGGCGATGAATCCGACGGTCGACGCCACCGACCTCTACATGTTTCGCAGCTACGAGGGTGTCGCCGCGGACGGATCGGGTGGCCGCTCCGGCTTCGTGACGATCCTGGCCAACTACATCCCGTTCCAGGACCCGCAAGGCGGCCCGAACTTCTATCAGTTCAACCCGAACGCGCTGTACGAGATCCACATCGACAACGCCGGTGCCGGCTCGGAAGCGTTGACCTTCCAGTTTCGCTTCAAGAACACCTCGAAGTCGACCGCGCTCACGGTCGGCGGCAAGGCAGTCAAGATTCCTCTGATCGACAGCGGGCCCGCGGCAAGCCCCGGTGCGGCACCGGCGCTCAACGTCAACGAGACCTATAGCCTGAGCGTCGTGCGCGGCGATCGCCGTCTGGGCACGGTGGCATCCGTCACCAACGCCGCCGGCGGCTCGGCGACATTCACGAAGCCGGTCGACAACATTGGCGACAAGACCTTCGGCGGACCGACCGGCTACGCGGCTTATGCCAGCCAGTACATCTACAACGTCAACATTCCTGGTTGCTCGACGCCGGGACGGGTCTTCGTCGGCCAGCGCAAGGAACCGTTCTACATCGCGGTCGGCAAGATCTTCGACCTCTTCAACATGAACCCGCTCGGGCCCGAAGTCGGCGGCAACAACAACGACCTCGAAGCCAAGAACGTCAGCACGCTGGCACTCGAGCTGCCGATCTCCTGCGTGACGGCCGGCACCGACCCGGTGATCGGCGCCTGGACGACGGCGAGCCTGCGTCAGGGCCGGTTGCTGAGCAACGCCCCCGCCACCGGCTTGAACAACGTCAGCAAGGAGGGCGGCGCCTGGACCCAGGTGTCCCGGCTCGGCAACCCGCTCGTCAACGAAGTCGTGATCGGCCTCGAGGACAAGGACAAGTTCAATTCGTCGAAGCCGAAGAACGATGCCGCCAACTTCGCCGACTACGTCACCAACCCGACCCTGCCGGCCTTGATCCAGACGCTGTTTCCCAGCGCAGTCGCTCCGACGAACTTTCCCCGCACCGACTTGCTCACGGTGTTCCTGAAGGGAATCAAGGGCGTGAACCAGCCTGCCACGGTGGCCGTGCCTGCCGAGATGATGCGTCTCAACACGGCGATCGCCGCGAAGCCGATCGGCGCCCAGAACGCGCTCGGCGTGGCCGCCGGCGACAACGCCGGCTATCCGAACGGCAGGCGGCCCGGCGACGACGTCGTCGACCTTTCGATCCGGGTCGCGATGGGCGCCCTGTGCGTCCTCACCGGCGCAACCGATACGCTGCAAGTCGGGTGCAAGCCCGGCGATGCACCCGCGGGTGGCCTGGCGTTCACCGACGGCGTCCGCAAGACCTCGGTCAACTACGGTGCGGCCTTCCCTTACCTGACGACGCCGCTTCCCGGCAACTTCAACCCGGCCGCGCCTGCAGGTTCGACCTATCCCTGAACGGCACCAAGGAGCACGACATGAAAGCGAAACTCAAGGTCGCCGTCTCGTTGGTCTGCGCCCTGGCGACAGGTGCACTGGTCAGCGGCTGCGGTGGCAGCGACTACGACAACACGCCGGCCCCGGCGACCAGCGAGGTGCCGCCAAGCGCGAGTGCTTCGGTCGCAGGGCTTATCTCGTATCTCAGCCTCTTGGTGGTGTCTTCGGCCGACAACCTGGAGCCGGTCGACACCAGCATGGTGACCGTGCCGACAGACGAGACAAGCGACCCGCTGCCTGTCAACTGAGACGGATGGGTCAGGGCGCGCATCGGTCGATGCGCGCCCTGCCGATCTGCGGTGAGGATGGACGCAAGGGCCGGGGCTGCTGCCGCCGGCCCTTTTTCACTTCGAGTCAAAGGTCGGCGTAATTTCGGCGCGGCGACCCGGAGCCGCCACGCTTAGGATCAAGACATGAAATTCAGGGCGATGCCGACCGGCGTTCTCGCAGCCGGTCTTTTTTTGTTCTGTGCGGCCCCGTCGGCGAGCGCGCTGCCGATCACGCCGAGCCGCGACGATGAAGTCGTCGAGGTGTTGCCGGCGGCCGCGGGAAATCGCGGCGAAGAGCGGCAGTTGCGGAAGCGCCTGGCCGCCCGGCCGGACGACCCTGTGCTTGCCCTGGCAGTGGCCCGGCGTTATCTCGACCAGGCCCGCGAGTCGGGCGACCCGCGCTATGCCGGGCTCGCCTTGGCCGCCCTGCGTGCCTGGCCGGACCCGGCAGTGGCGCCGTTCGACATCCTGCTGATGCGGGCGACCTTGCAGCAATATCTGCACGAGTTCGATGCGGCCGTCGCCAACCTGCGGCTGCTGCTGAAGCGGCCCGCCGCCAGCCGGCAGCCGCAAGCCTGGCTCACGCTTGCCACAGTCCTGCGCGTGCAAGGTCGCTATGCCGATTCGGACGAGGCCTGTCGTGAAGTCGCAAGGGCCGGTGCAACGCTGTATGCCTCGGCCTGCCAGGCCGAGAACGCGGCGCTTCGCGGCGAAGTCGATGTCTCGCGGCAGACGCTCGAGCGTCTGCTTGCCGATCCCCGCTTGCCGAACGGCGCGCGTGGCTGGTTGCTCACGTCGTTGGCCGAACTGGAGGAGCGCGACGGCCGCGCCGGCGCGGCTGACGCAGCCTACCGCGGCGTGCTTCGGCTCGGCCCCGACAGCTATGCAAGCGTGGCCTACGCCGACTTCCTGATCGCGCAGAAACGGCCTCTCGACGCACTCAAGCTGTTGAAGGGCGAGGCGCGTACCGATGCCGTCCTGCTTCGCCTGGCAATCGCCGGGACCCTGGCAGCCGCGTCGCGCGGGCCTGGCAGCAAGACCGCTGACTCGAGCGCGCCGGATGTCGCGGAGATGCGTGATCGCATCGCGCTGGCCAACGAGCGGCCAGAGGCCCGGATCTATCACGGCCGCGAACAGGCCATGTTCGCGCTCTTCGTCGACCACGCGCCGGACCGCGCCCTGTCCCTGGCACGCGGCGACGTCGCGAACCAGCGCGAGCCGCTCGACCTGCTGGTTTTCGCACAGGCGGCGCGGGCGGTCGGCTCCGCGGCAGCGATCCAGGAAGCGCGTCGATTGAAGGCGGCCCAAGGCCTGCACGACCGACGCATCGATGCCTTGCTCTGAGGTTTCCGTGGGCAACCGCCCCAGGAACTGGGGCCGGAGCGCCCTCATCGGCTTGCTGGCGGCTGCGGCGGGGGCGGCCCATGCGCATAAATCGAGCGACGCATATCTGCAGATCGCGGCGGCCCCCGGGAAGCTAGAAGTTCGCTCCGACATCGCGCTGCGCGATCTCGACGTCGTCCTCGACCTCGACACGGATGCCGACGGCAAGCTGACATGGGGCGAAGTGCGGGCAGCCTGGCCACGCATCGAAGCCTATGCGATGCAGCACATCGCCATCGAGGGCTGCCCGCTGCGGCCGACCGGGCGCGGTCTCGAGCGGCGTAACGACGGTGCGTATGCCGTGCTCTATCTGCAGTCGTCCTGCACCTTGCCGGAGCCACCGAAGATCATCTATTCGCTGTTCGCCGATGTCGATCCGACCCACCGCGGCATCGCCAAGATCCAGAGGCCCGGCGAGGCGCTGCGCCTGCTGGTGCTCGAGCCGGGTGCAAGCAGAGGTGTAGAGACTCGGGCGGCGAGCGCACCGGTTTCCGGCGCCGCGACGGCCAATGGCGGCGCGAACCGAAGCGAAGGCGCGCCGCGCTGGGCGTTCCTGGTTGAAGGCGTGCGCCACATTCTCGGCGGCTACGACCACGTCCTGTTTCTGCTTTGTCTGCTGCTTCCGTCGGTGATGCGCCGCACTGCCACCGGCTGGCAGCCGGTCGAGCGCCTGTCGCAGGCGGTCTGGCCGGTCGTGGGCATCGTCTCGGCTTTCACGGTGGCGCACTCGATCACGCTCTGCCTGGCCGCCTTGAAGATCGTCTCTCTGACCTCGGCCTTCATCGAGCCGGCGATCGCCGTGACGATCATGCTGGCCGCGGCCGACAACATCTGGCCGATCTTCCCGGTGCGCCGCGTCGTCGTGACGTTTTTCTTCGGCCTGATCCACGGCTTCGGCTTTGCCAGTGTCCTGTCGGAGCTGAACCTGCCGACCGCGGATTTCGCCTGGGCCTTGTTGCAGTTCAATGTCGGCCTCGAGCTCGGCCAGCTGCTGGTGGTGGGGCTCGCGACGGCGGTGCTGTTCGGCTTGCGGGGTTGGCGGTCTTACCGCGCGTTCGTCATTCGCGGCGGCTCGGCGGTGGCCCTGGGCATAGCCGGGCTCTGGCTGGTCGAACGAACGGCAGACATGAAGATCCTGCCGTTCTGAGCCCGGCCTGCGGCGCTCCTGCAGTTGCGGTCCACTACAATTGGCCGATGGGCAACGTGATGAGCGAGAACGGAATGGCGGTGACGACACCACGAACTCCTTGCGCTTCGAGCAGGGTGTAAGGCCGCGCGTCCCGACATCGCATCAGTTTTCTGTCCCATCCACAGCGCGGCCTCGACCGCGCTTTTTTGTTTTTGGAGAGTTCGATGGTTTCGATCCAGCTTCCGGACGGCTCGAGCAAGGTGTTCCCGGGCCCGGTCAGCGTCGCCGACATCGCAGCGTCGATCGGCGCCGGCCTTGCCAAGGCCGCGCTCGCCGGGCGGGTGGGCGCCGATGGGGATACGCGCATCGTCGACACGAGCTACGTCATCGATCACGACGAGACGCTCGCGATCATCACCGACAAGGATGCGGCCGGCCTCGATGTCATTCGCCACTCGACGGCGCACTTGCTCGCTCACGCGGTGAAGGAGCTTTTCCCGGACGCACAAGTGACGATCGGCCCGGTCATCGAGAACGGCTTCTATTACGATTTCTCTTACAAGCGTCCGTTTACGCCGGAAGACCTGCTGGCAATCGAAGCCAAGATGATCGAGCTCGCCAGAAAAGACGAGAAGGTCCACCGTCGGGTGCTGCCGAGGGACGCTGCCGTCGCGCACTTTCGCAGCCTTGGCGAGACCTACAAGGCCGAGATCATCGACAGCATCCCTGCCGGCGAAGACGTTTCGCTCTACGGCGAAGGGACCTTCGAGGATCTCTGCCGCGGCCCGCACGTCCCGAGCACGGGCAAGCTCAAATTCTTCAAGCTGATGAAAGTGGCCGGCGCCTACTGGCGCGGCGATCATCGCAACGAGATGCTGCAACGCATCTACGGCACCGCCTGGGCCAGCAAGGAGGATCTGCAGCAGTACCTGCAGATGCTCGAGGAAGCCGACAAGCGCGACCACAGGAAGCTCGGCCGCGAGCTCGATCTGTTCCATATCGACGAGGCTGCGCCCGGCGTGGTCTTCTGGCACCCGAAGGGCTGGGCGATCTGGCAGGTGATCGAGCAGTACATGCGCAACGTCTATCGCAGCACCGGCTACCAGGAAGTGAAGAGCCCGCAGCTGCTGGACAAGAGCCTCTGGGAGAAGACCGGGCACTGGGACAACTACCGGGAAAACATGTTCACCACCGAATCGGAAAAGCACGCCTACGCGCTCAAGCCGATGAACTGCCCGGGCCATGTCCTCATCTACAAGTCGCAAATGCGCAGCTATCGGGACCTGCCGATCCGCTACGGCGAGTTCGGGCAATGCCATCGCAACGAGCCGAGCGGGTCGATGCACGGGATCATGCGGGTGCGCGGCTTTACGCAGGACGACGGACACGTGTTCTGCACCGAGGATCAGATCCTTGCGGAATGCGTCGTCTACACGGCGCAGCTCAAGGCGGTCTACGCGGACTTCGGCTTCAGCGACATCATCTACAAGGTCGCGACCCGGCCCGACAACCGGGTCGGCAGCGACGCCTTCTGGGACAAGGCCGAGTTTGCCCTGATGGAGGCGTTGCGCCGATCGGGGTGCGATTTCGTGGTGTCGCCGGGCGAGGGTGCGTTCTATGGCCCGAAGATCGAATACACCTTGAAGGATGCGATCGGCCGGCAGTGGCAGCTCGGCACGATGCAGGTCGACTACAACACCGCCGAGCGGCTCGGCGGCGACTACGTCACCGACACCAGCGGCCGGGCCTTTCCGGTGATGCTGCATCGAGCCATCGTCGGCAGCTTCGAGCGCTTCATCGGCATCCTCCTCGAACACCATTCCGGAGCGATGCCCGCATGGCTGGCGCCGCAGCAGGCGAGCGTCCTCAACATCTCCGAGGGGCAGGCCGATTACGCCCAGGAAGTGATCAATCTGTTGCAAAAACAAGGACTTAGAGCCGCAGGTGATTTGCGCAACGAGAAAATCACCTATAAAATCCGCGAGCATTCGTTGCAAAAGGTCCCGTACATCCTCGTCGTTGGCGACAAGGAAAAGGCAAACAGGACCGTTGCCGTGCGCGCCCGGGGCAACCACGACCTCGGTGTGATGTCCATCGACGACTTTGCCCTGAGGCTCGCCGGCGACATTGCCCAGAAATTGTGAGAGCCGGGCCGGCTGCCATGCCGGCCAGGGGCGCGCTTTGTTGGTTTGGGTCTCGGCTGCCTCGGGGCCCGTTGAAAGGCTTTTGACATCGCTACTTTTCTCGACCGTCGTACACCAAACGCTGAACGAAAGCACCGGCTGAACCGGGAGATCCTGGCCCTTGAAGTCCGGCTGAACGGGCCGGAAAACGAACCACTCGGCATCGTGCCGATTGCCGAAGCCTTGCGGCTGGCCGGCGAGCAGGACGTCGACCTGGTCGAGATCGTCGCGCAGGCCGATCCGCCGGTCTGCCGGCTGATGGACTATGGCAAGTTCAAGTATCAGGAACAGAAGCGCGCGGCCGAGGCGAAGTCGAAGCAGAAGATCATCGAAGTCAAGGAAGTGAAGTTCCGCCCCGGCACCGATGAGGGCGACTACACGATCAAGATGAGAAACCTGCGCCGCTTCATAGAGGAAGACGGCGACAAGGGCAAGGTGACGTTGCGTTATCGGGGCCGCGAGATCACGCACCAGGACATCGGCATGCGTCTGCTCGAACGGATCCGCGACGAGCTGGCGGACGTGTCGGTGGTCGAGCACATGCCCAAGCTCGAAGGACGGCAGATGATCATGGTGCTGGCGCCGAAGCGGAAGTAGGGCGCCGGCCAGAGAGAAGATCGATCGAGCCGCAAGGCTGATCGCAACAAGCGACTGCAGGCTTGCAAGACGGCGGAATTTCCGGCGGCGCCTGCAGCAGCAACCAAAGAGGAGCAGTCATGCCCAAGATGAAGACGAAAAAGAGCGCCGCAAAACGGTTTCGGGTGCGCCCGGGCGGCACGGTCAAGCGCGGCCAGGCGTTCAAGCGACACATCCTGACGAAGAAGTCGACCAAGAGCAAGCGGCATCTGCGTGGCTCGGTCGGCGTGCATGAGACGAACATGGGCCACATGGCGCAGATGCTGCCTTTCGCCGGCCTCTGATCAATTCGTCGTCGTTCAACTCTGAAGGAGTCACTCCATGCCTCGCGTCAAACGCGGCGTCACCGCCCGCGCCCGTCACAAGAAAATCCTCGCCCTCGCCAAGGGGTTTCGCGGCCGCCGCAAGAACGTTTTCCGGATCGCCAAGGAAGCGGTCATGCGTGCCGGCCAGTACGCGTATCGCGACCGTCGCAACAAGAAGCGCGTCTTTCGCCAACTCTGGATTGCGCGCATCAACGCCGCGGCCCGTGGCCTCGGCGTGACCTACAGCAAGTTCATGGCGGGTCTGAAGAAAGCGTCGATCGACATCGACCGCAAGGTCCTGGCCGACATGGCGGTCCATGATCCAGCCGCGTTTGGCTCGATCGTCGACAAGGTACGCCCGCACCTCAGCTGACCTGAGCCCGCGCAGGCCGCGGGGCGGCAGCGCTCACGCCGCATGCGCGGCTCGGCTCGTTGCGGGAAACGATGAACGATCTGGTGTCGGTGGTTGAAAGCGCACGCAGCGATTTCGCGCGGGCTTCGACGAGCGCCGAGCTCGAGGACGCGAAGGCGCGCTACCTCGGCAAGGCCGGCCGTGTCACGGAGCAGCTGAAGGCGCTTGCGGCGCTGTCGCCCGAGGCCAAGCGGGCCCGCGGCGCCGAGATCAACGCAGGCAAGCAGGCGATCGAGGCGGCGCTGGCGGAACGCCGTGCCGAGCTCGCCAATCAGCAGCTCGAAGCGCAGCTCGCCGAGCAGGCGCTCGATGTGACGCTGCCGGGGCGCAGCCGAAGCCGAGGCGGCATCCATCCGGTCAGCCGCGCGCTCGAGCGCATCGAGGCGATCTTCGGCTCGATGGGTTTCGAAGTCGCCGATGGTCCAGAGCTCGAGACCGACTGGCACAGCTTCACCGCGCTCAACAACCCGGAGAACCACCCGGCGCGGTCGATGCAGGACACCTTCTATGTCGATCTCAAGGACGCGGAGGGCCGCTGGCTCAATCTGCGCCCGCACACCTCGCCGATGCAGATCCGTCATGCGCAGGCGCACGCCCGCCGCCATGCCGGCGCCGCAGCGATGCCGGACGTGCGCGTGATCGCCCCGGGCCGGACCTATCGTGTCGACAGCGACGCGACCCATTCGCCGATGTTTCATCAGGTCGAGGGGTTGTGGCTCGGCGAGAACGTGAGCTTTCGCGATCTCAAGGCGGTCTACCTCGACTTCGTGCAGGCCTTCTTCGAGACGACCGATCTGAAGCTGCGTTTCCGGCCGAGCTACTTTCCCTTCACCGAGCCGAGCGCCGAGATCGATCTGATGTTCCACACCGGCGCGCTCGCCGGACGGTGGCTCGAAGTGTCCGGTGCCGGCCAGGTTCATCCGC
This sequence comes from Pseudomonadota bacterium, assembly GCA_030946925.1. GTDB lineage: Bacteria > Pseudomonadota > Gammaproteobacteria > Burkholderiales > Burkholderiaceae_C > Schlegelella_A. The sequence goes on from JALYXU010000175.1 coordinate 28,584, forward strand.
AAGTGGTTCGCAACATGGGCTTCGATCCGGAGCGGGTCATCGGCTTCGCCTTCGGCTCGGGCATCGACCGCCTGGCGATGCTTCGCTACGGCATCGACGACCTGCGCCTCTTCTTCGACGGCGACCTGCGGTTTCTCCGCCAGTTCGCCTGAGCGGCCGCGATGCAATTTCCCGAATCATGGCTGCGCGAGTTCTGCGATCCGCCGCTTTCCACGGCGGCGCTCGCGGACAAGCTGACGATGGCCGGCCTCGAGGTCGAATCGACGCGTCCGGCGGCGCCCCCGTTCCACGGCGTTGTCGTCGCCCATGTCGTCGCCGTGGAGCCGCACCCTGACGCCGATCGTCTGCGCATCTGTCAGGTCGATGCCGGCGACGGTCGACTGAGCTGCATCGTCTGCGGTGCGCCGAACGTCCGTGCCGGCATCAGAGTGCCGATGGCGAAGGTCGGCGCCGAGCTGCCGCCGGCGACCGATGGCGGCGAACCGTTCCGCATCCGGCTCGGCAAGATCCGCGGCGTGCAAAGCGAAGGCATGCTTTGTTCGGCACGCGAGCTGCAGCTTTCCGACGATCACGGCGGCCTGCTCGTCCTCGACGAGTCGGCACCGATCGGCGCCGATCTGCGCAGCTTCCTGCGCCTCGACGACACCATCTTCACGCTGAAGCTCACACCGAACCTGGGCCATGCCTTGAGCGTCTACGGCGTTGCCCGCGAGGTCGCATCGATCACCGGGGCGCCGCTGAAGACACCGGCGATCGTTCCGGTCCTTGCCACGGAGGCCGCTGTGCTGCCGGTCCGGATCGAAGCTGCCGATCTGTGCGGGCGCTTTTCCGGGCGCGTGATCCATGGCATCGACCACCGAGCAACCACGCCGGCCTGGATGGCCGAGCGGCTGGAGCGCTGCGGGCAGAGACCGGTGGCGCCGCTCGTCGACATTTCCAACTACGTGATGTTCGAGCTCGGTCGGCCGTCGCACGTCTTCGATCTCGACTGCATCGAGGGCGGTCTGACGGTGCGCTGGGGCCGCCCCGGCGAATCGCTCGAGCTTCTCAACGGCAGCAACGTCGAGCTCGACGCCAAGGTCGGCGTGATTGCCGACGCGGTCCGGGTCGAGTCGCTCGCCGGGATCATGGGCGGCGCCCGCACCGCCGTGACCGATGCGACGCGCAACGTCTATGTCGAGGCCGCCTTCTGGTGGCCCGAGGCGGTGGCCGGCCGCTCCCGTCGCTACAACTTCTCGACCGACGCCGGACATCGATTCGAGCGCGGCGTCGATCCGGAGACGACCGTTTCGCACCTCGAGCGCATCACCGCACTCATTCTGCAGATCTGCGGCGGCGTCGAGACCCGCTGCGGACCGGTCGACGATCACGTCGTCAACGTCCCGAAGGCAACGCCGATCGTGCTGCGGGTCGACCGTGCGGCGAAGGTCATCGGCGCGCCGGTGACCCAGGCCGAATGCGAGAGCGTGATGACGCGTCTGGGCTTTCAGTGGCGCAGCGCGCCTGGCGCGATCGAGGTGGTTCCGCCGAGCTGGCGCTTCGATTTGCGCATCGAGGAAGATCTGATCGAGGAGGTTATTCGCCTGATCGGTTACGAGGCGCTCGATGCCGCGCCGCCTCGCGGTACGCTGTCGGCGCTGGTGCCGAGCGAGTCGCGTCGCCCCGCCGCACGTCTGCGCCATCAAATGGCCGATCTGGGCTGGCAGGAGACGATCAGTTTCAGCTTCGTCGACGCGCGCTGGGAGCGCGACTTCGCTGCCAATGCCAACCCGGTACGCGTGCTCAACCCGATCGCCCAGAACCTTGCGGTGATGCGATCGAGCCTGGTCGGCAGCCTGGTCGAAGTGCTGCGCTCGAATCTGGCGCGCAAGGCCGGCAGCGTGCGCATTTTCGAGCTGGCCAAGGTCTATCTCCGGGACCACGAAACCGAGGCCGGCGACGGCGCGGTGGCGGGGCTCAGGCAGCCGTTGAGGCTGGCCGGCCTGGCCTACGGTCCGGCGGATCCGCTGCAGTGGGGCAGGGGAGAACGCGCCGTCGACTTCTACGATATCAAGGGCGACATCGAAGCCTTGTTCGCTCCTGGCGAGCTCCGCTTGCTGCCGATGCCTTTCCCGGCCCTGCATCCTGGTCGAAGCGCTGCGATCGAGCGGCTGGGCCGGCCGATCGGCTTCGTCGGCGAGCTGCACCCGCGCTGGCGCCAAGCTTACGAGCTACCGGGTAACGCCATCGTTTTCGAGCTGGACGCCGAAGCTCTTGCCACCCTGCAACTCCCCACTTATCTGCCGCTGCCGAAACAGCAGCCCGCCTTCCGCGACGTCGCGGTCGTTGCCGCAAGGAGCGTGACCTACGAGGCACTGATCGAAGCCGTCGAAGCCGGGTCGACGGGCCTGGTTCGCGCCACGACGCTGTTCGACATCTACGAGCCGAAAAATCCGGCGTCGGGCATCGCTGCGGGGGAGCGTAGCCTGGCCCTGCGGATGGAGCTGCGCGACGACGCCGAGACCTTGACCGACGAACGCATCGACGTCGTCGTGGCGTCCGTCGTGGCCGCACTGTCGGCCCGGCTCGGTGTCCGCCTGCGCGCCTAGTCGTCGGACCATTCCAGATGGCACGCCCCGATCTGCCCGCGCCGCGGACTCTGCAGCCGACGCTGATGACGCCGACCTTGACCAAGGCCGAGCTTGCCGAGCTGCTGTTCGAGCGTCTTGGCCTGAACAAGCGCGAGTCCAAGGACATGGTCGAAGCGTTCTTCGACCTGATCCATGCGACCTTGCTTGCCGGGGACGACGTCAAGATGTCGGGCTTCGGCAATTTCAATATCCGGCGCAAGGCCCCGCGCCCGGGCCGCAACCCGCGAACCGGCGAGTCGATCCCGATCAAGGCCCGGCATGTCGTGACCTTTCACGCCAGCCACAAGCTGAAGGGCGTCGTGCAAGGCGAAATCCCGCCCGCGGACGACTTCGAGTAAAGTCGAGGTTTATCTCCTGATCTCCTTGATCTTTATGGAGAAAAACCTTCCGCCGATCCCTGCAAAACGCTACTTCACGATCGGCGAGGTCAGCGAACTTTGTGGCGTCAAGCCCTACGTGCTGCGGTATTGGGAGCAGGAGTTCACTCAGCTGAAGCCGATGAAGCGGCGCGGCAACCGGCGCTATTACCAGCACCACGAGGTGCTCCTGATCCGCCGCATCCGGGAGTTGCTGTACGAACAGGGCTTCACGATCAGCGGCGCGCGCAACCGGCTGACCGACGCGGCCGCAGATCGATCGGAGAACGGCACGGCCGAAGACGGGCCGAGCGGTCGCTTGTCGAAGGTGATTCACGCACGGCCGGCCGAGGCTTCAGATCCTTCCCGAGGCGCGGACGACGTGGACGGGTTGCTTCGGATCCCTTTGTCGATGTTGTCGACGGCCCAAGTCCGTCAGGAACTGTTGTCGATTCGCGGCCTGCTCTGCAATGACCCCGGCCCTCCGGACAGGCCACTTATAATCCCGGCGAACGGGGCGTAGCGCAGCCTGGTAGCGCACTTGCATGGGGTGCAAGGGGTCGCGAGTTCGAATCCCGCCGTCCCGACCAGCGAAATCAATGGGTTAGCAGTGATGAGCTGCTAGCCCATTTGACTTTGTCGAGGATCGTGCCCTCACCACGCCCTTAGATTTGGACCTTGGTGGGCCGTTGCCAAACCATACACACCGCGGTGGATTACAGGCCTCTCCTAAGACGAACGATCGCAGTCCGCTTCCTACGCCGCTGTCTCAAGCGAGCTGGGTTCACGGCTTCGCGACAGACTCTGGTTTAGGGTCTGGTGCGCACGGCACGACGGAGCCATTCATCCCGAGCACATGAGCCCAGGTCGCCGCATCGAGATGGGGCATGGGAAACCTCGAAGGGTGAGGAAGATGCGTTCGAGGGATCGACTCTCTCAGAATTTCTCCACCCAGGGGCGGACTTCGATCTCCCATGTCCAGGCGTTGCGCGGCTGCGCCAGCAACTGCAGGTAGGTCGAGGCGATGGCGTCCGGATCGAGGCGATCGTCGTTGCCGCCGTCGGCTGTTTCTCCGGCAGGCCGTATGGCGCCGTCGATGACGATGTGCCCGACGTGGATGCCCTGCGGCGCCAACTCGCGCGCCATGCTTTGGGCAAGGCCCCGCAGCGCGAACTTGCCCATGGCGAAGGCCGCGGACTGCGGATAGCCCTTCACGCCGGCGGAGGCGCCGGTGAAGAGGATGGCCCCCTGACGTCTTGGCAGCATGCGGCGAGCGGCCTGTTGCCCGACCAGGAATGCGCCGTAGGCCGTCACCGAGACAGCCCGAGCCACGGCCGCCGGCTGGACCTCGACGAAAGGGCCGCGAACGCGCTGGCTCGCGTTGTAGACGACCACTTCCGGCGCAGCGCCGAGATGTTGCGTGGCCTCATCGAACAGCGTCGCCACCGCCGCGACATCCGTGGCGTCGCAGGTCAGGACGCCGGCGCCGGTTTCGCGCGCGATCGTCTCGAGCCGATCGCGGCTGCGCGCCGCGACGATCACGCGCATGCCGTCGCGGGCGAACGTGCGAGCGAGGCTCGCGCCGAGTCCTGGCCCGGCGCCGACGATCAGTGCACTTGCATAGGGTGTGGTGGGCATGACGAGGAAGAGCGCTGGTCGATGAGGGCGGCGGGGAGAGGAGAGCGGCGTCAGCGGCCCGGACGTGCCTCGAATGCAGCCAGCGCCGCACGGGCGACAAGCGCGCCGCTCTCCTGCACGAAATGGCCGGCGTCGCCGACCTCGAACGGCGGGGGACAACCACGGATCTTCGAGCGCAGCAGCGCCATGGCCGCGGGCCCGAGGACGGGGTCCTTCATGCCGACGGCCATGAACGTCTGCCCTTGCCATTGCGTCGACCACCACTGCCCGGCCTGACGCGACAGCGCGGCGCCGTCGGCGTCCGGGTGGTCGGGGACGAGATTGGGAAAGCGGCGCACCCCCGCCTTGTAGCGAGCATCCGGAAACGGCGCGGCGTAGGCATCGGCTTCCTGCGGCGACAGCGCCGGAACCGACCGGCGCATCAGTGCCGCGATATCCATGTCAGGCTTGCTGTTCGAAAACGCCCGCCAGGCGAGAAATCCTTCGCCGAGCGGACCGTCGCCGGTGCCGAGCGCGGTGTTCATGACGATCAGGCGGTTGAACACGCCCGGCACGTCCACGGGCAGCGTCAGGCCGAGGAGGCCGCCCCAGTCCTGCACCACCAGCGTCACGTTGCGAAGCTTCATCGCGTCCACGAACTCGACCAGCATCGCCCGGTGTCGGGTGAACGTGTAGAACGCTTCGTCGACCGGCTTGTCCGATCGACCGAAGCCGAAGAAATCAGGCGCGACGACACGCTGGCCGGCTGCGACGAATACCGGCAGCATCTTGCGGTAGAGATAGCTCCATGTCGGCTGGCCGTGCAGGCAGAGCACGGTGGTCTCGGCGTCGGCCGGGCCTTCGTCGAGGTAGTGGGCGCGAAGCCCTTCGAAGCCGGGCAGTGCCGCCGTGTACCGAGGCGCGAACGGATGCCCCGGCAAGTCGGCGAATCGTTCCTCCGGCGTGCGCAGGACGCCCGGAAGGAGCGGCGCAGGCGAATCGTCTTTCATCGGCGTCCTTTCGACGATGTTGCGTATTGCCACATGCGATTCAGCGCACTGTGGTCGCATCCTGGTCGAAGAGCACCGAGCGCGTCGCGCCGCTCACCACCGGTGCCGTATTCACTTCCTTCGCCCGCGCGTAAGCGCGAAGGGTCGCCGGCCGCTCGCGAACGCGAGCGAACCACTTTTCGAGCGCCGGAAAGTCCTCCAGGCGCTGCAGCTGGCGCTCGTGCGGCACGACCCACGGATAGCACGCCATGTCGGCGATCGAATACTCGCCGGCGATGAAGGTCCGGCCGTCGGCGAGATGCTTGTTCAGGACCGCATACAGACGCGCCGTCTCCTTGACGTAGCGGCTGATTGCGTAGGGCAGCGGCTCGGGTGCGTATTGGACGAAGTGATGGTTCTGACCCGCCATCGGGCCGAGACCCCCCATCTGCCAGAACAGCCACTGGAGTGCGACATTGCGGCCACGCAGGTCCGCAGGGATGAATTGCCCAGTCTTGTCGGCCAGGTACAGGAGGATCGCTCCGGACTCGAAGACAGAAATCGGCTCGCCGCCGCCGGCCGGAGCGGGGTCGACGATCGCAGGAATGCGGTTGTTCGGCGCGATCTTCAGGAATTCCGGAGAGAACTGTTCGCCCTTGCCGATGTTGACGGGGACGATCCGGTACGGGAGGCCGCTCTCCTCGAGGAACATCGTCACCTTGTGGCCGTTCGGTGTCGTCCAGTAGTGGAGATCGATCATGGTGAGGTCGACTCAGGCCGCCAGTCGGGCGTTCTGCGGGAACATGTTCCGGCGCGCGTCGTCGTCCATCTCGGTCTTGAAGGCGTGCCTCGTCTTCAAGGCCTCGGCTCGCTGCGCCGCGGGCCGGGCGTTGATTTCGTCGAGCAGGCGCTTCACGTTCGGAAGCGTCGCCCAGGCTTCGGCACCGAGGAAGAACGGCACCGCCCTGGCCCAGCCCCATACCGCCATGTCGACGATGGTGTAGACGTCGCCGAGCATGTAGCGGTTCCTGGCAAGTTGGTCATCGACGAGCTTCCAGTGCCGCTCCGCTTCGAAGTCGTAGCGGTTCACGGCGTAAGCCTTCGGCTCCGGCGCGAAATGCTTGAAGTGCACCGCCTGTCCCGAGTAGGGGCCGATGCCGGAGGCGACGAACATCAGCCAGGACAGGAGCCGCGCGCGATCGGCCGGCGTGTCGGGGGGCAGGAAGGAATGGGTCTTCTCGGCCAGGTACAGCAGGATCGCGTTGCTGTCGAACAGGACCGCGTCGCCGTCGAC
>JALYXU010000184.1 GCA_030946925.1 Pseudomonadota bacterium
GCGCGGCGCCCGCGCCTGCCCCCCGCCACGGCCTTCGGCCGGGCCGCGGCGTCTTCCATGCGAAGTTCGGCGAGGGCGTCGTCATCACGCTCGAGGGCATTGGCGACGATGCCCGGGCCCAGGTCAACTTCGGCCGCCACGGCATGAAGTGGCTGGCGCTCGGCATCGCCAAGCTGACGCCGATCGATTGACTTCGAGGCACGTGTTTTGCCGGTGACTTTCATGAAGCCACATCTTCCCCGGACGATCGCAAGTCGTGCGGTTGCGCTGCTCCGGCCCTTGGCCGGCGTCGCGGTCGCGACCTTGGCCGCCTGTGCCAGCACGCCGCAAGTCGACGCCCAGTGGGTCGACGCTCAACTCGGCGCCCGCTCGGGCTTGCTGCACGGCGCGCGGGTGCTCGTCGCCTGCGAGGCTTTCGATCTGGTGGTGCGGCAGATCTGCCAGGACCAGGTGGCAAGCGACGTGGTCGCGCGCGGCGCCACGCCCATCTTCGCCCCGCCGGAGACCCCGCTCCTGACCGACCGGGCGATCGACGGTCAGCTGCTCGGCGCCGCACGCAGCGCCGGCGCCGCTGCCTTGCTCGTCGTCACTCTCGCACCCGCGGCCACCGATGTCAGCCCCGGATTTTCACTCGGCATCGGCGGCTTCGGCTTCGGCAGCCGCAGCGCCGTCGGCGTGGGTGTGTCGGCACCGATCGGCGGCGGCACGGTCACCACCGGTTATGCCGCCAACGGCCGCATCACCGAGGTGGCAAACGGTCGGCTCGCCTGGACTGCCCGGGCGACAGCGGCACCGAGCTCGGACGTCAATGGCCAGTTGCGCGAGCTCTCGAAGGCCGTGCTCGACGCTGCGGATCGGGCCGGATTGTTCTGATCGTTTCCGCTTGACGATCGGTCAGACGCCGACCTCGTCGATCTCCCGATAGACGTCGCGCAGCCACATCTTGACGCGCTGTCGGTCCATCAGGCCGAGGCCGCTCGAGTCCTTCTCGGTGCTCTTGGCCTTCCAGAAGCTGCTGCTGGTGTTGTCGATCTTCTGGATCGCGCTCTCGTGCAGCTTCTTCATCGACACGACGTGCGCGCCCATGCCGATCGCACGCGCCTGCTCGCCTGACTGCTCGAGCGCGTTGAAGTCGCTTCCGCGCACCTGGTTGCGCACCAGCACGTAGCTCAGGCCCGTGCCGAAGCGGTCGAGGACGCGCCGCAGCAGGTCGACCGAGTCCTTGCCGGTGTCCATGACATGCCAGTAGAAGAGCTTCATGCCGAGCTCGTCGGCCAGGCTCATCACGCCGGCCTCTTCCATCCAGGTCGCCAGCGGGTCGTGGGTCTGGGCGGCGAGATCGACGAGGATGCGACGGCCGGGCTGATCGACTGCGGCTTCGACGATCGCGTCGAGCGACTCGATCTTGTCGACCGCCACCGGCGACGCGTAGCCCGAATAAAAACGCATCAGGGCGCCGTGCGAGCGATCGGTGTCGAAGCCGAGGAACGGCAGCTCCTTGTCGATCAGGTACTGGGCCAAGACCCGGGCCATCAGCGACTTGCCGACGCCGCCTTTTTCGCCGCCGATGAAATGGATGTTTGTCGTCATCGATTGAGTTGTCACTTTGCTGCTGGAGCGCCGCCCGGGACGGCGATGTCGATCGTCTTCTCGACCGCCTTGCCGGCGACGCGAACGGTGCTGCCGACCACCGCACCGCCGACCGAGACGGCGGCTCCGCCGACCGCGACCGCGGCGCTGCCGAGAGTCGTCGCCACGGTGACGACGGCGCAGCCGGACGACAGCGCCGTCGCGAGCAGGCCCGCGACGAGTCCGGCAACGAATCTGCTGCCGCGCCGGAGAGTCGATGTCGTCATGGCAAAGATTGTCACCCAGCGCCCGGCCCGCATCGCGGCGCAGCGGCCGATGTTGTGGCGGCGGCGCCGCAATCGGTCACGCCCAACGCCCTCGGGATCTTGGCGGGCGCCGCTCAGCCGCGGCCGATCAACGGCATCTTGGTCGCCATCACGGTGATGAACTGGATGTTGGCATCGAGAGGCAGGCTGGCCATGTGCACGACCGCATCGGCGACGTGGCGCACGTCCATGCGCGGCTCGACCGCGAGCTCACCGCTCGGCTGCAGCACGCCCTTGGTCATTCGCTGCGTCATCTCGGTCGCAGCATTGCCGATGTCGATCTGGCCGCAGGCGATGTCGTAGCCACGTCCATCGAGCGAGGTCGATTTCGTCAGGCCGGTGATGGCGTGTTTGGTCGCCGTGTAGGGAGCGCTCAACGGCCGCGGCGAGTGCGCCGAGATCGAACCGTTGTTGATGATCCGGCCGCCGCGCGGGGACTGCGCCTTCATCAGCCGGAACGCTTCCTGGGTGCAGAGAAAGACGGCCGTGAGGTTGATGTCGACGACGGTCTTCCAGTGCTCGAGCGTGAGGTCCTCGAATGGGATCGCCGGTGCGCCGGTGCCGGCATTGTTGAAGAGCAGGTCGAGCCGACCGAATGCGTTCTGGGTTGCCGCGAAGAGGGCCTTGACCGCGGCCGGGTCGGTCGCATCGGTCGGCACCGCCAGGGCCCGATCGGCGTGCGCGCCGGCCGCGGCTCGGGTCGCCTCCAAGGCATCGGCGCGACGGCCGGCCAAGGCGACATGCCAGCCGGCGCTGATCAGTGCGAGCGCCGAAGCGCGGCCGATGCCGCTGCCGGCGCCGGTGACGATGGCAACCTTTTTCATCGAGATCTCCGGTCAGTGAGGAAACGGGGGCGCTCAGGGCGCCGACGGAGGCGCGCCCGGGGGCTCGGGCTCGAAGCAGTCGGCGAACGTGAAATAAAGACTGGCGCCGATCGCCGTCCAGAACGCAAGTGTCAGGGGCACGATGACGACGACCATGAGGGTCGACTGGAACAGGCTGAGCATGACGCCGATCAGCGTCGCCATCAGCAGCCAGACCGAAAACCAGCCGAACGCATAGACGATGAACGCGCCCTTGTTGCGCCAGCAGGCGTAGCTGCTGAAGAACAGGGCCCGGGCCCACGACTGGCGGCCCCAGAAGACCAGCGCCGGCGCGTGCCAGGCAGGTATCGCAAGGAGGGCCATCAGGCCGAGGCGGGTCAACACGCCCTTTTGCAAGGCGGGGTCGGCGACATGCCTGGCCATCTCGTCGGTCGAGCCGGCGTACTGATGCAGCGACTCGAGCGCGCCGCCATCGACGACATCGCCGAGCCACAAGATCGCAAGCATGGCTGCACCGCACGCCAGGCCAAGCTTCAGCAGGCCGAGCAGCCGTTCCCGGCCTGCCCCCTTGAGCTCGGCGAAGGTTCCGGGAAACACGGTCAGGCCGCCGAGCACGCGGCGGGTCGCGATCATGAAGAGAAGCGCCGCCACCGGCATCGCCGCGAACATCATCAAGCCGGCGATCGGCACCATGCCGACCAGCATCAGCACGAAGAAGCAAGAGGTGAACAAGCCGGCATACCCGAGCGGCTGCCGCAGCAGCACCGAGAAGGCGCCGCGAACCCAGAGGAAGCCGCGGCCGGGGGCAACGTCATGCAGCTTCAAGGCCGCACCTGCAGTTGCGCCGCGTGCCACGGCGCCTCGCGTCGCTCGCGCAGAACGCGCTCGAAGCGACCGGGATCGTGGGCGGTCAGCACGACCGCGTCGCGCGGCAGGTGCAGGTCCCACGAGCGCGACAGCCAGAAGCGAAAAGCGGCGGCGCGCAGCAGCGCCGGCAGCAGCCGCAGCTCGGCGGCCTCGAGCCGGCGGACGCTCTGGTAGCCGGCGATCAGCGCCTCGGCGCGATCCTCGGCGAGGCGACCGGTGTCGAGGTCGCTGCACCAGTCGTTGAGGGCGACGGCGATGTCGAAGAGCAGGCTGTCGACGCCGGCGAAGTAGAAGTCGAACACGCCGGTGAGGGCGGCGCCGTCGAACATGACGTTGTCGCGGAACAGGTCGCCGTGGACCGGGCCGCGCGGCAGCGCCGCGTAGGCCGGGGTGGCGGCGAGTCGCTGCTGCCACCGCAGTTCGTCCTGCATGAGCTCGGCCAGCGAAGCCGACAGATGCGGAACGACCGCCGGTACCGTGTCGTTCCACCAGGCCAGGCCGCGCAAGTTCGGCTGCAGCAGCGGGTAATCGGCGGCGGCCGCGTGCAGACGGGCGAGGACGACTCCGACGCTGGCGCAGTCGGCCGCATCGGGGGCCAGATGCGGCGCGCCGGCCAGGCGATCGACCACCGCGGCGGGCTTGCCGGCGCACGCCAGCAGCAAGGCGCCGCCGGCATCGGCGTGCGGTCCGGGGACAGGCAAGCCGCGATCGACAAGATGCTTCATCAGGCCGAGATAGAAGGGCAGTTCAGCGGCGGTCAAGCGCTCGAACAGGGTCAGGACAAAGCGGCCTTCGCTGGTGTCGGCGAAGTAGTTGGTGTTCTCGATGCCGCCCGCACAAGGCTGCAGCCCGGTCAGCTCGCCGATGCCGAGACCGGCGATCAGACGCGCGGCCGCGTCGAACGAAACCTCGGTGAAGACCGCCATCGATCGGGATCGGCCGAGCCCTCAGAACCTGAACACGTTCCAGACCCGCTGGCCGCTGGCGCCGCGCGACGTGTTGACACCCGGCGACAGGTCGCGCGAGCCATCGCCGACGATGATCTCGTAGCCGGGCGCGCCGTCTTTCGGCAGCACGGTCACCTTCTGCAGCTGACCGCGGACGCGCAACTCTTCGATGCGGGCCCGACCGTCGTCGATGACGGTGCGCTTGACGTTCGGTTCATTGGCGACCTTGTCGGCAGCCCGATCGGCCGCGGCGATGGCAGCGCCGTCGGCGTCGAGCTTGGCCTCGGCTGCTCGGGTCCGTGCCTGGTCTTGCGCCGGCGTCGCCGGTGCCGATTCAGCGGCTCCGGCTGCGCCCGCCACGAGCAGCATCGCCGCGACGGCGACGGCAAGCTCGGTGGACGTTTTCATTCGCCCATTCTAGGCGGTGGCCCGGGTCCCATCCTTCACAATGGAGCGGATGGTGGACCGGACCTTGCTGCTCGTCGATGGCTCGAGCTACCTCTATCGTGCCTATCACGCGCTGCCGGATCTGCGCTCCTCGAGCGGCTTTCCCACCGGCGCGATTCGCGGCGTCGTCTCGATGATGAAGCTGCTTCGCGAACAGTACCCGGCGCTGCATGGGGCCTGCGTCTTCGACGACAAAGGCAAGACCTTTCGCGACGACTGGTACCCCGAGTACAAGGCGACGCGAACGTCGATGCCCGACGATCTGGCGCTGCAGATCGAACCGATCATCGAAGCCGTGAAGCTGCTGGGCTGGCCGGTCCTGACGGTGCCCGGCATCGAGGCCGACGACGCCATCGGCACGATCTCCGCGATGGCCGCCAAGGGCGGCTTCCAGGTGGTCATCTCGACCGGCGACAAGGACCTGGCGCAGCTGGTCGACGAGAACGTCGTGCTCATCAACACGATGAGCAACGAGCGGCTCGATGTCGCCGGCGTCATCGCGAAATTCGGCGTGCCGCCGGATCGGATCGTCGACTACATGGCGCTGATCGGCGACAGCGTCGACAACGTGCCAGGCGTCGACAAGGTCGGGCCGAAGACGGCCGCGAAGTGGATCTCCGAGCACGGCTCGCTCGACGCGCTGATCGCCTCCGCCCATTCGATCAAGGGCGTCGTCGGCGACAACCTCAGGAAGGCGCTCGACTGGCTGCCGCA
>JALYXU010000218.1 GCA_030946925.1 Pseudomonadota bacterium
AGCCTCACCGCCGCCTCGCCGCTGCCCTCTGCCATCGAATGGATGGCCCGATGCTCGAAGCGATTGGTCGGCCTCGACCCGGGCCTCGGCGTCGAGCAGGCACTCGACCTGGCCCGCGACATGAGCCGCGACGCGGCGATGCGCGCCCGCTCGCCAGAGCGCGCCGCCGAACACCGGCACCAGCTGACGCAGCAGCAACAGTTCGACGCCGGCTGACGGTACCGATCAACGCAGCGCGGCCCGGTCGCGGGCACGCTCGATCACGCCCTTCTTCAGCTTGCCGGTGATGGCCAGCGACTGGCGCGACTGCAACATCTGCACGAAGGCGGCGCGAACGTCGGCGGCGCTGACGGCCTCGATGCGCGCGGCCAGCTCTGCAATGGTCCGGACCCTTCCGAGCACGAGCAGATCGAGGGCAGCATCCTCCAGCCTGCGTGACGGCCGTTCGCCGGCGCGCACGCGGCGAACCAGGATCTGGTTGCGGGCCCGCTCGAGATCGACCGGTCGGATCGCATCGGCCTGGGCCGCCAGCAGGCGCTCGACTTCCACCATGAACTCGTCGACGTGCTCGGGCGCGGTCGATGCCTCGATCACGAACTGCCCCGCGAGCTCGCCGACGTCGGCCGAGCAGGCAAGGTAGTAGGCGAGGCCGCGCCGTTCCCTGATCTCGTCGAGCAGCGGCGAGCTCATGCCTTCGCCGAACAACGCCGCGGCGACGACGCTGGCATGGTGCGCATCGTCGCCGAGCGCCGGGATCGGCAGGCCGAGCACGACGTGGGTCTGGGCGCTGCCGGCGAGCGCCTTGGCCGCCGTGCCGCCGAGGTAGGCCGGCGGCTCGACGCCGTTGACGCTGCCGCGGCGCAAGGCGCCGAATGCAGCATCGGCATCGCGGACGAAGGCGTCGGCATCGACCTTGCCGGCGACGCCGACGACGACGTTGCTGCCGGTGTATTGGCTGGCCGTGTAGTCGACCAGGTCGGCGCGGCCGAAGCGGGCGATGTTGCCGCGCAGGCCGATCACCGGCTGGGCCAGCGGATGGCCGCCGTAGCAGAGCTTGTCGAACAGCCGGAAGGCGATCGAGATCGGCTCTTCCTCGTCTTCGATGTATTCCTGCAGCAGCACCTGCCGCTCGCGCTCGAGCTCGGCCTCCGGGAACGAGCTGTTCTGGACGATGTCGCCGAGCATGGCGAGAAAGCGGCCGGCGTCCCTGGCCAGGCCGCGCATGTGGTACGCGGTGTGGTCCTTGTCGGTGTGGGCGTTGACGTCCGCGCCCAGCCGCTCGGCGTCGAAGTTGATCTGCTGGCAGCTGCGCTCGTGCGTGCCCTTGAACGCCATGTGCTCGACGAAGTGGCTGATGCCGCTGAGACGCCGGCTCTCGTGGGCGCTGCCGGTGCGGACGAAGACGCTGACGCTCGCGGTCTCGAGATGCGGCATCGGCAGGACGACCACGCGAACGCCGTTGCCGAGCAAGGCGACCCGCGTGTCGTCGTTGTGTTGCGAAGCCTTCATCGCCGGCATTGTCGCGGCACCTGTCGCCGCATCGAGACACGGTGCAAAGCGCCGACGCAGCACGGCAAAAGCACCGATACACTGGACTGCATGGCAGCTTGCCGGCAGCACGCCGGCGACGCAACCAGGGGCGCTCTCGCATGCAGATCCGGGTCGGTTTCGAGATGACGTACTGGTGTGCCCAGCCGACGCCGATGCTGCTGGTGCTGAACATCCACCACTCGCGGGCCTCCGACATGGTCCGGCCCGACCTGGTGCTGACGACGCCGGCGGTGCCGCTCAGCGCCTACCGCGACCTGTTCGGCAACTGGTGCAGCCGCATCGTCGCGCCGGCCGGCCGCATGACGATCCGCGCCGACGCCGTCGTCAACGACAGCGGCCTCGCCGATCCGGTCGTGCCCGCCGCCGTGCAGACGCCGGTCGAGCACCTGCCCGAAGACACGCTGGTCTATCTGCTCGGCAGCCGCTACTGCGAGACCGACCAGCTCTCCGACATCGCCTGGCAGCGCTTCGGCTCGGGCCCGACCGGCTGGGCCCGGGTCCAGGCCATCTGCGATTTCGTGCACCGGCACATCGAATTCGGCTATCACCACGCGCGACGCACCCGGACCGCTTGGGAGGCCTACAACGAAGGCCAGGGCGTCTGCCGCGACTACGCGCATCTGGCGATCGCGTTCTGCCGCTGCATGAACATCCCGGCCCGCTACTGCACCGGCTACCTCGGCGACATCGGCATGCCGCCGCCCTACGGGACGATGGATTTCGCCGGCTGGTTCGAGGCCTGGCTCGGCGACCGCTGGTACACCTTCGACGCGCGCAACAACGTCCCGCGGATCGGCCGGGTCCTGATGGCGCGCGGCCGCGACGCCTGCGATGTCGCCTTGACCACCGCATTCGGGCCGAACACGCTGGAGAGCTTCAAGGTCTGGACCGACGAAGTCGTGGCCGAGACCCGAGCGCCGGCATCGACGCCGTGAAGATCCTTCTCGTCAACGGCCCCAATCTCGATCTGCTCGGCAGCCGCGAGCCGCAGATCTATGGCCCCGAGACGCTGGCCGACGTCGAGGCGATGTGTCGGAGCGAGGCAACCGCGCTGGGCCACGAGCTCAGCGCGTTCCAGAGCAACCACGAAGGCGAGATCATCGACCGGGTGCATGCGGCGCGCGGCGACGGCATCGCCTTCATGGTCGTCAACGCCGGCGCCTTCACGCACACCAGCGTCGCCCTGCGCGATGCCCTGGCGGGAGTGGCGATCCCGTTCATCGAAGTGCACATCAGCAACGTGCACCGCCGCGAGCCGTTTCGCCATCTCTCCTATCTGTCCGACATCGCCGAGGGCGTCCTCGTCGGCTTCGGCACCGAGGGCTACCGGATGGCGGTGCGGGCGGCATCGCACTGCCTGCAGCGAAAGGCCGGCACGGCCTGATCGCGCTGAACTGGCGGTCGCTCGCCTCAGAACATGCTGGCGCCGATGTTGATCAGCAGAGCCAGCACGGTGGTGTTGAACAGGTAGGCCAGGATGCAGTGCAGCGAGCCGATCCGGCGCAACGGTTTCGAGACGAACGAGACATCGGCGGTCTGGCCCGAGGTGCCGATCACGGCGGCGAAGTAGAAGAAATCGCCGTAGTCGGGCTCGTCGTCATCGGGGAACTGCAGGCCGGGGGGCTTGCCGTGGCAGGCCGCGGCGTAATAGTCGTGCGCATAGTGCAGCGTGAACATGACCTGGATGAAGGCCCATGAGGTCAGCACCGTCACGCCGGCGAGAGCGACATGCTTGGCTTTAGCGAAGCCATGCATCTCCTTGACCACCGCCAGCTCGCCGCCGATGGCCGCGAGGCTGGCGACCGTCGCCACCACCACCAGCGCCAGGATCACCATCGCCCCGTCGTCCTGGAGCTGGGCACGATGGCGCATGCGGTGGCTCGACGACCGGCTCATCATGATCGCGGCAAGCAGCACGTAGAGGCCGGCGCCGGCGTTCCAGGCCACCAGCCAGCGGGTGACCGGCTGGACCGCCAGGGCCTCCGGCAGGAACAGACCGACCACGAGGAAGACCAGCGCGGCAACGCACAGCCGCGGCCTGGCCCGGATCTGACGAAACAGGCGGTTGCGCTTCCAGTGCGTCGGGTGCGCGCCGACGCCGGTGTTCATTCCACCAGCAGCTCTTCGACCGACATGGGCGGATGCGGTGGCTGGGGCGGCAGCTTCGAGGCGCGGTACTTAGCGCGGCCATAGCTCCAGACCTGGGCCAGGATCAGCAAGGTGCAGGCGGCGATGATCCAGGCGGCGATCGGCCGGGTCAGGTACACCGTGAGGCTGCCGCGCGACAGCAGCATCGCACGCCTGAAGTTCTCCTCGAGCAGCGGCCCCAGCACATAGCCGAGCACGACCGGCGCCATCGGAAAGTCGAGGGCGAGAAAGATCGCGCCGATGACGCCGAAGACGGCCACCGTGATGACGTCGAACAGGCTGTTGTGGGTGCTGTAGACGCCGATGGCGATGAAGAAGAGCGCCGACGGATAGAGCAGCCGGTACGGCACCTGCAGCAGCTTGACCCAGACGCCGATCATCGGCACGTTGAGGATGATGAGCAGCACGTTGCCGATCCAGAAGCTGGCGATCAGGCCCCAGAAGATGTCCGGGTGCTCGCTGATCATCTGCGGCCCCGGCTGGATGCCCTTGATGATGAGCGCGCCGAGCAGGAGCGCCATGACGGCGTCGCCCGGAATGCCGAGCGACATGGTCGGGATGAAGTCGACCTGGGTCTTCGAGTGGGCCGCGGCCTCGGGTGCGGCAACGCCTTCGATCGCGCCCTTGCCGAAGCGCGACGGGTCCTTGGCGATCTTGCGCTCGAGCGCGTAGGCGATGAAGGTGGTGATGGTCGGGCCGGTGCCGGGCATCGCTCCGAACAGGCAGCCGACCGCCGTGCCGCGCAGCATCGGCAGGAACGACTGCTTCAGCTCGGCCCGGGTCGGCCGCATGTCGCGCATGCGCACCTTGGTGTCGCTGGCCTTGATGATCTTGCGGTTGATCGTGACGAGGAAGTCGGCGATGCCGAACAGGCCCAGGCTCAGCGCCGCCAGGTCGACGCCGTCGCTCAGCTCGTTGATGCCGAGCGTGTAGCGCTGGGTGCCGCTGATGACGTCGGTGCCGATCGTGCCGATGAAGAGGCCGAACACCGTCATCGCCACGCCCTTCAACGGCGAGCCGCGCGACATCGTCGCTCCGGCGAGCAGGCCGAGCAGCATGATCGCGCTGATCTCGGTCGGCCCGAACTTGAAGGCGACCACCTCCAGCACCGGCGACAGGAAGATCATGATCAGGATGCCGACCGAGGCGGCGAAGAACGACGACATCATCGTCACGCCGAGGGCGGCGCCGCCGCGCCCCTGCTGCGTCATCGGATAGCCGTCGATGCAGGTGACGGCGTGCGGTGGATGGCTCGGCAGGTTGAGCAGGATCGCGCCGATCGCGCCGCCGTACATCGAGCCGTAGAAGATGCCGGCGAGCATCAGGATCGCCGGCACCGGCGCGATCACGTAGGTGAGCGGCAGCAGCATCGAGATGGCCGTCAGCGCGCCCATGCCGGGGAGCACGCCGATCAGGTTGCCGAGCAGGACGCCGAACACGGACCACATCAGGTGGTTGGGCTGCAGCGCAACGCCGAAGCCGAACCAGAGGTCGGTCAAAGCATGTTGCATCGCGTCAGCCCCAGGTGAAGAGAGGAAAGGTCATGCCCAGGCCATAGTGGAAGATGATGACGCCGGCGATCGTGATGCCGGCCGACAGCAGCAGCGATTGGCGCAGGTTGTTGCCGCGGTCGCCCATCGCCGCGATCAGGACCGAGAAGAAGGTGGCCGGGACCAGTCCGCCATAGGTGCCGAGAACGACGAAGGAGAGCACCCCCGCCAGGACGCAGAGCCAGCCGCGCCATTCGGTCGGCATCGTTTTTTCGTCGCCGAAATCGCCGGCTTCAGCGGTGATGCCGATGGCCAGGCCGACCAGGATCAGCAAGGTGCCGAGGACGACCGGGATGTAGCCGGCCCCCATGCGGGTCAGGGCACCCATCCGGTACTGCACGCCTTGGGCGACGATGCCGATGCCCATGACGATGAGGAGGACGGCGCTGACGCGGTCCTTGTTGAACTGGCGAAGTGGTTTCATTGCGGGCTCGGCGACGAACGCTCGATTGGACGTGACGCCGAAGAGCTCCGGCATCGGCATTTTCCCCTGCGGGATGGCCGGGGTGGCGCCCGCCGGGACGCAGGCGAGCGTCAGGTCGGCGGGGCCACGAAAAGGCGTTTCACCATGGCGCCTTTTCGGTGCGCGTCGGCAGTGCCCTCACCCCCTTGAACGCGGGGTGTCGGCAGCGCGGCGCTTCGCCGAGACTGGGCCTGCGAAACGCCGCCGCAGCGCTCCGCATCGCGCCCCGTCGCGGGGCCTCATTCATTCTCATTCGGGGGTCGATCGATGAAGTCCAGTGTCCTAGGGTTCGGGGCCGCGTTTCTCCTGGCTGCCGGAGCGGCGAATGCGCAGGTTGCCAATGGCAGCTTCGAATTGCCGCTGGTTACCGTCGGCAGCTTCACCGAGTTCGCCGTTGGCTCCAGCGGCATCCCGGGCTGGAATGTGATCGGACCTTCCCGCACGGCGGTCGCGATCGTCAGCACCACGTTCGCGCAAAACGGGGTCACCTTTCAGGCGCAGAGCGGCGCGCAGTGGCTCGACCTCACCGGCAGCGGCAGCAATTCGAGCGAGGGCGTCTCCCAGGCGGTATCCACCATCGCCGGGCACAGGTACGGATTGACGTTCTACGTCGGCAACACCACGGGGGGTGATATTTTCGGGACGACGAGCACCGTCAACGTCGCGGTCAACGGCGTGCAGTCTTTCACCGCCGTGAACTCGCTGGTCAATCCGACCTCGCTGAGCT
>JALYXU010000229.1 GCA_030946925.1 Pseudomonadota bacterium
GCGCTGTCGACCTCGAGCAACTCGGCGAGCGTGCCGACCTCGTGCAGCGACACGCCTTCAGGGGATCGGACGGCTTCCCCGCCGCTGCGCAGGCAGACGACCCCGAACGGCAGCTTCTGTCGCATGCAGCGCGAGATCAGGTCGAGGTAGCGCACTTCGAAGATCCTGAGCTCGAGCAGGCCATCCGGAAACAGCACGGTGTTCAGCGGGAAGAGCGGCAACTCGTTCGAGCCGTCGGCAGCGGCAGCGGCCGGCCCCGCGCTCACGCTGGCGCCTCGATCTCGCGGTGCCGCAGCAGCGTCGAGGCCTCGGTGCCGAACACCGCGGCCAGCCGCTCGGCCAGCCAGACCGATCGATGCTGCCCGCCGGTGCAGCCGATCGCCACCGTCAGGTAAGCGCGCTGGTCGGCTTCGAAGGCCGGCAACCAGCGGCGCAGGAACGCTTCGATCTGCGTCGCCATCTCGATCGCCTCCGGCTGGGCCGTGAGGTAGTCGGCGACCGCCGCATCGCGACCGGTGAGCGGCCGCAGCTCGCGAACGTAGTGCGGGTTCGGCAAGACCCGAACGTCGAACACGTAGTCGGCGTCGAGCGGCACGCCGTGGCGAAAGGCGAAGCTCTCGAAGACCAGCGTCAGGCTGCTGTCGCCGGCGCCGACCAGCTCGCGCATCCAGGCGCGCAGCTGGGTCGGCCGGAGCTGGCTGGTGTCGACGACGGTGGCCAGGTCGCGCAGGTCGGCCAGCAGCTCGCGCTCGAATTCGATCGCATCGATCAGCGCGCCGCGTTCGGCCAGCGGGTGCGCGCGCCGGGTCTCCGAGAAGCGCCGCACCAGCGCGCTGGTGGTCGCGTCGAGAAAGATCACCTGCACGCCGACGCCTTCGCTGCGCAGCTGCGCCAGCAGCGGCAGCAGGTGCGGCAGCGACCCGGCGCTGCGCACGTCGACGGCGATGGCAATGCGCCGGTCCTGTCGCTGCTGCTCGAGGCGAAGGAAATCGCGCAGCAGCTCGGGCGGCAGGTTGTCGACGCAGAAAAAGCCGGCATCCTCGAGCGAGTGCAAGGCCACCGACTTGCCTGAGCCGGAGATGCCGCTCACCAGCACCACCTCGCGGCGTGGCGGACCGGCATCCCTTCCAACCGCAGGCGCCCCGGCCGGGGCAGCGGCTCCGTTCACGACGCGCCTTTCGTTCGCCGCGCCTTTGCAGTCGCCGGCGCCGACGATCCGGAGGTCAACATCTCCTGGGCGTGTGCGAGGCTGGTCGAGGACAGCTTCTCGCCGCCGAGCATGCGCGCGATCTCGGCCGTCCGCGCCTCGCCGATGACGGCTGCCACGGCGCTTCGGGTGGTGCCTCCGTGCGTGTCCTTGGCGACCACGATGTGGCGGTCGGCGCAGGCCGCGACCTGCGGCAGATGGGTGACCGCGAGCACCTGCCGATCGCGGCCGATCTGCTTCATCAGGCGTCCGACAGTTTCAGCGACGGCGCCGCCGATGCCGGCGTCGACCTCGTCGAAGATCAGCGTCCCGGCGGCGTCGCTGCCGATGTCGAGCTCGGTCGTGACGACCGCGACCGCGAGGGCGATGCGCGACAGCTCGCCGCCCGAGGCGACCTTGCCGAGCGGCCTCGGCGTCGTGCCGGCGTGGCCGGCAACCAGGAACTCGGCTGACTCGAGACCGAACGATTGCGGCGCGTCGGTGGGCTCGAGCGCGACCTCGAACCGGCCGCCCGCCATGCCGAGCTGCTGCATCGCCCGCGAGACGGCAGCGCCGAGCCGTGGCGCAGCGGCGCGGCGCCCGGTTCCGATGCGCGTGGCCTCGGCCTGGTATGCGGCGCTCGCCGCCTCGACGGCGCTCTGCAGGGTGTCGAGGTCGGCGGCGGCGTCGAGCTCGCGCAGCTCGGACCTCCACTCCGCGAGCAACGCCGGGAGCTCGGCCGGCGGACGCCGGTAGCGGCGGGCCAGGCCGATCCAGGCCGACAGCCGCGCGTCGAGCGCGCCCAGTCGTGCGGGATCGAGCTCGGCGCGGTCGAGGTAGCCGGCCAAGGTGTGGGCGGTGTCGCGCAGCTGGAGCTGCGCGCCGCGCAGGCCGTCGATCGTCTCCGCCAAGCCGGGATCGAAGCTCGAGACACCTTGCAAGGCATCGACGGCGCGACCGACCAGCGACTCGGCGTTGCTAGCGTCACCGTCGTCGTCGCCCGAGACGGCCTCGAGCGCGGCGCGTGCCGCATCGATCAGCGTCTGGCCGTTGGCGAGCCGCGTGTGCTCGGCGTCGAGCGCTGTCCATTCATCGTTGCCAGGCGCGAGCTTGTCGATCTCGCCGATCTGCCAGGCCAGGCGCTCGCGCTCGCGCTCCAGGTCGGCCTGCTTGCCGGAGGCGGAGGCAAGCGCCTGGACCGCCGCGCGCCAAACGGACCAGAGCACGGCAAGCGGCCTCGCATCGAGCCTGGCGTACGTGTCGAGCAAGGCCCGAACCGAGGGCGCTCGGGTCAGGCCTTGCCAGGCGTGTTGGCCGTGGATGTCGACGAGCAATTCGGCGGCAGCGCGAAGCTGCGCGACGGTGGCCACGCTGCCGTTGATCCAGGCCCGGCTCTTTCCTTGCGCATCGATGCTGCGACGAAGCAGCAGGCGGTTGGCGTCGTCTTCCGAGGCACTGTCGAAACCGGCTTCCGCCAGCCAGTCGGCAAGCGCCGCCGGGGTATCGAATTCGGCGCTGATGTCGGTTCGCGCGGCGCCTTCGCGAACCACGCCCGCGTCGCCCCGGCCGCCGAGTGCGAGCTGCAGCGCATCGACGAGGATCGACTTGCCGGCGCCCGTCTCGCCGGTGAGCACCGTCAGGCCGGATCCGAGCTCGAGCTCGAGCGCGTCGACGATCACGAAGTCGCCGATCGAGAGGCGGTGCAGCATGCCGGTCAGTGTCCCGCGGCCCAGTGCAGCTTGCTGCGCAGCGTCGCGAAGTAGCTCCAGCCGCGCGGATGCAGGAAGCGGGCTCGGTGCGCGGAGCGGCGCACGAAGACGCGGTCGCCGTGGGCGATGCTGGTCAGCGACTGCATGTCGAAGTTGACGGTCGCATCGCGCCCCGCCACGATCTCGATCGCGACCTCGCCGATATCGGGCACGACGATCGGCCGGTTCGAGAAGTCGTGCGGCGCGATCGGCACCAGAACCCAGCCGGCGATGCCCGGATGCAGGACCGGCCCGCCCGCCGATAGGGCATAGGCGGTCGAGCCCGTGGGCGAGGCCAGGATGAGGCCGTCGGCACGCAGGTTGGCGACGAACTCGCCGTCGATGTCGATCCGCAGCTCGACCATGCCCGCGATGGCACCACGGCTGACGATCACGTCGTTCAGGGCGACGCTTTCGAAGATGGTGTTGCCGTCGCGCTTGACGTTGCCTTCGAGCAGCGTGCGCTGTTCCTCGTCGTAGTCGCCTTCGAGAATCGGCTGCAAGGCGGCGGCAAAGCTGGCATAGGCGACATCGGTCATGAAGCCGAGCCGGCCCTGATTGATGCCGATCAGCGGCGTGTCGTGGCGGGCGATCTGCCTGGCGATGCCGAGCATGGTGCCGTCGCCGCCGAGGACGATGACGACGTCGCATTCGGCGCCGAGCGCATCGGCCTCGAGCGATGGCCAGGCATCGATGCCGGTGTTGCGTGCGGTCTGTGCCTCGATCGACACGCCAATGCCCTGGTCGACCAGGAAACGCGCGATCGACTCGAGCTCGCCGCGGATGCCGCCCGACTGGAATTTGCCGACAAGCGCAGCGTGCCGGAAGCGTGTCGACATTCGCGGGATTACACCACAGGGCCCCTCTGTGGCGCAGGCGAAAATGGCGTTGCTAGACCCTCTGACACCATGCTGGACCAGCGCGCCAAGACCCTTCTCAAAGCACTGGTCGAACGCTACATCTCCGACGGCCAGCCGGTCGGCTCGCGCACGCTGTCGCGGGCCAGCGGCCTCGAGCTCTCGCCGGCGACGATCCGAAACGTGATGGCCGATCTCGAGGAGCTCGGCCTGATCGCCAGCCCGCACACCAGCGCCGGCCGCGTCCCCACCGCGCGCGGCTACCGCCTCTTCGTCGACACCATGTTGACGGCGCAGCCGCGGCACCTCCCCGAGACTTCGCGAGACAACGAGTTCGAGGCCCATCTGCACGCCGACCAGCCGCAGCGCGTGATCGCCAATGCGGCGCAGCTGCTCTCGAGCCTGTCGAACTTCGTCGGCGTCATCACGGCGCCGAAGAAGCCGAGCGTGTTTCATCACATCGAGTTCATGCGCCTCTCGGAGCGGCGCGTGCTGGTGATCCTGGTCGCGCCCGACGGCGACGTGCAGAACCGGGTCATTTTCACGGCCCAGGACTACACGCCGTCGCAGCTCCTCGAAGCCAGCAATTACCTGACCTCGCATTACTCGGGCCTGACCATCGAAGAAGTGCGCGAGCGGCTGAAGACGGAGGTCGATGCGCTGCGCAACGAGATCGGCGCCTTGATGCAGGCGGCGGTGCAGGCCGGCAGCGACGCCATCGCCGAGAGCCACGAAGAGGTCATCGTCGCCGGCGAGCGCAACCTGCTGACGGTGCAGGATTTCTCGAGCGACATGGGGAGCCTCCGCAAGCTCTTCAACCTGTTCGAGCAGAAGACCCAGCTGATGCGGCTGCTCGAGGTCTCGAGCCGGGCCGAGGGGGTGCGCATCTACATCGGCGGCGAGAGCATGGTCGTGCCCTTCGAGGAGCTTTCCGTGGTCTCGGCGCCCTACGAAGTCGACGGCACCGTCGTCGGCACGCTCGGCGTGATCGGGCCGACGCGGATGGCCTACGACCGCATGATCCAGATCGTCGACATCACCTCGCGTCTGGTCAGCAATGCGCTGAGCGCGAAGTGACGCGCCGCGGCCGTCCTCGCCTTGCGTGAGAAGATTCCAGGGCGGGCCGTTAGCTCAGTTGGTCAGAGCAGAGGACTCATAATCCTTTGGTCGTTGGTTCGATCCCAACACGGCCTACCAAAAACGACAAGAACTTAGGGCTCACGACGTCCCGGCGGCTCAACAGTGTCAACGGCGTTGAAGCTGGCGCTGCCCTGCATTAGCCCGGCGGTCTCCTCGCCGACGCTCGAATGTGGCGGTTGTTGGACCGCTCGAATCGCTTCGAGCAGCGGCTCCAATCGAGGGTGGCGAAGCAGGTACGCCGTATTGCCCATCGTTGCTGCGAACGCGGCGGGGATGGGGGTGACGAGAACCAGCGTGTCGCCCAGGCGACCCGTTAGCGCCTCCGGCGAGTGCTCGTAGTCGCGGTCGTGGCGACGACCTGCGTGGGCCGTATGGAACTTGCGTTCGTACGAAAAGTCCTCGAATGAATCGCCAAGGATGACCGCGGCCCACAACGCATAGACGTCGAAGTCGCACGCAAGGTTCATCATGTCGGTCGTGAATCCGCCCGGCGGGCGCACGTTCATCTCGAGCGCGACATAAGAGCCGTCGGGACGCGCGAAAAATTCCAGGTGGAAGAAGCGCCGGCGCAGTTCAAACGCTGCGAGCGCCTGCCGGCCGACCTGCTCGAGCGCCGTCGGAATGCTGCGAAGAGAGTAATAGAACCCATCGAGCACGCCGGCTCTGACCTCCATGATTCCCCTGTCGTAGGCATGAGACGTGCAGAACACCACGCGTCCTGCCCGGTCCACCAGACCGTCGAAAGTCACGATGTCGCCTTCGATGAAAGGCTGCACCACGTGACCGTCCAGGGACAGAAGGAGCGCAGCCTCGAGCTCGGCCTCCGTCGATACCCGGAAGGTCGACGTGGCTCCCGAGCCGCTGTCCGGCTTGAAGACGAGCGGAAGGCCGTGCTTCGCGGCGAAGCCTCTCACTGCCGCTGACGACGCGCAGCGGATGCCTGGCACGGAGGGCACGCCAGCCTTCTCGAACACCTCGGCCATGGCGAGCTTGCTGCGAAGGCGCCTCACGTCCCGCGCCGTGAGGCCTTCGATGCCAAGGTCGTCGCGGAGGCGGCCCTCGACCTCGAGCCAGTGCTCTCCGTTCGATTCCACGAAGTCGATCGGGCCGTGCTCGGCGATCATCGACTTGACGATGCCGAGCAAGACGTCGTACTCACCCATGCGGGGCTCGAACACATAGCGTTCGAATGCCTGGCTTGCTTCCGGGGCGAGGTCGCTCTCGGGCACATCGCCGACGGCGACGACACTTGCGCCGCGAGAGTGCGCGGCGACGCAGAACAGGTGGGAGTTCGGTGGGAAGCCTGGCGACAGGTAAAGGATCCTCGCCATGCCTATCCTCGCCTCATCTGCCAGCCGATGCCGTTCCATATTCGGAACGGTGATTCATCAGCGCGCAAAACTTCCAGTTCGGCGCCGTGCGCGAGTGCGAGGACCTGGACATTCGCGTCCTCGCGGGGGCGTCCGTAAGCGTAGTTGAAGAGGACGAAATCGCCACCGGGCCGGAGCACACGCCGGATCTCCTGGAAGTGGCGTTCGACCAGCGCGTGCCCGGAAACCACCAGGTAAGGAAAGGTGTCGACGCTGTAGACGAGGTCCGTCGACCCTGAACCAAACGCCGAGAGATCGTGGCCCGTCGTCAGCCGAACGCTCGCATTCGAAAAGCCTTCGAGCCGCCGCTCGGCCGCGGAGATCATTCCCGACGAGACATCCGTTCCGACCACCGTGCGAACGCGCGAGCACAAGGGCGCCATCAAACGTCCGATGCCGCAACCGATCTCCAGCGCATCCCGATGCAGTCCGAGCACGCCCCAGTCTTCGAGAACGCCGATCACCTCGTCGGTGGCTGCGGCGAGGAGCTCGGGACTGCCGAGAGAGTAGAGAGCGACGCTCGATTCCTCGCTCTCCGCCACGGAGGCGTCGAATAGCTTTCGGCATCTCTCGAGTCCGTCCGCTTCATCGTCAGCGACTTCCGGGGAATCCAGACGTTGGCGGATCATCTTGACGATGGTTCGGCAGCCGGCCTCGTTCTCGGCGAGCTGCCGCGCGAGCTCGTGAAGCTTTGCCGGTTCCCCGGTCAGCGTGGGCAGGGCGCGGGCAAGCGCCGCCGGATCCTCCGTGAACTGGACGAGCTCCATCAAGACCATCGACACCGACGCCTCGGACCGCAGGTAGCGGTCGACGATGGGCTGGATGTCGGCAGCCGGGGTGTCCATGAGTGCGTTGTTCAGGCCACCCGGCATTGCTCGCGCGCGACCTTCATCGCGCTCCGCGCGTGCTCGAGCGTGGTGTCGATGTCGGCCGCCTTGTGGGCGTAGCTGATGAACCACATGTGACGAGGGTGCAGAAGCACGCCGCGCTCGAGCATCGCCTCGTAGAACGCTGTCCGCAGCGCGTCGTTCGTCTCGGGGTGCGGGTGGTCGAACCTCAAGAAAGGCATCGGCGGGAAGGGCTCGCCATAGGCCACGGCGGGAACGTCGAGGTCACGAGCCACGGCGTTCAGACCATCGATGAGGCGCTGGCCGAGCGCCCAGACGTGGTCAGCGACGCCACGCTCCTCGACGATGCGCAGCGTCGCGAGTGCAGCGGCCATCGCCGCGGTGTCACCGTGGTAGGTCGCCGAGAGGTGCATCCCGGCGGCGCTGCTCATGACGTCGCGCCGCCCGACCACTGCCGCAACTGGCCAGCCGTTGCCCATCGCCTTGCTGACGGTGGTGAGGTCTGGCTTCAGCCCGAGGCGGGCCTGCACGGACCCCGGCGCCGTGCGAAACGCGGTCTTGACCTCGTCGAGGATGAAGATCGCCCCATGGCGATGCGTCACGTCTTGAAAGGCTTGAAAAACCTCGCGCGTCGGCGGCAGCACCATCTCGGGCGCCAGGATGACGGCCGCGATCTCGCCTGGGTACGCGTCGAAGAGGGCCTCGAGCGTGTGCGGGGCGTTGCTGTCGAATTCGAGAACCTGGGAGTCGAGGCCGGCAGGAACCGAAGGGTCGAGCGGCAGACACCAGTCGTGCCAACCGTGGTACCCCGCACGGGCGACGCGGCGGCGGCTGGTGGCGCGCCGCGCGATGCGAAGCGCGGCGGTCGTGGCCTCGCTGCCGGTCTTCAGCAGCACGGCCATGTCGGCGCTGGCGAATCGCTCGACCAGAGCCTCGGCGAAGAGCACGTGCTGGGGCCGATTCATCGAGAGCAGCGGCCCCTGCTCGAGCTGCTCACTTGCCGCCGCATCGACCTCCGGATCCGCGTAGCCGAGCAGGAACGCTCCGAAGGCCATCAGGAAGTCGATGTACTCGTGTCCGTCGACGTCCGTGATCCGGCAGCCCCGGCCGCGATTGATGTACATCGGCGAGCGCTCGGGCGTCGTGAGCACCCGCCCGGACAGGTGGTGCGCGCCCGGAATGACGCGCTCCGCGCGCGCGAGCCACTCCCGGGACGACTTGTAGCGTTCTTCAGTCATGTGTTCGCCTTGCGATTGCCACCCATGCGGCTCCATGGCGATGGGAGGCCAAAGCGTCCGCGGTGCTCGTTGGTGAGGTCGCAGTCGAATAAACGGGGCGACCATCGTCACGCTGGGCAACCGCCATGCCGAGCCAGTGCCGCCCGGCACGGCGGTTGACGCCGGCCCGCGCCGCGGCGCCACCCGAAGGCGCATGCGATCACGCTCCGATCCGCCGCTTGGGCCGTCGGCGGGCGCCCCGAACCTGGGCGACTCGTATCGTCATGACTCGTCTCGCTGCTTCATGATTTCTTCCTCGACCTCGCGCAGGCGATCCTTGCCGAAGAAGATCTCGTCGCCGACCAGGAAGGTCGGCGCACCGAAGGCGCCGCGCTCGAACGCCGACTGGGTGTTGGCCAGCAGGCGCGCCTTGACTGCAGGGTCTTGCGTCGCCCGGACCACTCCTGCGGCGTCGAGACCGGCCTCGCCGAGCGTTCGCAGGATCACCGCGGGATCGGCCATGTCGAGGCCCTGCTCCCACATGGCCTCGAAGACGGCCTTCTCGTATACGGCGAAACAACCCAGGATCTCCGCCGCGACTGCACCGCGCATGATCTGCAGCGTATTGACCGGGAAGAACGGATTGAAGTGGAAGCGCTGGAGATCGTGCCGGGCGATGAAGCGCTTCATCTCCAGCATGTCGTAGGCGCGCCGGTTTGCGACGTGGGCGAAAGTCTCCGCCGGCGAGCGGTTGCCCGCCAGCTTGAAAAGGCCGCCGAGAAGGATCGGGACGTGCTCGATCGCGATGCCGGTGCGGGCTTCGAGCGCCGGCAGAACCTGGTACGCGAGGTAGGCGTTCGGGCTGCCGAAGTCGAACAGGAATTGCGCGTTGACGGCTGTCATGATCGGCTCCTCAAAACGTTTCCAGCCACGGCCGAAGGTCCATCTCGTGCGTCCAGGCGTCGCGCGGCTGGCGGTGGATCTGCCAGTACGCCTCGGCGATGCTGTCGGGGCTGACGATGCCGCCTTGCTCCTTCAGCGCATAGCGTTCGGGAAAGTTCGTGCGGATGAATTCGGTGTCGATCGCGCCGTCGATCACCGGGTGGGCGACGTGGATGCCCTGCGGCCCGAGCTCGCGCGCCATGCTTTGCGCGAGCGCGCGCAACGCATGCTTCGCGCCGGCGAATGCCGCGAAGCCTTCGCGGCCACGCAGGCTGGCCGTTGCGCCGGTGAAGATGATCGTGCCGCGCCGGCGCGGCAGCATCGCCCTGGCCGCTTCGCGACCCATGAGGAAGCCGCTGAAGCAGGCCATTTCCCAGACCTTGTGGTAGACGCGCGCCGTCGTCTCGACGATGCCGAAGCGGACGTTGGCGCCGATGTTGAAGACGGCCACTTCAATCGGAGCGATCTGGCTCTCGATCTGCTGGAACAGCGCCACCATCTCCTCCTCCTTGCGCGCGTCGCTGCGAAATCCGTGTGCTTCGCCGCCGGCGGCCCTGATGTCGTCGATCACCGGCGCGAGCTTCTCGACAGTGCGCCGCGTCATGCACGCGATGTAGCCCTCGCGTGCAAAGCGGCGGGCGATCGCGCTGCCGGTGGCATCGCCCGCGCCCACGACCAGGATCGCTTTGTTCTCGCTCATGGAATGCCCTTCGTGTAGATATGTCGGGCCGAAGCCCCAGCAGCCGAGGCCCAGCATGTCGCGCATCAGCCGCCACACGCCGCCTCCCGCATGATCGCTCCATGGGCTCGACTGTGAAACGGTTGCTGCTGCCGGCCGGCGCCGACCCGAGCGTGCTGCCACTGCTGGTGGGCAGGGCCTTGCGCGCGCTCGTCGACGGCTACATGGCGGTGCTGCTCCCGGCCTATCTCCTGGCGATCGGCCTTGGCACGTTGGAGGTCGGCATCATCGCCACGGCCACCATGCTGGGCTCAGCGCTCTGCACCGTCGCAGTCGGCGCCTGGGGCCACCGAAGTTCGTCCGGACGCCTGCTGCGTGGAGCCGCATTGCTGATGGCCGCGACCGGGATCGGCTTCGCCGCGTTCTCCTCGTTCTGGCCGCTGCTGCTGGTCGCTTTCGTCGGCACGCTGAATCCGAGCTCGGGCGACGTCAGTGTCTTCCTGCCGCTCGAGCACGCCCGCCTGGCTGCCGCCGCGCGCGGGCCGGCAAGGACGTCGCTGTTCGCCCGCTACAGCCTGCTCGGTGCGCTCGCCGCAGCGCTCGGCGCCCTGGCCGCCGCGGCTCCCGACTTGCTGGCGAGCCATGGCCTGTCGCGACTCGCCGGCCTGCGCGCCATGTTCGTCCTGTATGCCGGGGTCGGCGTGGGGGTGTGGTGGCTGTATCGCCAGCCCGCGAAAGAAAACGACGACGCCAAGGTGCCGCCGACCGCGCCGCTGGGTCCGTCCCGAGGCATCGTCGTCCGGCTCGCCGGCCTCTTCAGCGTCGATGCGTTCGCCGGTGGCCTGGTCGTCAACTCGTTGTTGTCGCTGTGGTTGTTCGAGCGCTTCCACGTCTCCCTCGCGCAAGCCGGCACCTTCTTCTTTTTTGCCGGCCTTCTGAGTGCCGTCTCGCAGCTCGCGGCGCCGCTGCTCGCGCGTCGGATCGGCTTGCTGAACACGATGGTCTTCACGCACATCCCGGCCAACGTGTGTCTGCTGCTGGCCGCGTTCGCGCCGAGCCTGCCGCTCGCGCTCGGGTTGTTGCTGGTGCGCAGCGCGCTGTCGCAGATGGACGTGCCGACCCGCACGGCCTACGTGATGGCGGTGGTGACGCCAGCCGAGCGGCCGGCGGCTGCCAGCTTCACGGCGGTGCCGCGCA
>JALYXU010000210.1 GCA_030946925.1 Pseudomonadota bacterium
GCCGGCCCGCTCAGTGCGGCGCCGCTTGATCGCCGCCGGCCGCCGCGGCTGCGAATGTCGAGTCGAGAGCGGCCTGCCAGCGGGCCTTGGTCGGCAGGTCGACGAAGCTGGCGGCGAAGCTGTTCGCGGCGAGCGCGTAGGCGTCGGCAGCGTCGAGCTGCGGCAGGGCGTCGAAGGTGGCGACGAAGTTGTCGTTGACGTAGCCGCCGAAGTAGGCCGGGTCGTCCGAGTTGATGGTCGCCTTGATGCCCGCGCGGAGCAGGTCGGCGAGGTTGTGGTCGGCGAGCCGATCGAAGACGCGCAGCTTCAGGTTGGAGAGCGGACACACGGTCAGGGCGATGCCGGTGTCGGCGAGCCGCTGCATCAGCGCCGGGCTTTCGACGCAACGCACGCCGTGGTCGATTCGCTCGGCATGGAGCAGGTCGAGCGCGCTCTCGATGTAGGCCGGCGGTCCCTCCTCGCCCGCGTGGGCGACGCGGTGCAGGCCGAAGCTGCCGGCGGCGTCGAAGACGCGCGCGAACTTCTCGGGCGGATGGCCGCGCTCGCTGCTGTCGAGGCCGACGCCGATGAAGTGCTCGCGGTACGGCAGGGCGTCGTGCAAGGTCGCCATCGCCTCGTCTTCGCTCAGGTGGCGCAGGAAGCAGAGGATCAAGGCGGCGTCGAGGCCGAGCTCGTTGCGGGCCTTCAGGCAGGCCCGGGCCAGGCCGCGGATGACGGTGCGCATGGCGACGCCGCGCGCGGTGTGCGTCTGCGGGTCGAAGAACACCTCGGCGTGGACGACGTGCTCGGCGGCGGCGCGGCGGAAGTACGCCATCGCCATCGCTTCGAAATCGCTCTCCTGCAGCAGCACGCTTGCGCCGGCGTAGTAGATGTCGAGAAAGCTCTGCAGGTCGGTGAATGCATAGGCCACCCGCAGCGCCTCGACGCTCGGGTAGGCCAGCGCGACGCCGTTCTTCTTCGCCAGCTCGAAGATCAGCTCCGGCTCGAGCGTGCCCTCGATGTGCAGGTGCAGCTCGGCCTTCGGCATGGCCCGCAGCAGCGCGGGGAGCCGCGCCCGCGAGATCTTGTCGAAATCCATCGTCGGGTCGTCACTTCTTCCCGGCGTCGGGCACCTGGCCTTCGACACCCTTGACGAAGAAGTTGATGCCGCCCATGAACTTGTCGTCGGCACTGCTGCCGGAGGCGACCATCTCCTTGCCGTCGTTGCTCGTGATCGGACCCTTCCAGATCACGAAGCTGCCGTCCTTCAGGCCGGCTTTGACCTTCTCGAGCTGGGCCTTCACACCGGCAGGCACCTTGTCGGAGACCGAGACGATGTCGATCGCCCCTTCCTTCACGCCCCACCAGGTTCCGGAGTTGCCCGTCCAGGTGCCGTCGAGCGCGTCCTGGGTCGCCTTCCTGTAGTACGGCGCCCAATTGATGACCGCCGACGCGAGGTGCGCTTTCGGCGCGTAGGCGGTCATGTCGCTGTCCCAGCCGAAGGCGTACTTGCCGGCCTTGGCCGCGGTCTGCAGCACCGCGGAGGAATCGGTGTTCTGCATCAGCACGTCGGCGCCGCCGTTGATGAGCGACTGCGCGGCCTCGGTTTCCTTCGGCGGGTTGAACCACTCGTTGACCCAGACCACCTTGGTCTTGATCTTCGGATTCACCGACTGCGCGCCCATCGTGAAGCTGTCGATGTTGCGGATCACCTCGGGGATCGGGATCGAGCCGACGACGCCGAGCGTGTCGGTCTTGGTCATGCCGCCGGCGATGACGCCGGCCATGTAGGCGCCCTCGTAGGTTCGCGAGTCGTAGGTGCGCATGTTCGCCGCCTGCTTGTAGCCGGTGGCGTGCTCGAACCTGACGTCGGGCAGGTCGGCCGCGACCTTCAGCATCGGCTCCATGTAGCCGAAGGTGGTGCCGAAGATGAGCTTGTTGCCCTGGCTGGCCATGTCGCGAAAGACCCGCTCGGCATCGGCGGCCTCGGGCACCTTCTCGACGAACGAGGTCTGGATCCTGGCCCCGAATTCCTTCTCGAGCGCCTTCCTGGCGTTGTCGTGCGCGTAGGTCCAGCCGCCGTCGCCGACCGGCCCGACATAGGCGAAGGCGATCTTCAGCGGCCCGCTCGCAGCGGCTGCGACGACCGGTCCCGAGGCAGCCGTGCTGGTCGTCGTGGTGGTCGTCGTCGTCGAGCCCGCCGGCGCGGTCGTGCTGGTCGTCTTCTCTTCCTTGCTGCAGCCGGCAAGCGACGCCATTGCCGCCAGCGCGGCGCAGCCCGCCAGTTGGAAGAAGGACCGTTTCGAGAGTCGTGTCATCGTGTCTCCAGAGTAGAAGTGGGGCGCGGGCAGAGTGTGGGAAAAGGGGTCGCGGCGATTATCCGGCAGGCGATGGCGCCACTCGCACCGGTGGCAGTCAGCTCGGCGAAAAGGGCTTGCCCATCGAGGCCGGCATGTTGATGCGGATGAACGAGACGTTGCGCGAGATCAGCACCAGCACGACGATGGTCGAGAGGTACGGCAGCATGCTGAGGAACTGGCTCGGCAACTGCACGCCCTCGCCCTGCAGCTGGAACTGAAGCATCGTCACGCCGCCGAACAGGTAGGCGCCGAGCAGGACCCGGGCCGGCCGCCAGGTGGCGAAGGTGGTGAGAGCCAGCGCGATCCAGCCTTTGCCGGCGACCATTCCCTCGACCCAGAGATGGGTGTAGACGACCGAGATGTAGGCGCCGGCGACACCGCACAGGGCACCGCCCGCGACCACCGCGGCGAGCCGGATCAGGCGCACCCGATAGCCGAGCGCATGCGCCGATTCGGGCGACTCGCCGACCGCCCGCAAGACCAGCCCGGACCGTGAGCGGTAGAGGAACCAGGCGATCGCGAGCGTCAGCGCGATCGCGATGTAGACCATCGGATGCTGGCGAAAAAATGCCGGCCCGACGAAGGGCAGATCGGCGAGCACCGGAATGTCGAAGCTGCTTCGCTCGCCGAGCTTTTCCTGCGTGAAGCGGATGCCGACGAAGGCCGAGAAGCCGGCGCCGAACAGGCTCAACGCCAGGCCCGTCGCGTACTGGTTGGTGTTGAGCCAGATCACGAGCACGCCGAAGGCCGCCGCCATCACCGCCCCGGCGACCGCGCCGGCGCCGAATGCGAGCCACTCGTTGCCGGTGTGCACGGCAACCGCGAAGCCGGCGAC
>JALYXU010000263.1 GCA_030946925.1 Pseudomonadota bacterium
CCGAGCGCGCGGCCGGGCAGATCGAGATGGCGCTTCGGCTCACGGCTCGGCCGCCCGACGCCGCCGGCGCGCGGGGATGGGCGCCGGTGGCGCTTCGCCTGAGTGCGCTCGATGCGGCAAGCGTCGCGTCGCTGTGGCGCCATCTCGAGCAGTTCGTGGCGGCGCAGCGCGGCAGCGGCCGGCTCGAGGCGCGCCGGCGCCAACAGTCCGACGCCTGGCTGTGGGAACGGATCGATAGCGGCCTGCGCGCGCGCTTTCGCGACGACGCCGCAGTTCGGGCCGCGTTGCCTGGGACGATCGAAGCGATCAGGTCGGGCCGGTTGCCGGTGACAGTCGCGGCGCGCCGCCTGCTCGGTCTGTTCACCGCCGAGACAAGGCCCGCGGAGGCCGGTGGCGTGACCCGACCGTGACACCCATCCACCCGGCAGCGTTCAGATCGGGGCCGCCGCCGTGGGATGCGGAAGCGGCGCCGGGCCGCGCCGGCGCGATCGCACCAGACGCCCGCCCGAATCTCACCGACGTCGATCTGCGCCAGTTGCGCGAGATCGCCGCAACCGCCACCCACCGCATCACCAACGTCGCGACCAGCCTCGGCCTGGCGGTCCTGAAGAGGAGGCGCGAGCCACGCGGCGGCTGGCGGGACCGCATCGTTCAGTTGCTGGCGCGGCTGGTGTCGTTGCCGCTGCTCGGCCCGGTGCCGTCGCATGGCGGCGATCGCGGTCAGGACGTCGAGGTGCAGCGGCTGCGCACCTTGCACGCCGCCGGTTTGCCGGTGCCCGCGGTCCTGCACGCTGAACCCGGGTTTTTCGTGATGCAGCGCCTCGATGGCGGCAACCTGGTTCAGGTGATCGAGCGCGGCGGCCCCGAGGCGCGCGCGGCGTGGCAGCGCGGCCTCGAGAGCCTGCTCGCCGTGCATGCGTGCGATCAGGCGCTCAGCCACGCCTTCGCGCGTAATTTCATCGTCACGCCGACGCGGCTGGCGATGATCGATTTCGAGGGCGACCCAGTCGAGACGCTGTCTCTGGCCGAGGCCGAGGCCAGGGACTGGTTGCTCTACCTGCATTCGACCGTCTGGCAGCTGCGGCACGACGACGTGGCCGAGCTGCGTGCCGATCTCGACGCGGCGCTCGGTCGCGAAAGCGCCGCGGTTCGCAAGCTCGTGCTTGCGGCCGGCAAGCGGCTGGCGTGGCTTCGCCACTTGCCGGGCGAGCGCCGGCCGTGGGGCCGCGAAGTCGTCGGCGCGCAGGCGCTGGCGCAGCTCTTTCATTCGGCGCCGGCGCCGTCCGCATCAAGCTCATAGAACGGATCACCCGTCATGCACGACATCATCCAGCAGCTCGAAGCGAAGCGGGCGCGGGCCCGCCTCGGCGGCGGCGAGAAGCGCATTGCCGCGCAACACAAGAAGGGCAAGCTGACGGCGCGCGAGCGCATCGAGCTGCTGCTCGACGTCGGCACCTTCGAGGAATGGGACATGTTCGTCGAGCACCGGAGCAACGACTTCGGCATGGAGCTGAACCGGCCGCCCGGCGACGGCGTCGTCACCGGCTACGGCATGATCAACGGCCGGCTGGTGTTCGTCTTCAGCCAGGACTTCACGGTCTTCGGCGGCGCGCTCTCGGAAGCGCACGCCGAGAAGATCTGCAAGGTGATGGACCAGGCGATGAAGGTCGGCGCGCCGATCATCGGCCTCAACGATTCCGGCGGCGCCCGGATCCAGGAAGGCGTCGCTTCCTTGGGCGGCTACGCCGAGGTGTTCCAGCGCAACGTCATGGCCTCGGGCGTGGTGCCGCAGATCAGCATGATCATGGGCCCGTGCGCCGGCGGCGCCGTCTATTCCCCGGCGATGACCGACTTCATCTTCATGGTCAGGGACAGCTCGTACATGTTCGTCACCGGTCCGGAGGTGGTGAAGACGGTCACGCACGAGGAGGTGAGCGCCGAAGAGCTGGGCGGCGCACTTGCCCACACCACCAAGAGCGGGGTCGCCGACCTCGCGTTCGAGAACGACGTCGATGCCCTGGCGATGCTGCGCCGCTTCTTCAACTACCTGCCGCAGAACAACCGCGAGAAGGCGCCGGCGCGGCCGTCCGACGATCCGGCCGATCGCATCGATCTCTCGCTCGACACGCTCGTGCCCGACAACCCGAACAAGCCCTACGACATCAAGGAGCTCATCATCAAGTGCGTCGACGACGGCGACTTCTTCGAGCTGCAGCCCGAGCACGCCAAGAACATCGTCATCGGCTTCGGCCGGATGGACGGTGCCTCGGTCGGCATCGTCGCCAACCAGCCGATGGTCCTGGCCGGCTGCCTCGACATCAAGAGCTCGATCAAGGCGGCCCGCTTCGTTCGCTTCTGCGACGCCTTCAATATCCCGGTGCTCACCTTCGTCGATGTGCCGGGCTTCATGCCGGGCACCGCCCAGGAGCACGGCGGCATCATCAAGCACGGCGCCAAGCTGCTCTTTGCCTACGCCGAATGCACGGTGCCGAAGATCACCGTCATCACCCGCAAGGCCTACGGCGGCGCCTACGACGTGATGAGCTCCAAGCACCTGCGTGGCGACGTCAACCTGGCCTGGCCGAGCGCCGAGATCGCGGTGATGGGCGCGAAGGGCGCTGTAGAGATCATCTTTCGCGACGAGAAGGGCGATCCGGCCAAGCTTGCCGCGCGCGAAGCGGAATACAAGGCGAAGTTCGCGAACCCCTTCATCGCCGGAGCCCGCGGCTACATCGACGACGTGATCCAGCCGCACGAGACGCGCCGCCGGATTTGCCGGTCCCTGGTGATGCTGGCGAGCAAGAAGGTCGAGGACCCGTGGCGCAAGCACGGGAACATTCCGCTTTGACCCGCCCGCGCTCGGCATGTGGTTTGCCGAGCACAGCCCATGAGACAAGAACTCGAAACCCCAGGATCCAAGGCTGCGGTCGTCGCCCTCGATCTGCTCGATCCGATTCCCTACGGATTTTTCGTTGGCGCTCTGATCTTCGACGCGGTCTACGCGAAGAACGCAGAAGTGCTTTGGGTGAAGGCCGCCGCGTGGCTGATCGCCATCGGTTTGCTTTTCGCGGTGCTGCCGCGCCTGATCAACCTGGTCCGAGTCTGGTTCCCTGGTCGCAGGCAGCGGGCCCTGGGCGAGATGACCGGCTTCTGGCTGAACTTGCTGGCGATCGCGGCGGCGATCATGAATGCCTTCGTTCACAGTCGTGACGCCTACGCCGTGATGCCGGAGGGCCTGTGGCTCTCGTGCCTGACCATCGTCTTGCTCGTGCTCGCGAAAGTTCTGCCGACCTTGCAGCTTGCGACACGGAGGGCCCGATCATGAACAAGAACAAACGGATGACCCTGGTTGCAGCCGCTTGCGTGGTCGCCCTGTCTGCGTGCAGCGAACGTGCCCAGCTCGACCCGAAGACGCAGATGGGCAACGATCCGCAGTTGCCCACGCCGCAGAACTTCCTGGTGCCGCCGATGCAGGTGCCGTCCGGGGTCGGCTGGCAAGGCGATGCGCATCCTGCTGTCGCCAGTGGTCTGAGCATCGAGAAGATCGCCGGCGGGTTGCTCCATCCGCGTCAGTTGTTGGCGCTGGCCAACGGTGATGTCCTCGTCGTCGAGTCGAACGGACCGGGCACCGAGGCGGTGACGACGCCGAAGCAACTCCTCGCCGGGTTCATCAAGAGCCGTTCCGGCAAGGGGAAGAAGGGCGGCGACCGGATCACGCTGCTGCGCAAGCAGCCCGGGACGGGCAAGTGGGAAGCGCACGTCCTGCTCGAGCACCTGCACTCGCCTTTCGGTGTCCAGTGGATCGATCGCACGCTCTATGTCGCCGACACCGACAAGATCATGAAGTACCCCTACGAGCCGGGCCAGCTTCAGATCACCGACCCGGGCACAGAGCTGGCGGATCTGCCGAACACCGTGAATCACCACTGGACGAAATCGATGGTGGCGAGCCCGGACGGCAAGAAGCTCTACGTCGGCGTCGGCTCGAACAGCAACGTCGGCGAGAACGGCCTGGAAGTCGAATACCGTCGTGCCGCCGTTCTCGAGGTCGACGTTGCGACCGGCGCCAGCCGGGTCTTCGCATCAGGCCTCCGCAATCCGACCGGGCTGCAGTGGGAGCCGCAGACTGGCAAGCTCTGGGCGATCGTCAACGAGCGCGACGAGATCGGCGCCGACCTCGTTCCCGACTACCTCACCTCGGTCAAGGAGGGCGGCTTCTACGGCTGGCCGTACAGCTACTACGGCCAGCACGTGGATCAGCGCGTCAAGCAGCAGCGGCCCGATCTGGTCGCGAAAGCCATCAAGCCCGACTATGCCGTCGCTTCGCACGTCGCGCCCCTGGGGCTGCTGTTCTACACGGGCAGCAACCTGCCGAGCTCCTATCGAGGCGGCGCCTTCATCGGCGAGCACGGCAGCTGGGATCGGTCGCCGCTGAGCGGCTACAAGGTGAGCTTCGTGCGATTCGTCGACGGTCGACCGACGGGACCCGTGCAGTCGGTCGTCACCGGCTTTTATTCCAAGGATGAATCGGCCTTGTATGGCGCGCCGGTCGGTCTCGCGCAGGGTGCGGACGGCGCGCTCCTGATTGCCGACGACGTCGGCGATGCGGTTTGGTCCGTCACCGCCAGCAAGTGACGACGCCGCGCGCTTGATGGCGAATCCGCCATCGGGGAGGTTCGCCTGACAGTCCTGCGTGGACGACAGAATCGAACTCGCCCGTGGCCAGTTGGCCCCCGGTTTGCGGCCAGCTTTCGATGAGGCACTCGCCAGGCTCGAGGCAGCCATTCGACTCAAGCAAGGCAGCAAGGTGCTGCCGTGAATGGGAAGGCAATCGAGCCGACGGCTAATAGACCCGAAGCGGCCGACCACACATCCGGATTCGACGCCCGAAAGCCGACTTCCAGGCAAAGTCACGGCGCAGGTTGTCGCGTTCGAAGGTTGGTCGCGGCTGACGCCTAGGCCGTCCTCGCATCGGACAACCCGAGGCCCGCCTCACGCGCCATAACGATGGCGCGCGACCGATCCGGCAGGTCCAGCTTGTCGAAGATGTGATTGATGTGATTGCGGACGGTCTTCGGTTGAATGTCGAGCTTCGTCGCGATCTGCGAATTGTTCAACCCGGCGGCAACCAGATCGAGCACGCGCACTTCGCTCGGTGTCAGTTCGCTCAGACTCGAAGCCGCTTCGGCGTCGACACCGCCGTGTCGACGCAGGAATCCGTCGACCTCGTCGAAGAACTGCTTCCACGCAGGCTGGTGGTCCAGCAGGATGTGATTTCGGCTCTCAAGAGACACGAACTCGGCCCCCCGAATCGCACTCGCGACGAGCCGCCC
The DNA here is from genome assembly GCA_030946925.1 of Pseudomonadota bacterium. Lineage (GTDB taxonomy): Bacteria > Pseudomonadota > Gammaproteobacteria > Burkholderiales > Burkholderiaceae_C > Schlegelella_A. Next base: position 5,334 of record JALYXU010000263.1, read on the forward strand.
TTGCTCGAACGGGATTCGGGCATCCTCTCGTGCATGGAGTACCAAGGTCGGGCAGACGATCTCGGCGGCAAGAGCCGAGACATCGACGTCGTAGAAGCTGGCCAGCAACTTGGCAGCGGCTTCCGGTTCGATCGTTCGGCGCTGAATCTCGTCGAACGCGCTCACTTGTTCCGATGAGCTGTCCGGGATGAACTGGCTGGCAAATACCTGTCGGAACGCCGAGTTCTCCCGGCCCCAACCAAGCTCGACGATCTTCACCATGGTCAGTGCTTCTTCGACAACCTTCGGTGCGGCCTCGCGCTTCAAGGCGCCGCGCAGATAGGCGCCACACAGAACGAGGTGGCTGACGCGGTCCGGGTGGCGTGCAGCGTATTCGATGGCAATCGCCGCGCCCTGCGAGGCGCCGAACAACACGAATTTCTTGAGCCCGACTGCCTCAACGACTGCGTCGAGATCGAGCTGGTTGGTTGCGAACGTCCCTATGCGTGCGTGGCGATCCGACAGGCCGCAGCCGCGTGCGTCATAGCGAACCAGCCTGTAATGCCGGCTCACCCGTGCAATCCACGCTCGCCACACCGGACTCTCGACGTCGAGCTCAAGATGGTTGAGCCAATTCGGCGTCTTGACGAATGCTCTGCCGGCGCCGCCCACGGCATAGGCGATGCTCACGCCGTCCGCCGTACTGCAGAAGCGGATCTTCGGTGTCGAAGGAGCCGGAGGGCCAGTCATGGACGGATTCTGTTCCACCGGCTCGGGGTGGCCCTGCAAGTCGATTCGGACGTGGGCCAGCGGTCCCGCGATTCGACCGCTATCCGTCTACCGAACGGACAGCCTGGGTGCCTGGGCTCATGCGGACCGAAGTTTCCGCGCCAACACTGCATGGGCGTCGGCAAGGCATTGGCCTTGTCCCCAACAACTCGAGGAGCAGGACACATGGATACCGCCGCCAAGCCGCGAACCGCAGATAGCAACGGTCGTCTCTGGGGGCATCGCGCTCGAGACTGGAGCGAGCGGATGGAGCCTCTGTTCGGGCCCGTGTACTCAGCAGCGTTCGATCGTTCCGGAATGCGCGCGGAGACGGAGTACCTGGACGTCGGGTGCGGGGCAGGACTCGCCCTGCAGCTGGCCGTCCAGCGGGGAGCGCGCGCCCACGGAGTCGATGCCGCCGACCCGCTGCTGGAGATCGCGCGTCTACGCACACCTGCGGCCGACATCCGGCACGGCGATATCGAGGTGCTGCCCTTCGCCGATGGGCGTTTCGACCTGGTGACCGGATTCAACGCATTTCAGTATGCCGGCAACCCCGTGCTCGCCCTGGCCGAGGCAAAGCGCGTTTGCAAGCCGGGCGGCCGCGTGCTCGTGGCCACCTGGGGCCAGCCCGAAGGGATGGAGGCTGCCTCGGTGGTAGTAGCGATGCGCCCCTTGCTGCCGCCTCCGCCGCCTGGCGCGCCTGGCCCGTTCGCGCTCTCCGATGAAGCAATCTTGCGGAGTTTTGCGGCGAGCGCTGGACTCGTGCCCGGAGATTGCTTCGATGTCGAGGCGCCCTGGCACTTCGAAAACCTGTCGACGGCACTGCTTGCATTGAAATCCTCAGGCGTCGGAGCACGAGCCATCGAGCATTCCGACGAGGCAGCTGTTGACAAGGCCCACGCGGCGGCAATGGTGCCGTTCGCTCGGCCCGACGGAAGCTATCGAATCAGTGCCACCTTTCGCTGTTTGATGTCGCAGGCATAGGCCAGCGCTCCACCAGACTCGCATTCGCAAAGAAACACCGATGAATACCTCGTCGAATCCCGAACTGCCGCAGCGCCTCGTCATGACTGCCGGCCCATTGCCAGCGCCGGGCGCGCTGCCCGATCCGTACCCGTACGAGAGCATTGCGCCGGTTCGCGAAGGATTCGTAGAGCGCGGTGGCGTTCGCTCCTGGTACGCGCAATTCGGCGAGACCGGACCCTGGCTCGCCTTCGCTCCGCTGTTCCAGATAGCCAACGCGAACGTATTGAAGGGGGTCGTGCCCTGGTTGGCCCAGCACTTCCGCGTCGTGGTCGGCGACCTGCGCGGCAACGGCCGCTCCGACCGGCCGACGTTCCCCGATCAGTATGGGTTCGATCACTACTTCGCCGACTTCGTCGCAATGCTCGACCGTCTGGAGGTCGACCGAGTCGCGTTGGTCGGGGTATCGGCCGCAACCATGACGGTACTGAGACTCGCGGCCGAGCAGCCTGAGCGCATCTCTCACTTGGTAATTGCTGGTGGTTACGCATCGCGACTGATCGAGGGCGAGGCCGCTGTCAAGGCCGCCCGTGACGTCGTTGACCGGATGTGCAGCAACTGGCCGGGCTACCTCGACGACTTCTTCGGCATCGTCTTTAGCGAGCCCCACTCGACAAAGCCGTTCGAAGACGGAGTGCGCAATGGTGCCAGCACGACCGGTTCGTCCGTCGCGATGGGTCTGATGGGGTGGTTCGGCACCGATATGCAAGACAACGCCAGAAAGGTCCGCTGCCCGACGTTGGTCATCCACGGTGACAGCGACGGTCGCGTTGCCTACTCGAATGGTCAGCAGATCGCTGCGCTCATTCCAGGCGCGCGCCTGCTGACGGTGGGCGGCGGCGGACATCTCATGCCTGCGCGCGATCCCATCGCATTCGGCCGCGCCGTGCGCGATTTCGCTGGCGTGCTGCCGCTGCGCTCGACCTGGGTCCGCGCCATGGCAAGGAAGCGCCGTGCCTTGTTCGTATCCAGCGCGATCGGCCTCGGCCACGTCCAACGCGACCTGGCCATCGCGCGCGAGATGCGCAAGCTCCATCCGGACCTCGAGATCGATTGGTTCACCGTCCATCCGGCGTCGGCCTACCTCGAGCGCGAGGGCGAGAGGCTCCATCCGATCACGGCGCGCCTGGCCAATGAGAGCCGGCACTTCGAAGCGCAGGCGGGCGAGCACGATCTGCAGGCCTTCTTCGCGCTGCGCACCATGGACGAGGTGATGGCGCGGAACTTTCTCGTTTTCGCCGAGCTGCTCGAGCAGGAACACTACGACATCGTCATCGGCGATGAGGCCTGGGAGGTCGACTACCACTATCACGAGAATCCGGAGCTCAAGCGCCAGCCGTTCGTCTTCCTGACCGACTTCGTCGGTTGCCTGCCGATGGAAGAGGGCAACGAGCGCGAGGCGTTTCTTTGTGCCGATCGCAACGCCGACGACATCGATCACGTCGCACGCTACCCGTGGATACGCGACCGAGCGATCTTCGTTGGCAATCCGGAGGACGTGCCCGAACTGCCCTTCGGCCCGGGCCTGCCGCGGATCCGTGACTGGACCAAGCGCAACTTCGCCTTTACCGGCTACGCCCTGCCGTTCGATCCGGCGCAGCTGGCCGACACCGATGCCCTGCGCGCTCGTCACGGCTACGGCAAGGATCAAAAGCTTGTCATTGCCGCGGTCGGCGGCACGGCCGTTGGCCTGCCCTTGCTGCGCCGGATTGCCGACGCATTCCCACTCATGAAGCGCCAGGTGCCCGAGCTTCGCATGGTGCTTGTCGCCGGACCGCGCGTGCCCCGGTCGGCGCTGCCGGAGCACGCGGGGCTCGAGGTGCTGCCCTACGTGCATAACCTGTTCGAGCATCTCGCCTGCAGCGACCTTGCCCTGGTCCAGGGAGGCCTGTCGACCTGCATGGAGCTCGTCGCGACGCGCAGGCGCTTCCTCAGCTTTCCGCTCGAACGCCACTTCGAGCAATGCATCCATGTGCGCAACCGCCTGCACAACTACTGCGCCGATTGCTCAGTCCGCTTTCGTGAGCTCGCGACCGATGAGCTGGCAGAACGTGCTCTGTCGGCGATGCACGCGCCGGTCAACTACAGGCCGGTCGAGATCGACGGCGCCGAGCGTGCGGCGCGACAGATCCTGGCGGTGATGGAGAACCGCTCGTGGGCCTCGGCATAACGACGCCCGCCCTTCCTCTGAGCCGTTGAAGGTGCGAATAGTCCCTTCTGCGGATCTCGATCGATGGCACCGTTGCGATGAACTCGGAGGCTTGACATCGCGAGTCGCCGAATTGCAGCGGTGGTGGCGCGTCAAGGATCACTGACGCGGGGAGTGGCCGCTTTCGGATTTGCGGTGAGCACCGGGAACTTCCGCGAGGAAGCCCTAGACTGCCCGACGGACCTAGCTGGGTTGCTGGGTTGGCTACGCGCACGGTTCTTCCTACGCGAAACGCGTTTCCCGAGAGGAGACGGTCGTGGACTTCCGCTTGTGGCCAATTCCAGTCTTTCTGTGGACGGTCGCCAGCGACCCAAAGGGTTGCCCAGCTCATTACTCTTCGGCCGCGATGCAGGAGCCAGCAGTACCCTGTCGCGTGAGATCCTCCGACCCGTCGCAGAGGTCCGTCGGCGGCGGCGGCTGGCGCAAAGTCTCAATGTCGGCCAGAAGCCGCGGGTCAAGCCAGGCCACGCAGGGTCATTCCGGCTGCTCGCCGTGCCGCTCATCCGCGCCGGCTTGTCACTTTCACCCTACGTAACGAAGCCGCGCCCGCATTCATTGATTGGGGAGGGTGATGCGGATACCGTTGCCTCTGGCAGCCCGCGCCGGAGAGCCGATGCAAACCGCGACACCGACCCGTACCTGGGACACACGCCGAACGGAGAAGGCGAGACGTATCGCCCGCGGCGCGCGCATCGCCGACGGCCGCGTCGTGCCGACTCGCGACATCGTCGCGTTCCTTCAAGCGGTGATCGCGCCGCACGACCGGGTGGTGCTCGAGGGGAACAACCAGAAGCAGGCCGACTTCCTGTCGCGCTCGCTTGCGCAAGTGGACCCCGCGAAGGTCCACGACCTGCACATGATCATCCCGAGCGTCAGCCGCGCGGAGCAGCTCGACCTGTTCGAGCGTGGCATCGCCCGCAAGCTCGACTTCTCCTACGCAGGCACGCAGAGCCTGCGGATCTCGCAATTTCTCGCGGACGGCTTGCTCGAGATCGGCGCCATCCACACCTACATCGAGCTCTACGGCCGGCTCTACGTCGACCTGACGCCGAACGTCGCCCTGGTGGCCGGCTTCAAGGCCGACCGCGCCGGGAACCTGTATACCGGCGCGAGCACGGAAGACACGCCGGCGCTCGTGGAGGCGGCCGCGTTTCGCGATGGAATCGTGATCGCGCAAGTCAACGAAATCGTCGACGACGTCAGCGAGCTGCCACGCGTCGACATCCCTGGCTCGTGGGTCGACTTCGTGGTGCAGGCCGACAAGCCGTTCTTCATCGAGCCGCTCTTCACGCGCGACCCGCGTCTGGTGAAGCCGGTGCACGTCCTGATGGCGATGATGGCGATCCGTGGCATCTACGAGCGCCATCAGGTGCAGTCGCTGAATCACGGCATCGGCTTCAACACCGCCGCCATCGAGCTGATCCTGCCGACTTACGGCGAGCAGCTCGGCCTGAGGGGCAAGATCTGCCGGCACTGGACGCTGAACCCGCACCCGTCGCTGATCCCGGCCATCGAAAGCGGCTGGGTCGAGAGCGTGCATTCGTTCGGCGGTGAGCTCGGGATGGAACGCTATGTCGCGGCGCGGCCCGATGTCTTCTTCACGGGCGCAGACGGCTCGATGCGCTCGAATCGAATGATCTGTCAGCTGGCTGGCCAATACGCGGTCGACCTGTTCATCGGTTCGACCCTGCAGGTCGATGGCGACGGCCACTCGTCGACCGTCACGCGCGGCCGGCTCTCGGGCTTCGGCGGGGCGCCGAACATGGGCCACCAGCCGGGTGGCCGTCGCCATTCAACGGACGCATGGCTCAGCATGTTGCGGACCGAAAGCCCCTTGGAGCGCGGCCGGAAGCTGGTCGTGCAGATGGTCGAAACCTTCCAGTCCGGAGGCAAGCCGACCTTCGTCGAGTCGCTCGATGCGGTGCAGGTCGCGGAGGATTCCGGGATGGCGCTGGCCCCGGTGATGATCTACGGCGACGACGTGACCCATGTCCTGACCGAAGAGGGCGTCGCCTATCTCTACAAGGCGCAGTCGCTCGAAGAGCGTCGGGCCATGATCGCGGCGGTCGCCGGTGTCACTCCGATCGGATTGCGACACGACCCGGCCATGACCCGCCGGTTGCGCGCCGATGGCCTCGTCGCCCTGCCCGAGGACCTCGGCGTCGACCGCAATCAGGCCACGCGCTCGCTGCTCGCGGCCAAGAGCATGGCCGATCTGGTCGAGTGGTCGGGCGGTCTCTACGACCCGCCGGCGCGCTTCAGGAGCTGGTGATGGGCGCGTTCGGCAATCGCGTTCGCGGCGAGCCGGTTGCCCGGAATTCGCGGGCGGCGCAGCTCGCTGCGCTGGCGGTGGCTTCGTTGATCGACGAGGCGCGACTCTCGCCGAAGCCCGGGCTGGTGGACAGCCGCGGCAGCGGGGCGCACAACGATCTCGATCTGCCGCTGATGGAGCGTTCGGCGCTGTCGCTGGAGCCCGCCTTCGCGGCGATGGCGCAGGCGGGCGCATCGTTCGGCATGCCGACGATCGAGCTGCGCGAGACCCTCGGACGTCTCGGCCGCGAGGCCGAAGCGACGATGCTCGCGGCCACCGGCGGCGTCAACACGCATCGCGGTGCGATCTGGGCGTTGGGCTTGCTGTTGGCGGCCGCATCGATCGACGGTGCCGGTTCCAGCGCGGCGAGGACAGCGGCGATCGCCGGCGCGATCGCCCGGCATGCCGATCGCGAGGCGCCCGAATTCACCGGCCACAAAGGCGAGCAGGCGTGTCGCGCATTCAAGGTGGCCGGCGCGCGCGGCCAGGCTCGAGCAGGCTTTCCGCACGTGGTCGGCCTCGGCTTGCCCGAGCTCCAGCGCAGTCGAGACCGCGGTGACGGTGAAACCTCGGCGCGCCTGAATGCGCTGCTCGCGATCATCAGCGAGCTTGACGACACGTGCGTGCTGTCGCGCGGCGGCCGTGCCGCCTTGACCCGAGTGCAGCACGCCGCGGCGGCAGTGCTCGGCGACGGCGGCGCCGCGACCCTGGCGGGCCGGCGCTCGCTGCGGCGCTTCGTTGCCGATGCGCTCGAGCTCAATCTGTCGCCAGGCGGCGCAGCCGATCTGCTCGCGGCGACCCTGTTCCTGGATCGCATCGGCAACGTCTTCGACGCGTCGCTCTCGCACCGATCTTCCTGAGAGGGTTCATGGAAAAGCACGAATTCAACTACCCCGCGGGTGCGCCGGCCGTCGGCCGGGCGTTCGTCGGCGTCGTCGGCTCGGGCGATCTCGAGGTCTTGCTCGAACCGGCTCCGGCGGGCCTGACCACGGTGCGGATCACGACCTCCGTCGATGGATACGGGAAGGTCTGGCAAGCCCAGCTCGATCGGGTCTTCGAGGGCGGCGCGTCGGTCGGGCCCGATGGGCCGGCGGTCGCGCTCGAGATCAACGACTTCGGTGCCACACCCGGGGTCGTGGGGATGCGCATCGCTCAAGCGTTCGGAGCGCTCGGCGCCGGCGCCGGAGCCACGCCATGAGCAGCGCCGCAGCGCTGCTGGCGCGCGACAGCTTCGTCGAGCGCGACGCGCGCGGTCGTATCCGTGCGCTGCTCGATGGTGGCCGGTTTCGTGAGCTGATCGATCCCTTCGAGCGCGTGACATCGCCGTGGCTGCTGCGTCAAGGAGTCGTGACGCAATCCGACGACGGCGTGGTCGTTGCGAAGGGCGAGATCGAAGGACAACCGGCGCTGATCCTGGCGATCGAAGGCGCGTTCCAGGGCGGCAGCCTGGGCGAGGTCGGCGGCGCCAAGATCGCCGGCGCGCTCGAGCTCGCGGTGCAGGACAACCTGCGCCGCATCCCCACGCGCGCGGTGATCCTGTTCGAGACCGGTGGAGTGCGCCTGCAGGAAGCCAATCTCGGATTGGCGGCGATCGCCGAGATCCATTCGGCAATCGTCGATCTGCGGCGCCATCAGCCGGTGATCGGCATCATCGCCGGCACCGTCGGCTGTTTCGGCGGCATGTCGATCGCCGCGGGCCTGTGCAGCTATCTCGTCGTCACCCGTGAGGCGCGCCTGGGCTTGAACGGCCCGCAGGTGATCGAGCAGGAAGCGGGGATCGCCGAATACGATTCGCGCGATCGGCCGTTCATCTGGAGCTTCACCGGCGGCGAGCAGCGCGCTCGCACCGGTCTTGCCGATGCCTTCGTCGACGACGACTCGCAGGCGCTCAGAGAAACGGTGATCGCATTGCTCGTGCGCGGCCGTCCCGACGTCGAGCGCAGCGATGCCTATGCGCACTACCTCGATCGTCTGTCCCGCTACGACCCGGCGCTGCAAGTGACGCCCGAGGTCGTCGGAGACGTGTTCCAGCGAGGAAAGCGAGCATGAGCGAGTCACGCGGTCGTGGCGGCACATGGTTGGCCGCGTTGACGGACAACGCGGCGCCGGTCGCCGGCTACCCGGCATCGGTGAGCGTCGTCGATTTCGTGCTGGCGGATCGACCTTGCCGCTACATCGCCGTGTTGCCCGACGAATCGAATCCCTATCCGCGTGCCCGCACCGGCGAAGTGGGCCTGATCGAAGGCTGGGCGCTGGCCAAGGCCGTGCACGAAGCGATCGATACGGACCGCGCGAGGCAGAAGCGCACGATCGTCGCAGTGGTCGATGTCAGCAGTCAGGCCTACGGTCGTCGCGAAGAAGCGTTCGGCATCCACGCAGCCCTGGCGGGGGCGGCGGGTGCCTACGCGGAGGCCCGACAGGCGGGCCACGCCGTGATCGCACTGATCGTCGGCAAGGCGATGTCGGGCGCGTTCCTGGCGCACGGCTACCAGGCCAATCGAATCATCGCGCTGAACGATCCGGGCGTCATGGTGCATGCGATGGGCAAGGCTGCAGCGGCGCGCGTCACCATGCGCAGCGTCGAAGACCTGGAACGGCTGGCAGCCGACGTCGCGCCGATGGCCTACGACATCGGCAGCTTCGCCACGCTCGGTCTGTTGTGGCGGCTGCTCGACGTCGGCAGCGCCGACCAGCCTAGCAACGAGGACGTGAGCAGTGTGCGGCGGACGTTGACCGCGGCGCTCGACGATATCCGGGGCGACCCGACCGTCGATCTGCGCAGTCGCCTCGGCGGCCCGAACCGGCAAGCCTCGTCGTTGGTGCGCGAGAAGCTGCTCGCGCAGTGGTGACCAGGCGTGCGCGAAAGCTTCCTGGCTTCGGCCTTTGCACATCGGCCGCATGACCTGTTGTGGGTTGGCAATGCATCGGCCCTGAGGCCGGTCGAGGCGCTGCCGGCGTGGGCATCGACGGCGTGGCTCGCGGTTGCACCGGTGGTGGTGCGGCGCGCGCCGTTCCTGGGCGATCGCGTGCCGGTCGGCGTGCGAGGTGTAAGCCGCAGCGAGCGCTGCGCCGCCCATGTCCACGCCCATCAAGTCATCGGCAAGGTCACTCCGCAAGACATCGCGCGCGACGTCTCCGGCCGCTTGGCGCTTCGCCATTCCAGGTTGCCGTGCCTCCGAGCGCTGGCTCGGCTCGCCCGCGAGCTGGACGAAGCGGCGCTGAGCTGGGGGGTGACAGGCAGCGTCGGCTTCACGCTGGCCAGCGGATTCGACGTGCTGCGGGCTGAGAGCGACCTCGATCTGCTGGTGCGCGCGGTCGATGCAAGCGATGCGAAAGCCCTGCGCGAGATAGGCAGGCTGGCGGGCGACGCCGAGTCGCGCGTCGACGTGCAGGTCGAAACGCCGTGCGGAGCATTTGCACTGAACGAGTGGCTGCGCACAGGCGGTCCGGTGCTCCTGAAGACCGCCGAAGGCCCTGTGCTTTGCGACGACCCCTGGCACGCCGCCGACCTGGACGCGGCGCAGCCGGGCGGTCACGTGACGGCGTGAGCATTCTCTTCACGTTCCCCGGCCAGGGCGCGCAACGGGCCGGCATGCTGCGTGCGCTGCCGGCGGCGCCCGCAGTCCATCACACGCTCACGGAGGCCAGCGATACGCTCGGTCGAGACGTGCTGACGCTCGACACCGAGAAGGCGTTCGAGTCGTCCGTCGCTGTGCAGATCGCACTGCTGGTTGCCGGCGTCGCGATGGGTCGCTGTCTGGCCAAGCTCGCAGGGCCGCCCGACGCGGTTGCGGGCTTGTCGGTCGGCGCGTATCCCGCGGCAGTCGTTGCAGGCGTTGTCGGCTTTGCCGATGCGTTGCGCCTGGTCGAGCGGCGGGCCGGCCTGATGGAAGCGGCTTTTCCCAGCGGCTACGGCATGACGGCAATCCTCGGTCTGGAATTGTCCGTGCTGGAAGCGCTGGTTGCCGCGGTGCACGCGAGCGATTCGCCGGTCTACATCGCGAACGTGAACGCGCCCACGCAGCTCGTCATCGCCGGGGCCCATGCCGCGATGGCGCGCGTGGCGTCGCTGGCGCAATCGCGCGGTGCCCATGGCATCAAGCCCGTGGCGATCAACGTGCCTTCGCATTGCCCGCTGCTCGATGCGCCCGCGGCGGCACTGGCCTTGGCGGTGGCCGCCGTGCCGATGTCGGCGCCCCGGCTGCACCTCTTCAGCGCCAGCCTCGGCCGCGAGTTGCGCGACCCGGCGCGCATCGCCGACGACCTCGCGCACAACATGGCGAGCCGGGTCCTTTGGCACGACACCACGGCGCTCGCGCGTGAACGCGGCGTGCGCCTGAGCATCGAGATGCCGCCTGGAAATGTCCTCACGAAGCTGGCGGCAGTCGCCTTGCCAGACACCGTTTGCGTCGCCGTGTCGGACACCCGGACCGATACCTTGGCGGTGCTGATGAAGCGCGAGCGCGAGCGGGACGCCTGAACGTTGCCGCTCGCCGGCCGGCGGCGCCTTGTCGGTTGCCCCGCAGAGCGCGAACGAAGTTAGCGGGGAACGACGCGATGGGCCACGCGGCACAACGCGGCAAGCGCGAGCAGGTTGGGGTCACGCTCGCGCGTGCGCATGAAGCTCAGCCCGATCGTCTGGCGCATCAGGTATTGCGGTTGCAACGGGATCAGCTGAACCTTGTCCTTGAAGACCTCGCGCACCCGTCCCGGCAGCAAGGTGAAGCCGACGCCGCCGCTCACGAGATTCATCAACGAGAAAATGTCGCCCACCTTGACGACGACGTTGGGGGTGAACTGGGCGACCCGAAACGCCTCGACGAAGCCACTGAAGGTGACGAACCCTTCACTCAGAGTGACGAAGCGTTCGTCGGCACAGGCGCGCAGGTCGACCGCCGGCATGTCGGCATAGCGCGATCCGACCGGAGCCGCAAAGAAGATGTCGTCTTCGAAGAGCGCGATGGACTCGATGTCCGGGTCCGGCTCGGGCACGGCCGCAAGGGCCGCATCGATCTCACCCTGCTTCAACTTCATGACGAGGTCGGCGTTCGAGCCGAGGATGAGCTCGACGTGAACCAGCGGCTTGCGGAGCTTCAGTTCGATGATGACGCGCGGAACGGTGGCGATCGTCAGCGAGTAGAGGGAACCGATGCGGATCAGTTCGGATGAATAGCCTCCCGCCTCGCGTGTTGCCTGGACCCCATCGGCCATCAGCTTGAGCACGTCGCGGGCAACCTCGGCGAGCACCTGTGCGGCGTCTGTCGGGGTCAGGTTGCGGCCTTCGTGGCGAAACAGCTGGCAGCGAGCGCCCTCCTGAAGCGAGTGCAGCGCCCGGTGGACGCTCACGGTACTGATGTCGAGCTGCTCGGCCGCGCGCGTGAGGCTGCCGGCTTTCATGTAAGCCAGGAACACTTCGAGCTTGCGGAAGGTGATCTCCTCGCTGATTCGGTCCGGCACTGTCGACGTCTCCACACGCGCGCTGCGCCGGCATCGTACCAACGGACGCTTCGGCGCGAGGTCCAGTCGACGCGAGTCGGCAGGGACGTCGGGCCGGGGGCCGAGCGCTGGCTCAGGGCGCCGGCGGCACGTCGACGACACGTTCGAGCACGAGGTCGAGCTTCGGGTCGGGGCGATAGGTGAGGAGCAGGCTCATTGCGTGGGCTCCTTCATGGTGAAAGATCACTGTCGAGCCGGTCGAGGCGACGCTCCCAGATCGAGCGCTGGCGAGTCATCCACGGTTCGACCTGCTCGAGCGGCCTGGGCTCCTGCCTCTGCTTCGCCTTGTCCAGACGTGACGCGACGACGTCCCACTGGATGTTCTTGAAGAACGCGTCGATGTAGTTCGCCGCCGCGGCGCCGAAATCCACTGGTACGAGTGCTCGTACGTGTCCATGACCAGGATCGGCATGGTCGTTGCCTGCTCCAGTGGTCGTCGCCAGCGCCAGCGAGCCTGCGCTCGCCGCCGCCGAGGCGATGAAATCTCGGCGCGAGGTGGTCGGGTCTTGGGTCACGTGTTCTCCTGCGGCTAGGTAAGGGGGCTGGCTAAGGGCGAGTGCGATCGTTCTTGAAAACGTCTAAGGGTGCGTCATCAAGGGATGAACGATGAAGCCGATCAATGCTGCGGCGACGACGATGACCGGCTCGGGAAGCTTCTTGAAACGCCAAAGGACCGCCACGGTCGCGAGTGCCAGTGCCGCGGTAACCCAGTCGATGATCGAGCGCTGGCCGATGACGACGACGGCGCCGGCTATGGCGCCGATCGCCGCTGCCGTCACGCCGTCGACGAAGGCGACGATGGCCGGGCGCTTGCCGTACTTCTTGAAGTAGGGCGCCGGCAGGATCGTGAAGAGGTAGCAGGGAACGAAGGTGGCGAGCGCCGCGACGACCGCGCCCCAGAACCCCGCGACCAGAAAGCCGATGAAGCCGGTGGTGATGACGACCGGCCCCGGCGTGATCATCGCCACGGCGACGGCGTCGACGAACTGCCGGTCGGTGAGCCAGGCGTATTCCTTGACGACGCCCCCGTAGAGAAACGGCACGATCGCCAGGCCGCTGCCGAAGACGAAGCTGCCGGCGTAGGCGAAGTAGGTGCCGATCTGGCCGAGCTTCGGCCAGTCGACCGTCCCCAGGGCGAAGGACGCGAGGATCGGGCCACCGAAGGCGCTGGCGCCTCTGCCGAACGACTTCGGAGGTGCGCGCCACAGCCACACCAGCACGCCGCCGGCGAGGAAGACCCAGACGATCTCGGACTTCGTGATGACCGTGACCGCCGCGCTCGCCAGGAAGATCGCCCAGAGCACCTTGTCGTTGCCGATGTTCCTGGCCGTCAGCTTGTAGGCGCTCAGGGCGATGATGCCTATCACCGCCGCACCGACGCCGTAGAAGACGGCCTGCATCCAGCCGATGCCGCCGTAGGCGACGTAGAGCGCGCCGAGGGCGACGACCATGACGAAGGAGGGCAGCACGAAGGCGACGCCGACCAGAGTCGCGCCGACCACCCGGTAGTGAACGAAGCCGAGGTAGATCGACAGCTGAGCCGCCAGGGGGCCTGGCATCAGTTGAGCCAGGGCCAGCCCTTCCTTGTAGTCGCTCTCGGAGATCCAGCCGCGCTTCTCCACCAGATCGCGGTACATGTAGCCGATCAGGGCCACCGGTCCGCCGAAACCCCAGGTACCCAGGCCGAGCATGTAGCGCACCAGCTGCCACAGCGAGTAGCGGGGGTGCTGGGGAGAAGGCTTCTCTTCGTCGGCGGTCGCATCCATGGCGGTTCCTTCATCTCTTCGCGCCGGCCGACGTGCGGCCGAAGTGCGCGTAAAGGGAATCGAGCACCGCGCTCATCTCTGCCAGCAGCGCGTCGTCGTCGGGCAGGCGCTCGCGCGCGCCGGCCATCACCGCCTCGAAGCCGCTTGCTTCGGGAACCGACTCTCCGCCGACGTCGAGCGCATGAACGATCGTTCCCAGGCGGATGAGGGCGGCATCGCCGTCAAGGCCGAAGCTCGCCAACAACGTTTCGAAGGTGACGCGGTCGCCGACGTGCGTGAAGGTCGCGCCGTCGAAATCGAAGCCGAGCGCGCTCTTGGGGCAGTCGGAAGGCTTGGCGAGCCAGCGAAATTTGGCGTCGGGGTCGATGAAGCGGCGAATCAGCCAGGCGCTTGCCACCCGGTCGATCCAGAGGCGGCGCCGCGTTGCCCAGGTCCGGCCGCGGTACTTGTCGGGGTCCAGCCTCGGCACGCGCCCCGCCTTCTCGTGCGGTTCGTCGGGCGACAGGATGGCATCGATGCGCTTGCTGAAGTCGAGCCACGCCGCTTCCGCCTCGACGCTCGCCTCCGAAGGAAAGAAATCGCTTGCGCGCAGCGCGTCGAGCTCCTTCTGCAAGCGTCGCCTGAGGCGCGTGAGCTCCGTCATCGACAGCGATCGCAGGCCGCGGTTCTCGCTCTTCCAGCTCTTGCGCAGTTCGGCGTACTGTTCCGAGCGATCGAACAGCTGTCGATAGGCGATGTCGTCGTCGGGTGAGTCCGGAGTGACCGTCATGAGCCATGCGCTTCCGCCTTCACGCACGCACTCGTCGGCCAACTCGCGCAGTGCCTCGCTGCGCCCTGGGCCGGGGGGCAGCAGATAGGCGCCGTCGCGGAGAGCGACGCAGCCGAGCGACTTGAGAGCGCGCCAGATGCGCATGCGGCCGGTCGCGCTCGAGGTGGGCAGAGAGATGACGAGAAGCAGCCAGCACGCTGCAGTACCGAGTGTCATGTACTAGATCGTACCTCGGTGTAGAGTAAAAGACATGAGGAAGACGAGGCCGGGCATTGCCGCGCTCCGCTCGACACCGTGCTGCGCGAAGTAGCGGCCGCCGGCGTCTTCATCAGCACGCATCCGGGCGAGTGCAGTCCGCCCCGAGTGATGCGGCCTTCGGCCCCGCAAGGCTGGTGCTCGCCAGGCACGCGCCGCGCGGCAGCGTCGAAGTCACGGTGAGCCTCGACGATTCGTCGCCCTGATGGCTCCGTATTTCGAGGGCGGCGGGCACATGGTCGACCAGGCCTGGCAGCCGCGTTTGACCGAAGGCATGGTCCGCTGCTATCTGGTGCAAGACCGCGTCGCGGGCTTCGGGTTGCAGGCAGTGAATGCGCTCCATCCGTGCGTGGGTGGGGACCGATCGGCGGAGGCGCCCACGCCGAGCGCAAGGCTCTATCGCCCGCCCGATCTGCCGGATCTGCAAGGCCTGAAGCACCGTCTGGAAAGCCAATGGCTGCCCGAGCTGGAACGCACGCTCGGCATCCGCCGAGAAGAACTGCCGCTGCTGTGGGACTGCGATTTCCTGCACGGCGAGCCCGCGCGCGAGGGCGACGATCGCTATGTGCTTTGCGAGATCAATGTCAGCAGCGTCGCGCCATTTCCGGATTCGGCCATCGAGCCGCTGGTCAGGGCAGCCATCAGCCGCATCGAAGAGCAACGGCGGCGTCGTTCCGATTCCGTCCCTATCGAACCGCCGGCGGCCGGAGCTTGACCCATGTACGTGACGACGCGGTCCCGTCGCCTTGTCAAGGCTCGCCGACCTTGAACGGCAATTCCTTGCCTGCCGGGACGCTCTCCTCGGCCATCGCCAGCAACATGGCCACGGTGACGTAGGTACCGGAAATCGTCGTCAGGTCGACGATCTGCTGCTCGCTCAGGATCTGCCTGGCACGCGCAAAGGTGGCGTCCGAGACCCGGTGGGTCGTCGTGAGCTCGGTGACGAAGTCGTACACCAGGGCCTCGTCGGCCTTCATGTTGCCGGGCCTTTTCTGCGCTTTCAATTCCGCGACGACCTCGGGCGACAGACCCGCCTTGATCGCCAGGGGTGCGTGCGCGTACCACTCCACCTGGGAGCGCCATTGACGACCGATGATGAGGATGGCGAACTCGTTCAGCCGCAGCGGCACCGAGGAGTTCCAGCGCAGGTAGTACAGCAGGTCGAACATGCGCTGGCCCATCACCGGGCTGCGCAGGATGGGGTTGTACGGGCCGGCCAGGCCGATGCTGGAGACCTTCATGATCTGCTCGCCGAGAGGCTTTTGGTAGGCGTTGAGTTGCTCCGCGCTCAGTTGCGGAAACCGAGGCGGCTCGGCGCCGGCGGCATCTGCGGCCAGTGCGCCGGCGGCCGTGCTGACGATCAGCGCTCCGATGGTCAGGGCGGCGAGCAACTTTCTCATGAGGTCTCCTGTTGTGTCGTTTGGAACCCAAAATTGCCGGCGCAACGCCGACGCTCAGAGTTGCATTGTTAGCCGGTCGATGCCTTGCCGGTGAAAACCGCCAACTGTGCTGCGAACGCGCGCTCGTAGGCCGGTCGCACCTCGGCGCGTGCGACATAGGCGGAGAGGTTCGAGTGTCGGTCCAGCAAACCCGAAGGTTTCAGCCTCTGCAGCACGTGGACCATCATGACGTCACCTGCGCTGAATGCACCATCGACCCAGCCGGCATCGCCAGGGCGAGCCGAAAGTTGCTTCAGCCGGTTGCCGAACACGATCCTCGACCAGAGGCAAGCGCTCCCTATTCCAAGGCTTGTCGCCCTCGAGCACGCGCTGGCCGTTGCAAGCTCGAGGATCGGCGGCTCCACTGTGTTGACCGCAGCAAACATCCATGTGATCGGGTCCACGGTCGCTGCTGCATCCGGAGCCGCTCGGCAACGGTTCTCTGCCGAGCAATCCGGCCAGCTGGCAGCTACTTGCCCGTGAAGTTCGCGACGTAGTAGGCCAGCAGATCCAGGTCTTCGACGGGGACCTGGCTCAAGGCCTCGGTCATCGCGCGCGTGTATCCCGGCCGCTCGCCCGACTTGAAGCCACGCAGCGTGGCACGCACGTAGCCTTCCTTCTGACCACCGATGCGCGGCACCCCCTGGCCGCCGTCCAGAACAGGGCCGTGGCAAAACACGCACTTGTGCTGCTGCGCCAGGGCCTGACCCTTGCTCATGCGCGCGGCATCGGGCGGGGCGGCGGGCGGCGGTGGTGGAACAGGCGGCAGTGTGCCGATGAAGTCGGAGAAGCCGCGCAAGTCCGCGTCGGTCATTGGCTTCGCAATCGCGACCATCGACTCATTCGTGCGACGGCCTTCGCGAAAGAGGAACAGCTGGGTGATCGTGTAGAGCGAATACTGCCCCGCCAGCACCGGCGTGTCGGCCATGTCGCTGCGGCCGTCGGCGCCGTGGCAGGCGGCGCAGACGTTGCGGAAGCGCTCGGCATAGAGCGCATTGCCGGAAGGGGACGAGGCGGCAGTGCCGGCGGGGCGCGCCGCCGAGGCAGCGCTCGCCCTGGCGGCCGCTTTCTTCGCCTGCGCGTTCGCCTGCGCATTCGCCGACAGCACCGTCGCCAACCCGAGCAACGCGAAGGCGACCGCGGCCGTAGCCGCGGCGCGCGGCCAGGGCATCAACTCACTTCCCTGCGTAGCTGATGCGGTAGATCGCACCGGCGTGGTCATCGCTGACGAGCAGCGAGCCATCCTTCATCACGAGGAAGTCGACCGGACGCCCAAGGTAGCTGTTGTTCTCGACGAAACCGGTCATGAAGGGCTCGAGCTTCGCGCCACCCTTGCCGTCCGGGAACGCGACCATCACGTCGGCATACTTCTTCGTGCGGTTCCATGGGCCGTGCCGGGCAATGAACATCGCACCCCGATACTTGGCCGGGAACATCTTGCCGGTGTAGAACTTCAGGCCGAGCGTGCCGGCGTGCGGCCCGGTCAGCAAGACCGGCTTGGTGTAGTCGTCGCATGACTTGCCCCAGCCGAACTCCGGGTCGGGGATGTTGCCCTGGTGGCAATACGGGAAGCCGAAGTGCTGCTTGCCGGGCTGGGTCACATGGTTCAGCTCGTCGTTCGGCAGTTCTTCGCTGAACCAGTCGCGACCGTTGTCGGTGAACCAGAGGTCACCCGACTTCGGATCGAAATCGAAGCCCACGGTGTTGCGCACCCCAGCCGCGATGGTCTCGTTGCCCGAACCGTCCAGGTTCATGCGATAGATCTTCGCGTACTCGCCCGGATCGCAGATGTTGCAGGGCGCGCCGATGTTGTAGTACAGCTTGTTGTCGTGAACGCGCAGGTACTTCCAGCTGTGGTCGCTGCCGCCCGGCAGCTTGTCGGTCAATACCGCGCTCGGCTCGCCGAGCTTGTCGAGCTTGTCCTCGACGTTGTCGTAGCGCACGATTCTCTTGTTGGTGGCGAAAAACAGCGAGCCCTTGTAGAACTCGATGCCGGTCGCCTGCTCGGTCTTGTCGATGATGACCTTCGGCTCGCGCTTGCCGTCGACCGCCTTCTCCGGGAGCACGTAGACCTTGTTGCCGACGAAGAGCGTGCTGACGAAGATATTGCCCTTGTCACCTTGGCGCAAATCGCGCGCATCCAGCACACCCGGCGCCCAGGTCTCGACCTGGAAGCCCGGCGGCAACTTGAACTTCTTGGTCGGCAAATCGGCGGCCGCAGTCGGGATCGGGAACGCAGGGACCGGCGCCATCTTCATGGCGGTTTCGGTCTTGGGCCGACCTTTTGCCCAGCCTGGTTCGGGTTCCGCCTTCGCCCCACCGGTGGCGGGGTCGGCTTCCAACGCCGACGCTCCTACAGCAGCGCAAAGGAGGGGAACGGCAAGCACGAGGGATAGGAAACGACTCTGACGCATGTATCGACCTCTTTGGGTGGTTGGACTGATATCTTCCGCCCGAGCGATGCGTTTGCTGCGCGCGGGAGCTGGGCCAAAATCAGTGTAGCGAGCGTTCGAAGCCGGGGCACCAGCGTGCTAACCCTAGGCGTTTGGGATGCGCAACGCGATGTGGTCGACATGCGTGCCGGCCCCTTCCGCGCAGACGCCTGTGATGGCGCGAATTCAAGCTGTCGGGAAGCTGTCCGAGCGAGCGTTCATGCCGTCCAGCCCGCGAGCCCCTCAAAAAGAAAAGGCGCAAAAAGCGCCCTTTCCTCCATTGCAAAGCCTCGGTCGGCTACTTGGCGAACGACGAGTGCAGCGCCTTGCCGCCGTAGTTCTGCGCCTCGGCCGCATCCTTCACAACCGCAGCCATGCCGAAGAATTCGTGGGTGGTGCCGGCGTAGACCTTGCGGTCGACCTTCACACCGGCCTTCTTCAGCGCCGACTCCAGCATCGCGCCATCTTCGCGCAAAGGGTCGATCTGGGCGTTGATGATGGTCACCGGCGGCAGGCCTTTCAGGTTCGCGTGAACCAGGTCGAGCCGAGGATCCATCTTGTCGGCGGGCTTGCCCAACAGCTTGTCGACGAACCACTCGATCATCGGTTTGTTGAGCGGCTTTGCGGCCGCGCTGTCGACGTAGGACTTCGTGTTCAAGTCGCCGGTCTGTCCGACCGGGTACACGGCGAGGATGTGGGTGGGTGACTGCAGTCCGGCATCGCGTACCGCGACCGCGGTGGCGATCGCAAGATTGCCGCCAGCGCTTTCACCGGCCAGCGCCAGCCGCTTCGGATCGCCTTTGATGCTGGCTGCGTTGGCCGCCGCCCATTTGTACGCTGCCAGGGCGTCGTCCCAGGCCGCCGGAAACTTCGCCTCCGGCGCGAGCCGGTAGTCCGAAGAGATGACGATCGCTTGTGCCTGCTTGGCCAGGCCGCGCGCACCTCCGTCGTACACCTCTTTGCTGGCGATCACCCAGCCGCCACCGTGAAAGTAGACGATCACCGGAAACGGGCCGGCTCCATCCGGGGTGTAGATACGCGCTGGAATATTCCCCGAGGCGCCCGCGATCTCGCGGTCGACGCTGCTGACTCCCGGAACCAGGGCCGTCGGAGAAGTGTCCTTGCCTTGCTTCTTGAGCAGTGCCATGACGGCGTCGGCAGGGGTCGGCTGCTTGCGTGCCTCGGCCGGGGTGAGCGTCTCGATCGGCTTGCCGCCCATCGTCGCCAGCTGGTCGAGCACCGCCTGCATGTCTGCGTCGGCCCTGTACTGCGTGCCCGTCCTTGCCATCGCCGAGGTGTCGGCAGAGTGGGCAGAAGCTGCGAGCAGCGAGCCGCAGGCGATGCCCACGGCGGCGGCCAGGCGCACGAATCGGCGATGTGTTTTGGCGGGGAAGCGATTCAAGATGATTCCTTTTTTTGATGGTTGCAGAAGGAGTTCCGTACCAATCGGTCCATAATGTAGCGTGAGCGACGTATCCCGTTGGTGTGCAGGGTGAAGTGATGTCGACCAAGACGGGCAGGCCTCGACAGTTCGACCGCGACTTGGCGTTGCGCGCGGCGCTGGAATCGTTCTGGCGCCACGGCTACGCGGCGACCTCGCTCGACCACCTCACCTCGGCGATGGGGATCAGCCGCTCCAGCTTCTACGGAAGCTTCGGGTCCAAGCATTCGGTGTTGCTGGAAGTGCTCGAGGTCTACACGAGCGAGCTTCTCGCCCGGATGCAAGATGCAGTCGCGTCAGCCAGCGATCCACGGAGCGCCGTGCTGGCGGTCCTGCAGATCGTCGCTTGCACCGGCGAGCCCGCGCACGGCTGCCTCTTCGCCAATTCAGCGACTGAACTCCTGCCGGCCGACGCAGAGGTGGCAGAGCTTGCCAAGCGCTATCTTGGTGAAGTGGATCAGCGGGTGGCAGGCTTGCTGCGGGAGATGGGCTTCACGCCGGCGGAATCCCGCAGCCGGAGCGGCGCCATGCTGGCCCTGGCGACGGGCGCGATCACGCT
>JALYXU010000027.1 GCA_030946925.1 Pseudomonadota bacterium
CGCCTGATCGATCAGGAGCTCGTGCTGCAAAAGGCAGCGGACCAGAAGTTCGATCGTGACCCGCGTGTCGTGCAGCAGATCGATGCGGCGCGGCGCGACATCATCGCCAAGGCATATCTCGAGAAGATCAGCTCGGGCGCGCCGAAGCCCACCCCTGCGGAGGTCAGCGGCTATTACGAGGCGCATCCGGCGCTGTTCCAGGCGCGGCGAATCTACAACCTGCAAGAGCTGAATATCGATGCCACGCCGGAGCAGGTGCCGGTGGTGAAGGCGGCGCTCACGCAGGCAAAGACGTTCCCGGACTTCGTCGCGTTCCTCAAGGACAAGGCCTTCCGATTCGTGGGCAACGAAGTGGTCCGCGCGGCCGAGCAGCTGCCCCTCGCCGACGTCGACAAGTTCGCCGGCATGAAGGACGGCGACACCATGCTCAATACGCGCCCGGGTGGCGTCCAGGTGGTTCGCCTTGTGCAGTCACGGCCGATGGCGGTCAACGCCGCCCAGGCCACCCCGGCGATCGAGCAGTTCCTGCTGAACGACCGCAAGCGGAAGCTCATGGCCGATGACTTGGCTGCATTGCGCAGCGCAGCCAAGATCGAGTACGTGGGCCAGTTCGCGGTCGACGCTGCGAAGTCGCCTTACCAGGCGCCGTCGGTACCCGACGCCCGCCCGGTCACGCGGCTTGCGCCGACCCTGCCCGCATCCGCTGTCAACGCCGCGCCGCAGGTCGACGTGACCCGCACTGAACGCGCCCCCGCGTCGATGCCGAGCGGCGACACGCTGGACAAGGGACTCAAGGGGTTCAAATGAGCAGCTTGTCGATCCGTGGCGGAACGAGCGCTCTCGGGCGTTTCCTGTCGCTGCTCCTTGCCCTGAGCTTTTTCCTGCTCGGTTCCGCCCATGCGCAGGCGCCTTCCAAGGGCGAGCCGGTGCTCGGCGTCGGCGACGTCGTCAAGATGTCGGTCTACCAGAACCCGGATCTGGCGGTCGAAGCGCGCGTGTCCGAAACGGGCCAGATCAACATCCCGCTCATCGGTGCGGTCAAGGTGCTCGGCCTGACGGTCTCGCAGGCCGAGCAGCACATCCAGAAACTGCTGCGCGACGGCGGCTTCGTCATCAAGCCGCAGGTGACCATCCAGACCGTGCAGATCCGGAGCAGCCAGATTTCCATCCTCGGCCAGGTCGGCAAGCCGGGGCGTTTCCCGATCGACATCGTCGGTAGCCGGGTCTCCGAGATGATCGCCACCGCCGGCGGGGTGGTGCCCGGCGGCGCCGACGTGGTGACGCTGGTCGGCAATCGCAATGGCAAGCCGATCAAGCTCGACATCGATCTGCCGGCGATCCTTCAGTCGGGCAAGGCCGAGCTCGACGTAGCGGTCGAGAACGGCGACATCATCTACGTCGATCGGGCGCCCACGTTCTACATCTACGGCGAAGTGCAGAGACCCGGTCAGCTGAAGCTCGAGCGCGGCATGACGCTGATGCAGGCGCTGGCCGAAGGTGGCGGTGTGACGGCGAGGGGTACCGAGCGCGGGATTCGCGTCAACCGCAAGGATGCATCGGGCGCGGTGCGGGTCCTCGAGCTGAAGCCGAACGACAAGATCGAGCGCGACGATGTCATCTACGTCCGCGAATCGCTCTTCTGAGGCCCTGCCGTGAACTTCTTTCAGTACCTCGGCATCGTCTGGGCCCGGAAGTGGCTGGCGCTGAGTCTGTTTCTGATCATCGCCGCGTTGGGGATCGGCATCGTTCTTATGCAGCCGAAGCAATACACCGCCGAAACGTCGCTGATCGTCGACATCCGAATTGACCCGGCGCTCGGCGCTCTGGCACCGGCGCTGGCGGCTCCTAGCTACATGGCCACGCAAGTCGAGATCCTGCGCAGCGAGCGCGTCGCATCGCGTGCCGTCAAGCTGCTCGGCGTGGAGCGTTCGGCAACGGCGGTGGCCGAGTGGCGCGAGGCGACGAAGGCGAAGATCCCGCTAGAACGTTATTACGCCGATGTTCTGTCGAAGGGCT
>JALYXU010000296.1 GCA_030946925.1 Pseudomonadota bacterium
GTCGGCGGCTTCGAAGGGGCCGCCGACGACCAGCCAGTCGGCCTGGCCGATTGCGGCCGCGGCGCCGGCGCTGGCCGGTGCGCCAGCCCGGCCACCAGACGGCGGCGTTGTTGCAACAGCCGTCCGAGCCACGGTCGAGTGCGGTGTCGCAGAGTAAACCGAGGGCGCTTCCGCGACGATCCGCTCGAGCGGCGGTGCCTCGACTACGACGTCACCGCTGTCCGGCACGCCGCCCTCGTCCGGCGCATCGCGAAACCACGGCCGCAGGCCCATCTCGCGCAGCATGGCGCGCTGCCGCTCACTCCAGCGCATCGAAGCCCGTTGCCTCATCGAGACGGAGGCTCATGACGATCGCATCCTCGCGGCCATCGGCCGGGGCCGGGTAATAGCGACGGCGCACGCCGACTTCGGCGAAGCCGAGCCGCAGGTAAGCCTTGCGCGCAATCTCGTTGCTGGCGCGCACCTCCAGCCAGAGCGTCGCGACGCCGTCATGCCGGCCCTGCGCGGCCAGCTCGGCGAGCAGTCGGCGCGCATGACCACGCCGCCGCGCCAACGGCGTGACCGTGATGTTGAGCAGATGCAGCTCACCGGCGCCGCGCATGGCGATGCAATAGCCGATCAGCTCGCCGCCCGCGCTGTTGAGGGTCAAGGCGAGGTAGCCGGCGGCCAGCGAGTCGACGAAGTTGCCGCGGCTCCACGGAAACGGATAGACCGCCTGCTCGAGCGCAACCACGCCGTCCAGCCCCGCGAGCGTCAACGAGCGCAGCGTGTCGCTGCGAAAAGTCGGCCGTTGCGGCGCCGGGTTCACGCTCACAGGAATGCCTCGATCGGTCCGGAGCGAGCGCCACGGGGCCGCGGCCAAGCCACGCGCCGCGGCATCATCGGCGAGCCTCGCGTTCGAGAGTGGTTTCGGCGACCTTGTCGCGCACATAGAGCGGCAACGCCGCGGCGGCGGCAACGCACTGGCCGTCGCGCCAGGCCCGCGCCGCGAGCTCGAGCAGAGTCGGCGCGTCGATCCGGGCATCGGCCAGGCGCTCGGCTTGGCCGGTCTGCAGGCGCGATCCGAACACGCGCAAGGCGTCGCCTGCCACTGCATCCGGAGGTTCGCGTTGCCACCGCTCGCCGAGCTCTTCGCAATCGGTCAGCATCGGCTCCTGCAGGACCTGCCAGCGATCCGCGACGCACAGATATTCGGCGGCATAGATCTGGTCCATCCGCGCATCGATCGTCGCCCAGACCCGGAACGGATCGCGACCGGCGCGCGCCGACGCGGCGACGCAAAGCAGGTTGTCGATGGGGATCACCGGCTTGGCCGCCCCGAAGGCAAGCCCCTGCGCCACCGAGCAGGCGGTGCGCAGGCCGGTGAAGGCGCCGGGACCGCGGCCGAAGCCGATCGCGTCGACCGCGTCGAGCGGGATGTCGGCCTCTGCCAGAAGCGCCAGGATTGCCGGGATCAGCGCGGCCGATGCCTTGGCGCCGCCGGCGCCCGCGTGCGACCAGGATCGGCCCTCGTGCATCAAGCCGATGGTCATGCTTTCGGACGCGGTGTCGAACACCAGCAAGGTCGTCATGCGCGTCCGGAAACGGATTAGGGCCTGTTGACGCTATGGGAGGGCTCGCGCAACGGCGCGTCGGGTGATCTCGAAAAAGGCGCGCCCGCCGCGTTGCAAAGGCTTGCCGTCGCAGCAGCTACGGCTGCGCTTTGCGCCTTGCGGGCGCCCCTTTTTCGAGTCACGCGAGACCTCCCATAGCGTTAACAGGCCCTAATGCCGCAGCGCCATCGGCCAAGTTTAGCGGCGCTCCCGGCAGGCCGATGTGCGTGCGATGATTCCTCTCATGGGGTGGCGTTCGCTCGTTCGTTCGGCTCGCGCCTCGTCTCTGTCGGCGCTGGTGGCGGCCGCCTTCGGCATGGCCGCGTTCAGTGTCGCATCGGCAGCGTCCGTCGCCTTGCCGGCGAGGGTCGACAGCGCGCTGGCCCGGGCCAACGTGCCGCGCGAGGCGATGGTGGTCTGGGTGTCGGAAGTCGACTCGGCGCGGCCGCGCCTGCTCTGGCAGGCCGACCGGCCGGTCAATCCGGCGTCGCTGATGAAGCTGGTCACGACCTTCGCCGGACTCGACCTGCTCGGCCCGGCCTACACCTGGGCGACTCCGGTCTGGCTGCAGGGTTCGGTGGCCAATGGCGTCCTGGACGGCGACCTCGTCATCAAGGGCAACGGCGATCCGAAGCTGGTGCTCGAGCGCATCTGGCTGTTGCTGCGCCGGATTCAGCAGGCCGGCGTGCATGAGATCCGCGGCGACATCGTCGTCGACCGCTCGGCGTTTGTCCCGGGCGACACCAACCCGGCCGATTTCGACGGCGAGCCCTTCCGGCCCTACAACGCCGGCGCCGATGCGCTGCTCCTCAATTACCGCTCCCTGCTGATCACCTTCACCCCCGACCCGGCCCACGGTGTCGCCGTCGTCAGCGTCGACCCGCCCATGGCGGGCGTGCGCGCCGACCAGGCCGTGCCGCTGATCGGTGGTCCGTGCGACGACTGGCGCGGCATGCTCAAGGGCGACTACGCCGATCCGTTGCGGCTGACCTGGCGGGGCGCCTTCCAGAGCGCCTGCGGCGAAAAGGTCTGGCCCCTCGCGTACGCCGACCCGAAGAGCTACAACGAGCGCGCGCTGCTTGGCCTCTGGCAGGAGGCCGGCGGCAAGCTCGGCGGCGTCGTCCGCGAAGGCATCGCACCGGCGACTCCGCCGAGCTTCGAGCTGCGCTCGACCGCACTCGCCGACGTCATCCGCGACATCAACAAGCTGAGCAACAACGTCATGGCCCAGCAGCTGTTCCTGACCCTCGGCGCGAGCCAGCGCGGCGTCGGCACGCCGGAGGTGGCGCGGGCGGTTCTCACGCAGTGGCTGCGCGAGCGGGTCGGCCGCGCTGCAGCCAGCACGGTCATCGTCAACGGCTCGGGCCTGTCGCGCGAGTCGCGCCTCAGCGCCGCCGGGCTCGGCCGGCTGTTGCAGGTGGCGTGGTCGAGCCCCGTGATGCCGGAGCTGATGAGCTCGCTGCCGGTTGCCGGCATCGACGGCACCTTGCGCAACTCGAAAGGCGCGCCCGGCCGGGCCCATCTGAAAACCGGGTCGCTCCGCGATGTCGTCGGCGTCGCCGGCTATGTGCTCGGCGACTCCGGCAAGCGCTATATCGTCGTTGCCATCGTCAACCACAGCAACGCCAACGCCGCGCGGCCGGCCCTCGAGGAGATCACCGAATGGGTCGCCGACGATCGGCTGCCGGCGGAACCTGCGCCGCATCGGCGCTGAGTCGAGGCCAGGCTCAGAACGGATTGATCTGGAGCCGGCTGATCGCGAGGTTGGCAAGGGACAACTGGCCGCCATACGACAGATGGCGGTCGTCGGCCCACAGATAGTTGGTCGCCGACGCACCGTCGACGAGGGTCAGGTTGGTGCAGTCGAGGACCGACGCCGGGACTCGTGTCGACTGGTTCGGATCGCACGCACCCTGGGTCGAGTTGATGAAGCCGTTGATGCCGTTGAATTTGCCGACCGTCTCGACCAGCTCGTCCATCGTCACCAGGCCGATGTGCCGACCGTCGTTGGCGAAAGTTGAGCGCAGCGAGGAATTGAAGGCGAGGTTCAGCCGTTGCAGCAGCGCCTGTCGATCGCTGTCGACATGGGTCGCCTTTTCGGTGACCGCGAACGGCGTGTAGCCGACGTCGGGCGTGGTCGAGATCACCACCCGGACATCGAAGCTGACCAGCCGATCGACCTGTCTGCCGACTTCGGCGCCGGCCGCGCGGACGTTGGCCGTCAGCTGCGGCTCGCTGAGCGTGGGGTACTGCAGGTACTGCTCGATCACATCGTTGCCGCCGACCAGCACTGTCGCCAGATCGCCGGTGCGCATCGGGCTCTCGTTCTGCTGCGCGTCGATCTGCGCGGCGAGGTCGGCGGCCTTGGCACCGAAGCCGGCCCGGATCCGGCTGGCCGGCGCACCGATCAGGTTGCCGACGCACTGCGGAAAGGTCAGGCCATAGTGGGCCGCGACAGCCTGGACCCAGATCGGGTTGAGCGTGCAGTCGATCGGGTCGGTGCTCGAGTTCACGCCGTTGATGCTGTATTTGCGGCCGTTGCCCGGATTCGCCGAGTCGTCGAGCACGCTCGTTTCGTCGCCGAAGGCGATCACGCGGGTGGGCCGAAACGCCGACTGCTGGGTGCCGCCCCCCCCGCACGATGTGCCGAGCACGGCCAGCAGAAGGACACCGGCGGCCATCGCGGCGCGGCCCCGTTCACTCACGTTCGCTCTCATTCAACAACTCTCCAGGATTCGGGGGATGGTGGGTCTTGCCGGAGCCGCAAAAGTCAGCTTGCCGCGGCACGGCCTAGCCGGTCGCGGACGCCTTCCCAGTCCGGGCCGGGCGGTGGTTCCTCGACCCAGATCAGATGCACGCCCTCGGCATCAAGTTCGCGCAGTGCCGAAAACAATTCGTGCGCCGCCTGCTCCGGGCGGGACGGCATCCGCCGGTGCCTGGCGCCGACCGCGACGCCGGACGGGACCGAGCGGGAATATACCGCCAGGCCGATCGGCTCGGCGCCGAGCAGCTGCAGCGCCGCTTGCAGCATCGGCGTCGACATCAGGCGCAGCCTGGCCCGTGGCGCGTAGTGCGCGGCGAGCGTGCCGGGCGCCGGCGGCGACGCGGCATCGGCCGCGCCGAGCGGCTCACCGAGCGCGGCCTCGATTCGATGGCGCGTCAGGACGCCGGGACGCAACAGCACCGGCCGGTCGCCCGAGCAATCGACGATGGCCGATTCGATGCCGAGCCGCGAGGCGCCACCGTCGAGCACCAGCAGCTCGTCGCCGAATTCGTCGGCCACATGCTGCGCGGTGGTCGGGCTGATGCGGCCGAACCGGTTGGCGCTCGGCGCCGCGATGCCGGCGACGCCGACCTTGCCGCTGGCGACGAGCAGGCCGTGCGCGACCGGGTGGGCGGGACAGCGCAGGCCGAGAGTCGGCAGGTGGGCCGCGGCTGCCTCGGCGACGCCGGTCTTGCGGCGAACGATGACGGTGACCGGCCCCGGCCAGAACGCCTCGAACAGGCGCTCGGCAAGCGGCGAGACGGCAGCCGCGAACAGGTCGACGGCGGCGCGATCGGCGACGTGGACGATCAGCGGATGACCGCTCGGCCGGCCCTTCAACGCATAGAGGCCGGCGACTGCCGCGGCATCGTCGGCACGGGCGCCCAGGCCATAGACGGTCTCAGTCGGAAACGCGACCAGAGCCCCGGCGGCGAGCCGCGCGGCGGCCTCGGCGATGGCGCCGGCATCGTGTCCGTCGCGCAGCACCGATCAGGCTTCCGGGTCGATGCCGAGCAGGCGGCCGGCGGTGCGCGCCACCGCCGCGGCGGCATCGGCACTGGCGGCGGTGAGCGTCAAATGGCCCATCTTGCGACCGGGCCTAGCCTGGGCCTTGCCGTAGAGGTGCAGGTGAGCGCCGGGCAAGGCCAGGACCGGCTGCCAGTCGGGCCGGATCGGCACGGCGCTGCCGCCACGAAACCACAGGTCGCCCAGCAGATTGAGCATCACTGCCGGCGAATGCAGACGCGGCGGCTGGAGCGGTGACCCTGTCATCGTCCTGACCTGCAGGTCGAACTGCGAGAGATCGCAGGCATCGATGCTGTAGTGGCCCGAGTTGTGCGGCCGCGGCGCCATCTCGTTGGCCAGCAGCGTGCCGTCGTGCAGGACGAAGAATTCGACGCAGAGCACGCCCACGTAATCGATCGCATCGGCGATGCGCTCAGCCAGTGCGATCGCTTCGTCGGCCCGGGTCGAGGCAAGCCCTTCCGCAGGCACCCGCGTCAGCGCCAGGATGCCGTCGCGATGGACGTTTTCCTGGACCGGCAGATGCACCGTCCCGCCCGACCCGTCCCGGGCCAGGATGACGCTGAGCTCGGCGGCCAGGGCCAGCCGCTGCTCGAGCACGCAGGGAACGCCGCCGGTCGCCGCGTAGGCATCGGCCAGGGCGCCCCGGCCGGCCACCGCCTGCTGGCCCTTGCCGTCGTAGCCGAGCCGGGCCGTCTTGAGAATGCCCGGCAGGAGCGCCGCGTCGACCGAGGCGAGGTCGGCGGTGGAGGCGATGACCGCGTGCGGCGCGCAGGCGACGCCGGCGTCGCGAAACACCGCTTTCTCGAGACGCCGGTCCTGGCAGACCGCGACAGCCGCCGCGCCGGGGCTGACCGGCCGGAGTGCCGCCAAGGTCTCGAGCGCAGCCGCCGGCACGTTCTCGAATTCGATCGTGATCGCGGCAGCGCTTTGCGCGAGCCGCGCCAGCCCGGCGCGGTCGAGATAAGCGGTGGCGATGTGCTCGCCGGCAATCTGGCCGGCCGGGCTGGCCGGATCCGGGTCGAGGACGGCGACGCCGTAGCCGGCCCGCTGCGCGGCCTGCGCGAACATCCGGCCGAGCTGGCCGCCGCCGAGCACGCCGAGCGTCGCGCCCGGTGCGATGTAGTCGATCGGCCCCGAACCGCGCCGTGCCGAAGTGCCGGTTGGCCTCGCCGCCTCGCTCGATGCCTCCGTCGATCGCCCGGCGACGGCGCTGCCCGGGCTCACTTCAACTCGGCCGTCATCGCCTGCGCCGCTTCGCTCTGGCGCAGCCGATAGGCGTCGAGCTGGGTCCGCATCGCCGCGTCCGTGACGGCCAGCATCGCGACGACGAAGAGCGCCGCATTGGCCGCGCCGGCGTCGCCGATGGCGAAGGTCGCGACCGGAATGCCGCGCGGCATCTGGACGATCGCGCAGAGCGAATCGACCCCCTGCAGATGCCGGCTCGGCACCGGCACCCCGAGCACCGGCACGGTGGTCTTGGCGGCGAGCATTCCGGGCAGGTGGGCGGCGCCGCCGGCACCGGCAATGATCGCCTTCAGGCCGCGACCGACCGCTGCCTCGGCATAGGCGAACATCTGGTCCGGCATGCGGTGCGCGGAGACGACGCGGGCTTCGTGGGCGATGCCGAACTCGGCGAGAATCTCGGTCGCGACGCGCAATGTCTGCCAGTCGCTGCTGGAGCCCATGACGACGCCGACGACAGCCGGGGCGTTGCGCACTGAGTCGATTCCTGGAGTCTCGGGTAACCTTGAATTGTAGGCGGCGAGGCATCAACTTCAGTCCGTCTGCAAGCCTGCCACGCTGGCCTGCACCCAGGGGCGGCGACGCACCATCGAGCTGCCCTTTCGATCGTTTCCGACCGCGACCCCCATGCACAACATCACCCACCAGAACTTTGAAGCCGAACTCGTCAGTGCCTCTCTCGCGCAGCCGGTGCTGCTCGACATCTGGGCGCCGTGGTGCGGCCCGTGCAAGACGCTCGGCCCGGTCCTCGAAAAGCTCGAGACCGACTACGACGGCCGCTTCAAGCTGGGCAAGCTCAACGCCGACGAGGAGCCCGAGATCGCGCAGCAGCTGTCGCAGATGTTCGGCGTGCGCAGCATCCCGTTCTGCGTCCTGTTCAAGGCCGGCCAGCCGGCCGACGGCTTCGTCGGCGCGCTGCCCGAGGCCGAGGTGCGCAAGTTCCTCGACAAGCACGTGCCGAGCGTCGAGGAGAGCGCCGCCGCGGACGACCTCCTGGAAGCCGAGGAGCTGCTCGCCGAGGGCGACAGCGGGACCGCCCTCGACAAGCTGCAGGCAGCGCTGGCAACCAACCCGGGCAACGACGCCGCCCGCTACGACTACCTGCGGGCGCTTCTGAGGGAAGGCCGCGTCGCCGACGCACGCAAGGCCTTCGATCCGGTCGCCGGCAACGTCATCCCCGACGCCCGCCTGGTTGCCGCCGGGCACTGGCTCGCCGCCATGGAGGCGGCACCGACCGCACGGCCCAAAGCCGCGCTCGAGGCCGCGCTCGCCGCCGACAAGCGCGACTTCGAGGCCCGCTTCGAATTGGCGCGGACGCACTTCGCGGCGAGCGACTTCACCGAGGCGATGGACCAGCTGCTCGAGATCGTCATGCGCGACAAGGCCTGGAAGGACGGCCTCGCGCGGAAGACCTATGTCGCGATCCTGGAAGTGATGGCCAAGCCGGCGCAACCCGCCGCCAAGGCCGACGCCGCGCCGAAGAAAGGCACGCTCGAGATCGCCGGCAAGATGGCGACGACGCCGACCGATCCGGTGATCGACGCGTACCGGCGGAAGCTGAGCATGGCCTTGTTCTGAGCTGCGGCGGCGCGCGGCGCGCGCCAACTCCGGCCCTGCCAGAACGCCCACTCAGGGCGTTTTTTCTTGTCCGGCGCCGCTGCTGGTAACGCTGGCATAACGCACCGGAGCCTAAAACCCGTCCCGGACCTCGACAACACGTCAGAGGCGGAGGCTCACATGCAAGCGACTCGATCAAACGCAGCCCTGACGGATGGCTTGCACTCGCCTTGGCGCTGGCCGCTCGTCTCGGCCCTGATGCTGGTTGTCGCGGCCTGTGGTGGCGGCGGCTCCGATTCAACGCTGCCGGCGCCGACCGCGGCGTCGACCGGCAGCATCAGTGGCACGGTCGTCGGATCGAGCAGCGGCGCCGCCTTGAGCGGCGTGGCCGTGAAATCGGCCGGTCGCTCGGCCAGCACCGCGGCGGATGGCAGCTACACATTGACCGAGGTTCCCACCGGCGACGGCAAAGTGATTGCCTTCGAGCTGGCGGGTCATGCCAAGGGTGTTCTTGCCGTGTCGGTGACCGCAGGTGCCACCAGCGGCGTCAATGCCCGGCTGACGCGGGTCGGCGCGACGCAGACCTTTGACGCGGCGACGGCGACCACGATCGTCGTGGCCGGTTCGTCGGCCCAGGTCAGCCTTCCGGCAGCGGGCTTCGTCACGGCCACCGGCGCCACGGCCAGCGGTATGGTCACGGCCGAAGTCACGCCGATCAACCCGGCGATCGACCCGGGCAACATGCCCGGCAACTACACGGCGTTGGCAGCAGGCAGCAATGCTCCGCAGCAGATCGAGAGTTTCGGCGCGCTCAGCGTCACGCTCA
>JALYXU010000303.1 GCA_030946925.1 Pseudomonadota bacterium
TGGGCGGCGAATTCTCCGGCACGCAGCAGCGCGGCGCCGCCGACAGCAGCCAGTTCCTGGTCGCCGTCAGCTACAACCTGAGCAAGCGGCTGACGCTCGACGCAGGCGCGGCGCGCGGTCTGCGCTCCGGCCCGCCGAGCTGGTCGGCCTTCACCGGCTTCACCTGGCTCGCGGCGAAGCTTTTCTAGGCACGCTCGATCGAGCGTGCAGTTCGCGAGCGAGATACGGTGCGGTCTTCCCTGGCGCCGCCGCCACCTCCGTCGGTGTGCCGACCGAGACGATGCGGCCACCGGCATCGCCGGCACCCGGCCCCATGTCGATGACCCAGTCGCAGGCGGCGACGACGCGCATGTCGTGCTCGACCACGACCACGCTGTTGCCGGCATCGACGAGCTGCTGCAGCTGCGCCACCAGCTTGTCGACGTCGGCCGGGTGCAGGCCGGTGGTCGGCTCGTCGAGCACGTAGAGCGTGTTGCCGCGCTGCTGCCGCTGCAGCTCGGTGGCGAGCTTGATGCGCTGCGCCTCGCCGCCCGACAGCTCGGTCGCCGGCTGGCCGAGCCGCAGATAGCCGAGGCCGATCTGCTGCAGCACCTGCAGCGGCCGGGCAATCGACGGCTGCCCGGCGAAGAACGCGGCGGCGGCGTCGACCGTCATCGCCAGGACCTCGGCGATGCTTTTGTCCTGCCAGGTCACGGCCAGGGTCTCGGCGTTGTAGCGGGCACCGTGGCAAGCCGGACACGGCGCGTAGACGCTCGGCAGGAACAGCAGCTCGACGCTGACGAAGCCCTCGCCTTCGCAGGTCGGGCAGCGTCCCTTGGCGACGTTGAAGGAGAAGCGCCCGGCGTCGTAATGGCGGCGCTTCGCGGCCGGGGTCGCGGCGAACAGGCGGCGCACCGGATCGAACAGGCCAGTGTAGGTGGCGAGGTTCGAGCGCGGCGTCCGGCCGATCGGCTTCTGATCGACACAGACCAGCCGGGCGACCCGTTCCATGCCGGCGGCGATCCGGCCGCTGGCGACGTGCTCGGGCGGCTCCGCGACGTGCGTCGATGCATCGGCGTCGTCGTCCGGTCCGTCGTCGTCCGACGCGGGCAGGGTGGCGCCGAGGGCGTGGCTCACCAGGTCGAGCAGGGCCTGGCTGGCGAGACTCGATTTGCCCGAGCCCGAGACACCGGTCACCGCGGTCAGGCAGCCGAGTGGAAAGGCCACGGCGATGTCGTGCAGGTTGTTGCGCGTCACGGCGTCGAGGCGGAGCCAGTCGCGTCGCGGCCGCGGCGACAGGTCGGCCGTCGCACCCGCACCCGCACCCGCACTCGCACCCGCACTCGCAGTCGCACTCGCAGTCGCACTCGCACCCGCACTCGCACTCGCACTCGCACTCGCATTCCCGGTCGGAGTCGGACCGGCTTCCCCCGCCTCTCCGCCCGTGCCGAACAGATAGCGTCGCGTCACCGAGGCGGCGACATCGGCGAGGCCGGCCGGCGCGCCGCTGTAAAGGACGCGACCGCCGTCCTGGCCTGCGGCAGGGCCGACGTCGACGAGCCAGTCGGCCCGGCGCATCACCTCGAGGTCGTGCTCGACCACGAACAGCGAATTGCCCGCGGCCTTCAGGCGCTGCAACGCATCGAGCAGCGCTTCGGCATCGGCCGGGTGCAGTCCCGCAGAGGGCTCGTCGAGCACGTAGACGACGCCGAACAGCTGCGAGCCGAGCTGCGTTGCCAGACGCAGGCGCTGCAGCTCGCCCGGCGACAGCGTCGGCGTGCTGCGCTCGAGCGACAGATAGCCGAGGCCGAGGCCCTCGAGCGTCGCGACGCGGCCGACGATCTCGGTCGCCAGCCGCTGTGCGGCGATCCGTTTCTCCTCGGACAAGTTCGGCGTGCGGCGAACGTCGGGCGCGCCGGCGTGGGCCGAGCCGCCGCCGGCGACACGGCGCTGCGTGTCGCGCTCGGCGGCGACGCGGCTGAGCGTCGACGTCGTCGCCGCGCCACCTTGATCGCCGAGCCGGCCCTCGGCAGCAGGCCGCAGCACCGCGCCGAGCTCGGCCAGCGACAAGCGCGCGAGCTCGCCGATGTCGCGGCCGGCGAAGCGGATCGAGAGCGCCGCGCGCTTCAGCCGCTTGCCGTCGCACATCGGGCAGACGCTGCCGATGAGGTAGGCCGAGACCCGCTTCTTGACGATCGCGCTCTGCGTGGTCGCGAACGCCTGCAGCACGTAGCGGCGCGCGCTCGTGAACGTGCCCATGTAGCTCGGATCCATCTTCTGCCGCCGCGCCGCCCGGGCTTCGGCCAGCGAGAAGCCGGCATAAACCGGCACCGTCGGCTGCTCGTCGGTGAAGAGGATCCAGTCGCGCGTCTTCTTCGGCAGCTCGCGCCATGGCACGTCGACGTCATGGCCGAGCGTGGTCAGGATGTCGCGCAGGTTCTGGCCATGCCAGGCCGGCGGCCACGCCGCGACCGCCCGCTCGCGAATCGTCAGGCGGTCGTCGGGCACCAGCGAGCGCTCGGTCACCTGATAGACGCGGCCGAGCCCGTGGCACTCCGGGCAGGCGCCGGCGGGCGTGTTCGGCGAGAAGTCTTCGGCGTAGAGCATCGGCTGCTTCGGCGGGTAGCTGCCGGCGCGCGAATAGAGCAGGCGCACCAGGCTCGAGATCGTCGTCACGCTGCCGACCGACGAGCGCGCCGTCGGGCTGCCGCGCTGCTGCTGCAAGGCGACGGCAGGAGGCAACCCTTCGATCGAGTCGACGTCGGGCGCGCCGACCTGCTCGATCAACCGCCGCGCATACGGCGCCACGGATTCGAAGTAGCGGCGCTGGGCTTCGGCATAGATGGTGCCGAACGCGAGCGACGACTTGCCCGAGCCCGAGATGCCGGTGAACACGACCAGCGCGTCGCGCGGCACGTCGACGTCGACATTCTTGAGGTTGTGCTCACGCGCACCTCGGACGCGGACAAAATCCAGCGAAGACCTCATCGAGGCGGTCCTGCCGTTTGCGAAGGCACCGGCCTGCGTTGCGCTGGCAGTTGGCGCGCCCGCGCCGCGGCAGCAGGCACGCAAGCTGCCGAGGGCGTGCGGCACACCACGTTCAACCTACGAAACGAGGACACGCACATGGCAACGTATGGCAAGAAGGCATCCGACAAGGTTGGAGAAGTCATGCACGAGATGAAGCAAGGCACGCTGAAAAGCGGCGGCTCGGGCAAGAAGGTGACGAACCCCAAGCAGGCGATCGCGATCGGCCTGTCGGAAGCGCGCGCAGCAGGCGGCAAGGTCCCGGCGAAAAAGGCGGCGAGCAAGAAGACAGCGACCAAGAAGGCGGCGAGCAAAACCGCGAGCAAGAAGACAGCGACCAAGAAAGCCGCGGCGAAAAAGGCACCGGCGAAAAAGGGCACGCCACGCGCCCGCTGAGCGCATCGCGAGAGCGCATCGCGAGAGCGCCCCGGCGACGCCGGGGACTGCCGGTGGCCGGATCAGCAACGGCCCCGCGCGTAACCGCCGGCAACAGTCTCGCCGACCGATTGCCGCGCCTCGCTGCGGGACCTCGACGCATGATCTGAAGCCGACCGGCTGCGGATTGCATGCCTCTGCGGCGCCGGCGCGCCGAGGGCCGTGCACCGCCCTTTGAGGCAGTCGTGCACATCGTGTTACCGAGACGCGGCCCGATAGGCTGTTTCGTCACAGACAGCCGCGACCCCCCGTCGCTACCATCGGCCTCCGTCGTCGGTCGCGCGCATCCTTGCGACGTCTGCCGAGGCGACGGCTGCCATCCTCGCTCATGCGTCGCTTCGCGAATCTGGTTCGGCTGTTCGGCATCGCCGCCTCGATCGGGCCCCTGCTCGCCGCCTGCTCGCCGATCGGCCTGGCCATCAGCGCTGCCGGCATCGCCACCGACACCAGCATGACGTGGGACATCGTCAAGCATGTGCACGGCAAGTTCACCGAAGACGATCCGACGCCCTGCGCGATGCTCAACAGCGTGCAGCGCGCCCTCAATGCGCGTTGCGAGTACCGTCCCGGCAGCATCCGCAGCGCCGATATCGCACGCTCCGGATTGCAGGACTGCCCGCTCGCGCTGGCCACCCGCGACCCGCGTCTCTGGCGGGCGCTCCCCGAGCTGATCGAGCAGGGAGCGACTGCCGAGCAGTGCCCGGCGTCGCCCCTCGTCGCCCTTGCCGACAGCAACCCCTGTCCTGATTTCGCCTCGGCCCCCGCGCCGGTCCGCGAGGCGCTCGTCGGCCTGGCCCGGGACGATCCGCGTGCGGTCCGCCACGATGTCTTTCGCATGCTGAGCTGCCCCGGCGCGCGTGCCGCCGGGCTCGACACGGTGCTCACGTACTGGCTCGATCACGGCGCCCTCGAGCCGGGCAAGCTCTCGTTCAGCCCGCTCGATGCGGCCGATCCGGAGCTTCTTCTCAGCCGCTTCGGCCACGAGCTCGAAGTGGCCGGGCATCGGCCCGAAACCGCGCTCGACAGCTACGACGGCGCACTGCCGAGCGGCTTCGAGGTGGCCCTGCGCAACAGCAACTGGGCAGCGCTCGAGTGGTGGCTGTACCGCCTGCCGCGGCTCGCCAATCTGGCGCCGCCGCAGCGAGGCGGCCAGCTCGCCTGGGTGCCGCTGCAGCGGGTCCTGCTGCCGGGCTATCTGGCCTACCCGACGTCGCAGCGCGACATGGTCGCCTTCCTGATTGCGCACGGCGCCGATCCGCGGCAGAAGCTGCCGTTCGATTCGGCCAAGACCGTGCTGGTCTTCGCCGCGCAGATGAAGAGCCCGATGCTCGCCTTGCTGGAGGCGCCGGCGACACCGCCGCCGATGCCGATGCCGATGCCGAGGCCCGCGAGTCTGGCGGTCGCCAAGGCCGGCGGAGTCGGCGGCGCCGCACCGCGCGATGTCGCCGTCGCCGCATCGGCAGGCCGCAGCGCGGCTTCGCCGGGACCGGTGCCCGACACCGCGGGCGAGGCCTCGGCGCGCTAGCTGCTGCGGCCGCTCGATCGCCGCGGCGATCGGCCCGCGGCACCGAGTCGCCTCAATCG
Organism: Pseudomonadota bacterium; assembly: GCA_030946925.1. Taxonomy (GTDB): domain Bacteria; phylum Pseudomonadota; class Gammaproteobacteria; order Burkholderiales; family Burkholderiaceae_C; genus Schlegelella_A. Next base: position 5,026 of record JALYXU010000303.1, read on the forward strand.
TTGGCGAAGCTGTACGGGCCGCCGCGCTCCAGCGCCTTGCGGTACGCCGGTCGGGCGTGGATCGTCTTCAGGAAGGACATCAGTTTCGGCCGGCTCGCGTTCAGACCGGCACGCTGTGCCGCGGCCTCGACCGGAAAGCTCATCTGGATGTCGGCGGCGCTGAAGTCATTGCCGGCGAACCATGTGCTCTTGGCCAATTCGCTTTCCATGAAATCGAGCTGGCGCTTCAGGTTGGGCTCGACCATCAGGGCCTTGACTTTGCGGGCGATGCCTTTGGCGATCGGCCGGACGAAGAACGGCATCGGCCCCGATTCGACGCGATCGAAGATCAGCTTGAGCAGCAACGGCGGCATCGCCGAGCCCTCGGCGAAGTGCAGCCAGTACCTGAAGCGCAGGTGCTCGGGCGTTCCGGGTTTCGGCATGAGGCGGCCGGCGCCGTGCCGCTCGAGCAGGTACTCGATGATCGCGCCCGACTCGGCGACCGTCGTGCCGTCTTCCGTGAGGACCGGAGACTTGCCGAGCGGGTGGATCTTGCGCAGCGCCTCGGGCGCCAGCATCGTCGCCGCATCGCGCTGGTATTTGACGATCTCGTACGGCACGCCGAGCTCCTCGAGCAGCCAGAGCACGCGTTGCGAGCGCGAGTTGTTGAGGTGGTGAACGGTGATCATTGCAGGCGTGCCGTGACGGGAGAGCCGCATTGTGATCGGCGCCCTGGACGGCGCCCGTCGCTCTCGCGCCGACATCGAAACGCTAGACTGCCCGTCCCGGTCGGTGCGGCAGCACAACGAGGCAGCGATGCAAGCAAGCAAGGTCGTGGTCGCCGGTGCCGGTTCGATCGGCTGCTTCGTCGGCGGCCAGCTCGCTGCCGCCGGCCATCCGGTCGCCTTCCTGGCCCGGCCGCGCATCGCCGACGACTTGCGAGAGCACGGTCTGACCCTGACGGCACGCGACGGCGCCCGCGCCCATGTCGACGCCGCAGCGCTGCAGATCGGCGCCGACCCCGGCGTGCTCGGCACGGCCGACGTCGTGCTCGTGACCGTGAAGAGCGGCGCCACCGTCGAGATGGCGGAGACCATCCTGGCGCACGCGCCGGCGCATGCGATCGTCGTCTCGCTGCAGAACGGCGTCGACAACGCGGCGATCCTGCAGCGGGCCCTGCCGGCGATGCAGGTCGTCGCCGGCATGGTGGCTTTCAATGTCGTCGCGCTCGGCAACGGCCGCTTTCATCGCGGCAGCGACGGCGACATCGTCATCGATGCCAGCGCCGCCGGACTGGCCCGCGAGCTGACGACGCCGCAACTGCGCTTCAGGACGGCGGACGACATGGCAGCGGTGGCCTGGGGCAAGCTTCTACTGAACCTCAACAACGCCCTCAACGCGCTCGCAGGCATTCCACTGCGCGAAGAGCTCGCCGACCGCGGCTGGCGCAGGGTCTTCGCCGCCTGCATGGACGAGGCCCTGGCGGCGTTGCGGGCCGCGGCAATCCGGCCGACCAAGGTCGGCGCCTTGCCGGCAGCGTGGTTGCCGACGGTGCTGCGCCTGCCGGACGCGCTGTTCCGGATCGCCGCCGCCAGCCAGCTGAAGATCGATGCGCATGCGCGCACCTCGATGGCCGACGACCTGGAGATGCGGCGCACCACGGAGGTCGATCAGCTGCAGGGCGCCGTCGTCGCGCTGGCAGCGGCACACCGCACCGAGGCGCCGGTCAATCGCGCCGTGCTCGAGCTGGTCAAGCGGGCCGAGCGACAGGGCACAGGCTCGCCGCGGCTGCGGCCGCTCGACCTCGGCATTCCGCTGCCTTAGGGAAACGCTCCGCGGCGCGGCCTAGATCGACATGCGGGCGCGCACGCCGTCGGCCGCCATGTCGGCGCCGCGTCCCTGCTGCACGATCTCGCCGCGCTCCATGACCAGATAGCGATCGGCGAGCTCTTCGGCGAAGTCGTAGTACTGCTCGACCAGGACGATCGCCATCGGCCGGGCCGTGCCGTCGACCGGCAGACCGGTGTCCGCGAGCATCCGGATGACGCGGCCGATGTCCTTGATGATCGACGGCTGGATGCCCTCGGTCGGCTCGTCGAGCACCAGCAGGCGCGGCCCGGCAGCGAGCGCGCGGGCGATCGCCAGCTGTTGTTGCTGGCCACCCGAGAGATCGCCGCCGCGCCGGTGCCGCATCGTCTTCAGCACCGGGAACAGCTCGAACAGCGCCTCCGGCAGCGGCGTCGAGCCCGGCTTGTAGGCAAGGCCCATCGACAGGTTGTCCTGCACCGTCAGGCGGCCGAAGATCTCGCGGCCCTGCGGGACATAGCCGATGCCGCGGCGGACGCGCTGGTACGGCGTCTCGGCCGTGATGTCGGCGCCGCCGAAGCCGACCCGCCCCGAACGGACCGGGACGACACCCATCAGGCTCTTCAGCAGCGTCGTCTTGCCGACGCCGTTGCGGCCGAGCACGACGGTGACCTCGCCGACCGCGGCCTCGAAGGAGACGCTGCGCAGGATGTGCGAGCCGCCGTAGTACTGCTCGATCGATGCGACCTGCAGCAAGGGGCCGACTTCCAGCTGGTCACCGGCCAAGGTAGACCTCGACGACCTTCTCGTTCGCCTGCACCTGGGCGAGCGACCCTTCCGCGAGGACGCTGCCCTCGTGCAGCACCGTGACCTTCTTGTTCGGATTGCCGTGGGTCAGGGCGTGGATGAACTTCATGTCGTGCTCGACGACGACCAGCGAGTGGCTGCCCTCGAGCGAGAGGAACAGCTCGGCCGTGCGCTCGGTTTCCTCGTCGGTCATCCCGGCGACCGGCTCGTCGAGCAGGAGCAGGCGCGGGTTCTGCATCAGCAGCATGCCGATCTCGAGCCACTGCTTCTGGCCATGCGAGAGCATCCCGGCGGTGCGCTGGGCTTCGTCCTTCAGGCGAATCAGCGCCAGCATTTCGCCGATCCGGTCGAGCTGCGCGCCTGACAGTCGAAAGAACAGCGACGCGCGGACGCCGCGATCGGCCTTCAGCGCCAGCTCGAGATTCTCGAAGACCGAGAGGTATTCGAACACCGTCGGCTTCTGGAACTTGCGGCCGACGCCGACCGAGGCGATCTCGTTCTCGCGCAGCCGCAGCAGGTCGATCGTCGAGCCGAAGAAGCAGTGGCCGCTGTCGGGCCGGGTCTTGCCGGTGACGACATCCATCATCGTCGTCTTGCCGGCACCGTTCGGGCCGATGATGCAGCGCAGCTCGCCGGCGCTGATGCTCATCGACAAGGCGTTCAGCCCCTTGAAGCCGTCGAAGCTGACGGTGATTTCGTCGAGATAGAGGATCGCGCCGTGCGCGACGTCGAGCTGGCCCGGCGTGACGACGCGGGAATAGCTGGTCTCGCGGCCGCCCGACGTGCTGCCTTGATGCGCCATCGCGCGCTGCTCGGCCTGGCGACGGGCCTCGGCGCCGGCGCGCATCAGCTCCGGTGTCATGGCGCCGAGCCTGCTTCCTTGGCGAGGCTGCGCCTGAACAGCGCCTGCACCTTCGGATGCTTGAACAAGCCGACGATTCCGGCCGGCAGGAACAGCGTGACGGCGATGAAGAGGGCGCCGAGAAAGTACAACCAGAACTCGGGGAAGACCTGCGTGAACCAGCTCTTCGCGCCGTTGACGAAGAAGGCGCCGACGATCGGCCCGATCAGGGTCGCCCGGCCGCCGACCGCGGTCCAGATCGCGATCTCGATCGAGGCCGCCGGCGTCATCTCGCTCGGGTTGATGATGCCGACCTGCGGCACGTAGAGGGCGCCGCCGATGCCGCACATGACCGCCGAGAGCGTCCAGATCGCGAGCTTGTAGCGCAGCGGGTCGTAGCCGGTGAACATGACCCGGGTCTCGGCATCGCGGATCGCCTGCAGCACACGCCCGAACTTGCTGCCGACGATGCCGCGCGCCATCACGTAGAAGCCGATCAGGGTGCAGCCGGTGACGACGAAGAGCAGCATCCGCATCTGCGGCGTCGCGATCGGCACGCCGAGCAGGCGCTTGAAATCGGTGAAGCCGTTGTTGCCGCCGAAGCCGGTCTCGTTGCGAAAGAACAGCAGCATCGCCGCGAACGTCATGGCTTGCGTGATGATCGAGAAATAGACGCCCTTGATCCGCGAACGGAAGGCGAAGAAACCGAACACGAACGCAAGGACCCCCGGCGCGAGGACCACCAGCGCCATTTGCGCGACGAACGAGTTCGAGACCGCCCACTGCCAGGGGAATTCCTTCCAGTTCAGGAAGACCATGAAGTCGGGCATGTCCATCCGGTACTGGCCGTCGCGGCCGATCTGGCGCATCAGGTACATGCCCATGGCGTAGCCGCCGAGCGCGAAGAAGACGCCGTGGCCGAGCGAGAGGATGCCGGTGTAGCCCCAGATCAGGTCCATCGCCAGGGCCGCGATCGCGTAGCACATGATCTTGGCGATCAGTTGCACACCGAAGTCGCTGAGATGGAAGATGCTGTCGGCCGGGACCAGCAGATTGGCCGCCGGCACGACGAGTGCAACGACCATGAGGGCGATGGTTGCGCCTAGCCAGGTTTTGCTGCCGATCAGCATCGATCTGCGTTGGTTGATCGATGCTGCTGGCATTGGGTTGACGGCGCTCATGCGATGGGTTCCGCTGCGCGGGGCACTGCGCCGGGAACGGGCCCGGCATGCCCGGTAACTTTCATTTGCTGGCCCAAATGAAAGTCACCAAAGCAAAGGGCCTGAACACGATTTGAAGGAATTGCTTCGGTTAAAAGTTGCGGTCGTCGAACTTTGGTTCGACTGGAAGCCTCGACGCGTCCAAGGCGAAGAGCCAACGCATTTGCTCTTCGTGTCGGACGCGCGATGCCTTGGACTGGACAGGTCATCGCCAACCGAAGTCTCTTGCCGAAGCGAGCTGCTCTCATCGTATTGAGGCCCTTTGCTTTGCTTACTTTCATTTGGGCCTGCAAATGAAAGTGACCCGCCTGCCCGGCGGTTCCGGGCGCGCTCTCGCGCAAAGAGCAAAAAAATCAAGCCTCCGCACTCCGACCCCTCAACGCGAACAACCCAGAAGGTTTTCTCTGAATGAAGATCACGATGAAGACAAGCACCATGATCTTCGCCAGAACCGCTCCGGCAACGCCCTCGAGCAGCTTGTTGAGGACGCCGAGGCCGAGCCCGGCCACGACCGTGCCGGCGAGCTGGCCGACGCCGCCGAGGACGACGACGAGGAAGGCGTCGACGATGTAGCTCTGGCCGAGGTCCGGGCCGACATTGCCGATCTGCGACAAGGCACAGCCTGCCAATCCGGCGATGCCGGCGCCGAAGGCGAATGCCACGGTGTCGACGCGCGCCGTGTCGACACCGACGCACGCCGCCATGCGCCGGTTCTGGGTGACGCCGCGAACGAACAGGCCGAGCCTGGTCCTGGCGATCAGCAAGGCCACGCCGCCCAGCACCAGCATCGAGAAGGCGATGATGGCGATCCGGTTGTAGGGCAGCACCAGATTGCTCATCGCCGCGACGCCGCCCGAGAGCCACGAGGGGTTCTCGACTGCGACGTTCTGCGCACCGAACAGCGTGCGCACCGCCTGCTGCAGGATCAGGCTGATGCCCCAGGTCGCGAGCAGCGTCTCGAGCGGCCGGCCGTAGAGAAACCGGATCACGCCGCGCTCGAGCACTGCACCGACCAGCGCCGAGACCAGAAACGCGGCCGGGATCGCGGCGATGACGTAGGCGTCGAAGGCCCCGGGCATGTAGATGCGGAACAGGTTCTGCACGACATAGGTGGTGTAGGCGCCGATCATCATCAGCTCGCCGTGGGCCATGTTGATGACGCCCATCAGGCCGTAGGTGATGGCCAGTCCGAGAGCGACCAGCAGCAACACCGAGCCGAGCGAGATGCCGGTGAAGACCACGGCCAGACGTTCGCCCCAGGCCAGCCGGCCGCGCACCGCCGCAAGGCCCTGTTGCAAGGCGGCGCGGACCTCGGCGTCGGACTCGGCGCCCGCAGCAAGCCGCTCCTGCAGGAGGCTGGCGACGCTGCTCTGGCCGCTCGAGGCGAGCTCCTTCGCGGCAGCGACGCGCTTGGCGCGATCCGGCGAGGAGATCAGGATCGTCGCTCGCATGCGCAGCAAGCGGTCCTTCAAGTCCGTATCGGTTTCCGCGAGCAGCGCCTTCTCGACCAGCGGAAGCTGCGCCTCCTCGAGCGACTGCCTGCCGAGGTCGGCAATCGCCGCCCGGCGGACCGCGCCGTCCGCTGAAAAGAGGCGAAGCGCCGACTGCACCGCTTCGAGGGCACCGCGCATCCTGTTGTTGTTGCTGACGTCTTCTGCAGCGTCGGGGAGAGCTGCATCGGCGCCGGTGGCCGCGTCGCTCGCCTTGCCGTCGCGGACGATGACGACCTTGTCGCCGGCGACCTTGACCTCGTCGGCAAGGAGCGCCTGCACGAAGGCGGCCAGACGCGGCTCGCCTCTCGCCGCGGCGGCATTGAGCGCAGCGATCCGCGAATCGCTGTCGCCCGCGGCGATCGCCAGTGCCTGCGCCGGCGTCAGGGCCTGCGCGGCCCCGCAAAAACAGAGGAGTGCGACGCCGATGGCGCGCAGCAGCGTTCGCACCCCCGCCTCTTACTTCTTCTCGGGCTCGTCCTTCTTGCCCTTGTTCTCGGGGATGTAAGGGCTCCATGGCTGGGCCTTGACCGGGCCCGGCGTCTTCCACACCACATTGAACTGGCCGTCCGCCTTCACCTCGCCGATGAAGACCGGCTTGTGCAGGTGATGATTCTTCGCATCCATCGTCGACATGAATCCGCCCGGTGCCTTGAAGGTCTGGCCGGCCATCGCCGCGATCACCTTGTCGGTGTCGGTCGACTTCGCCTTCTCGACCGCCTGTGCCCACATGTGGATGCCGATGTAGGTGGCCTCCATCGGGTCGTTGGTCAGCGGCTTGTCCTTGTGGCCGGGGATGCTCCTCGCCTTGGCGTAGTCGCTCCATTCCTTGATGAACGCCGTGTTGCTCGGGTTCTTGATCGACATGAAGTAGTTCCATGCCGCCAGGTTGCCGACCAGGGGCTTGGTGTCGACGCCGCGCAGCTCTTCCTCGCCGACCGAGAAGGCCACGACCGGCACGTCGGTCGCCTTCAGGCCCTGGTTGCCGAGCTCCTTGTAGAACGGCACGTTCGAGTCGCCGTTGATGGTCGAGACCACCGCCGTCTTCTTGCCATCGGAGGAGAACTTCTTGATCTTGCCGATGATGGTCTGGTAGTCGGCGTGACCGAACGGCGTGTACTCCTCCATGATGTCGGCGTCGGTGATGCCCTTGCTGTGCAGGAACGAGCGCAGGATCTTGTTGGTCGTGCGGGGGTAGACGTAGTCGGTGCCGAGCAGGACGAAGCGCTTGGCCGAGCCGCCGTCCTTGCTCATCAGGTACTCGACCGCGGGAATCGCCTGCTGATTCGGCGCGGCGCCGGTGTAGAAGACGTTCTTGCTGAGCTCCTCGCCCTCGTACTGCACCGGATAGAAGAGCAGGCTGTTGCTCTCCTCGAAGACCGGAAGCACCGATTTGCGCGAGACGCTGGTCCAGCAGCCGAAGACCACGGCAACCTTGTCCTGCGTGATCAGCTGCTTGGCCTTTTCCGCGAACAGCGGCCAGTTGGAGGCCGGATCGACGACCACGACTTCCAGCTTCTTGCCGAGCAGGCCGCCCTTGGCGTTGATCTCGTCGACAGTCATGAGGACAGTGTCCTTGAGCACCGTCTCGGAGATCGCCATCGTTCCCGAGAGCGAATGCAGGACGCCGACCTTGATCGTGTCGGCGGCGTGAGCAGGCAGACTGAAGAGACCGGATGCGGCGAGAGCTGCGCAAGCGGCTCGGAGCGCGAAGCGACGTTTCATGGGGGAGACCTCCGAATAATTCGACTGAAAACGAGCAGACGACGATTCGTCAGCGGGGACGAAGTCAGCAAGGCCTATGCCACGCCGGATCGGCTCGGCTGGCGCACGGTCACGAAGCGCTGGGTGGCTCGGCTCGACCGGCGCGCGTGCAGTGCCGTGCACCATGTCGGCAAGCGGCCGCACCACATTGGCCGTGCCGAATGGGAGCCGCACGAAAGCGCCCATCGGCTCGCCTCGCTGACGAAGCGACGCCGCTACCATGACGATTCAACGCACGAGAGTGACACCATGACTGCGCAAAGTGACGGCAACGAGCCCGGCGATGACGGCGCTGCAAAGACGGTCTCTGCACGGGCCGCGGCGTTGCGCCGGCAGCTGGTTCGCAACGTCGATGCGGTGCCTCTCGGCCATGACTTGCGGCCGCCGCTCTACGACACGCGGTGCGGCAGCGTTTCCGACGGCACGGTCGCGAAGAAACTCGGTGCCGGGTTCGACGTTCTCGCCCCCGGGATGCGCAGTTGCCCGTATCACTTCCACCACGCACAGGAGGAAATGTTCGTCATCCTGAAAGGCCGAGGCGCATTGCGGGTCGCTGGCGAGATGCTGCCCGTGAGCGCTGGTGACGTGGTGTTCATTCCGGCCGGCCCCGACTATCCGCATCAGTTCATCAACACGTCGGATGCGCCGATGAACTACCTCAGCATCAGCACGCAGGAGCGGCCGGAGATCTGCGAATACCCGGACTCCGGAAAGTACGCAGCGTCGATGCGGCCCTTTCGCGCCATCCAGCGCGTCGAGAGCAACCTCGACTACTGGGACGGCGAACCCTGAGCGGCGTCGTCGGGTGGCGCGGCTTTCGGCACCGGCCTGGTGTCGCGGGACGGCTGCCACCAGACCTGGCCGTCACGCTCGAACGCGTCGAGCCGGGTCAACCGGCCGCGCCCGCACGGGCCGCCGATGCACAGCCCCGTGAGCGGCGCGTAGGCGGCGCCGTGGATCGAGCAGAGGATGAATTCACGGCCGCCGTCGAGGAACTCGCCGGGCTGCCAGTCGAGCTCGGTGGGCACGTGCACGCAGCGGTTCAGATAGGCGACGACACTGCCGTCGAAGCGCAGCACGAAAGCCCGTGCCGGCTCGCGAAAATGAATCACGTCGAAGACGAGCGCGCGCTCCTTTTCGGCAAGATCGGCTGAGCCGCAGAGGCGCTGCGCCGGCCAGACGGCCGGCACCGGAAGGGTCATCTCAGGCATCGGCAAGGACCCGAGCGGGCGCCTTCACCGGACCGCCGGTGCTCCGGCCACCCCCGCCTTGGCATTGGCAAAGTCGCCGGCCACGCCGAACACCCACTTCTCGGGCACCACGTATTTGCGGAAAGCCGCATTGACTTCGTCGAGCGTGATCTGGGCCCGCAGCTGGTCGAGCTCAGCGAAGTACTTCGGCGTCTTGTCGCGCTCGACGAACGACGTCAGGGCGCGGGCCAGCGCGCTGTCCTGGGCGCGTCCCAGCCGGTTCGATGCGGCGATCGATTCCTTCGCCCCGCGCAGCTCGTCGGCGGTGAAGCCGTCACGGCGGGCCCGCGCCACCTCGGCGTCGAGCGCGGCCTTGACCCGGTCGAGGTTCTGCGGCGCGGCGATGGCGTTGAAGTTCCAGTCGGCGTTGGCGTTGTACTGGCCGCCGGACACACTGGCGCCGACGCCGTACGAGAGGCCGTCCTTCTCGCGGATGCGGTCCCAGAGACGGCCGCTGCCACCGCCGCTGCCGCCGAAGATCTGCATCGCCAGACGCAAGGCCTGGTACTCGCGGTCCGATTCGCGCAAGGCGAATTCCAGCTTGGCCCGCGCCACCGCGTTCTGTTTGTCCTTGACCTCGATCCGGAACTGCGCCGGCGGAATCTCGATGGCCGGCTCGGGAACGCGCACATACGACGCCTTGCTGGTCCAGGCACCGAAAGCTTGCTGCAGCTGTGGCGTCAGCGCCGCGACATCGAAGTCGCCGACGGCGACGACGATGGCCTTCGAGGCGCCGTAGAAATCGCGGTAGAAGGCTCGGACGTCGTCGAGCTTGAGCGCCGCCAGCTCGCTCAGCGTCTCCTCGAAGGTCATCGCATAACGAACATCGCCCTTCGGGTAGGGGTTGCCCTGGCGCTCGATCCGCTGCTCGAGGATCGCCTGCGGCTCCGAGCGCGATTCCTCGATGCCGCTGATCCAGGCAGCCCTCATCTGCTCGAACTCGCCGGCGTCGAAGCGAGGCGTCCGCAAGACCTCTCTCGCAAGCGCAACCGAGGCCGCGAGGTTGGCGCGGGTGGTCTCGAGATGCAGGGCCACGCCGGTGGCGCTGCCGCCGACGCTCCACGACGTCTGCAACCGCTCGAACGCTGCCGCCAGCTCTTCGCGCGTGAGCCGCTCGGTGCCGCGCGCCAGCATGCTGGCGGTGGCCGCACCGATCAGGTCCTTGCCGAACAGAGTCTTCTCGTCGCCGAGGCGCAGCGTGATGGTGGCGATGACCTTGCCACCGCGCGTCGTCTTCGGCAGCAACGCCATGCGGACCCCGGCCGCGCCGGGCAGCGTGGCGATGGTCGTGCGCCGATCGATGTTGTCGGGCGAGACGTCGAAGTTTTCACCGGCAACGACCGCCGCGCCGCCTTTGAAGCCCTTCATCAGGGCGGCTACGTCGACCCGCTCCGGCGCCGGCGCGCGGGTCGGCGTCGGGCTCGGAATGAAGCTGCCCAGAGTGCGGTTGCTGGTGACGAAGTACTGAACCGCCAGCCGGTTGACGTCGGCCAGCGTGGCCGCCTTGATGCGGTCGCGCCGATCGAAGCCGAGCCGCCAGTCGCCCTGGGCGACGAACTCGGACAAGCCGAGCCCGACCCGCTGCGGGTCGTTCAGTGTCTGCGTGAAGCCGCGCAGCCAGACGTTCTTGGCGCGCTCGAGCTCGGCGGCGGTGAACGGCAGCCGGCCGATGCCCTCGACCGACGCGATCAGCGCGTCACGGGCCGCGTCGAGCCGCTGATCCGACTTCAACTGGGCACCGAAAATGGCGTAGCCGGGCTCGGCCAGCGCCTGCGCACCGCCGAACGCCTCGGCCGCCAGGTGCGTTGCGACGAGCGCCTTGTGCAGACGGAATTCGGGGCCGCCGAGCATGGTCGCGGCCAGGGACACGGCCGCGAAGTCGGGCGACGCGCCGGCCGGCACGTGATACATCGTCAGGACGATCGGCGTGTCGCCGACCCGGCGCAAGGTCACGGCCCGTTCGCCGTCCTGGGCCGGGTCGAGCGTGTAAGTCGGCTCGATCACCCGGGTCGGCTTCGCAATCTTGCCGAAGGTCGCGGCGACGAGCCGAAGCGTGGCCGCTTCGTCGAATTTGCCGGCGACGATCAGCACCGCGTTGTCGGGCTGGTAATACTTGCGATAGAACGCCTGCAGCCGGTCGATCGACACGTTCTCCACGTCCGCCCTCGCGCCGATCGTGCTCTTGGCATAGTTGTGCCAGTGGTACGAGGCGGCCAGCATGTCCTCGACCAGGATCCGGCCCGGATCGTTCTCTCCCGATTCCATCTCGTTGCGAACGACCGTCATCTCGGAGTCGAGATCCTTCCTGGCAACGAACGATTGCGTCAGCGCCTCGGCCAGCCAGTGCAGATAGAAGTCGAGGTTGGCCGGGTTCTCCGCCATGCTGGCGAAGTAGTTGGTCCGGTCGTCCGATGTCGTCCCGTTCCACGCGAGACCGCGCTCGCTCATGCCTTTCTTCGGATCGGGAAAGCCTGGCGTGCCCTTGAACATCAGGTGTTCGAGCAGGTGCGCCATCCCGGTCTCGCCGTAGTTCTCCATGCGCGAGCCGACCCGGATCGTCAGGTTGACCGTCGTCGTCGGCTTCGAGGCATCGGGCAGGGTCAACACATGCAGACCGTTCGGAAGCGCGTACTCGGAAATGCCTTCGACCGAGGTGACCGGGGTCATGCCTGGCGGCAGGTCGGCGCTGCCCAGGCCGGTGGGCTGGGCCGCTGCGATGCCGGCGGCGAACGACAAGACAAGGGCGCAGAGCAGGCCGGCGGCGCGCCGCGTCCCGCGAATCATCGGTGACAGGTGTCGCATGAAGTCTCCATCGATTGCCGTTCAGGCATGTGCAAGCAGCCAGGCGTCGAGCTCGGCCGTGGAATGGGCGACGTGCAAGGGACGGTGGTCGACGAAGGCCTCCGGCTCGTGCGCGCCGAAACTCACCGCGACGCTGGCACAGCCGGCATTGGCGGCGAGTTGCAGGTCGTGGGTCGTGTCGCCGACCATCAGCGTTCGCTCGCTGCTGGTTCCGAGCTCGCGCATGAGCTCGTGCAGCATCAGCGGGTCCGGCTTGCCGGCGGTCTCGTCGGCGGTGCGGGTGGCGTCGAACAGCCCATTCAATTCCGATCGTTGCAGCGCCTCGTCGAGGCCGCGACGGGTCTTGCCGGTGGCCACGCCGAGCCAATGGTTGCGCGATTTCAGGCCGCGCAACATGGCGGCGCTGCCATCGAACAGGACGATGTCGTTCTGGCTCGCCAGGTAGTGGAAGCGGTAGCGCTCGCCGAGCTCGCGGTAGCGCTCCGGCGGCAGATCCGGAGCGGCGTGGCGGAGCGCGTCGGCAAGCCCGAGGCCGATGACGAAGCTGGCGTCGCGGTCGCTCGGCACCGTGGTTCCGAGATCGGCGCAGGCCGACTGGATGCAGCGGGCGATCAGACGGGTCGAATCGAACAGGGTGCCGTCCCAGTCGAAAACGAGCAGATCGAAGCGACGCGTCCGGCTCATGCGCCGCCGCTGCCGCTGCTGCGAAGCGCGTCGAGGAGGCCGAGGCAGGCTTCCGGCAAGGCGGCTTCGATCTCGACGGCCTGGCCGCTGCCCGGATGGACGAATCGCAGGCGCCGGGCGTGCAGGAACATGCGCTCGAAGCGCAGGGGGGGCACCGCGGCGCCGCGGGCCAGCGTCTTGTTGGCTGCGAAGTCGCCGTACTTGGGATCGCCGACGACGGCGTGTCCCTCGTGCGCGAGGTGAACCCGGATCTGGTGCGTGCGCCCGGTCTTGATGGTGACGTCGAGCAGCGTGAACTGCCAAGCCGCGCCGGCAAACCGCTCGGCGACGCGAACCAGCGTGATGGCGCGGCGGCCATCGGCGTCGTCGGCCGCGACGGCGCGAACCCGCCGCGCGCCTTCCGTGTCGAGGTACTTGTGCAGCGCCACGTCGATCACCTTCGCCCGGTCGGGCCAGTCGCCCGCGACCAGCGCCACGTAGCTCTTGCCGATCGCCCGCGCCGGCGCCCGCGAACGAAGATCGTTCTGCAGACCGACCAGTGCCTTGCGCGTCTTGGCGATCAGAAGCAGGCCCGAGGTGTCCTTGTCGAGCCGGTGCACCAGCTCGAGGAATTCGGCGTCGGGCCGGGCCCGCCGCAACTGCTCGATCACGCCGAAACTTTCGCCGCTGCCGCCGTGCACGGCGACACCTGCCGGCTTGTCGATCGCCAGCAGGTGCTCGTCTTCGAAGACGACCGAGAACTCGCGCGCAGGCGCCGCCGGCACCGCGCTGCGGTCGGCCGTGCGAACCGGCGGAATCCGGATCTCGTCGCCCAGGTCGAGCCGCGTGTCGGCGGCTGCGCGTCCCTTGTTGACACGGACCTCGCCGGAGCGGATCACGCGATAGAGATGCGTCTTCGGAACGCCCTTCAGCGTCTTGGCCAGGAAGTTGTCGAGCCGCTGCCCGACCGAACCGGCGCCAACCAGGATGTTTTGCACGACCGGGGCCGCCCTGACCTCTGAGGGGAGCGCCGGCGTCGGCGGCACGACCGAAACCCTGGTTCCTTTGGCCCTTATAATGCGCTGCTCCACTCTGAGCCGTAAGTGTTTGATTTTTCAGAGTTTAGCGTCGCGATCAAAGCGGCGCGGCTCTGGCTCTGAGTGGCGGCCGGGACCCAAGTTCCGGCCACACGGTGATGCAACGTCCCGTCGCTCCTGCAGGCTGCGTTCCGATGTGACGCTGCGGCGACGATGCGCGAGACGGCAGAGCAACAAGAAAGAACCATCTCAAGGTTTCCTGGCTGAAGACGAATGCCCACTTGGAACTCCGTTCTGGTGACCCGGCTCCCTCGCGCTTCGGCCTGCGTTCAGTGATCGCAAGCGTGCCACCCACCCGCCACTTCACTGCCTCGCGCGCGCCAACGCTGCCCGGGTCCGCGGTCTTTCGACCGCTTTGATTCCGCGCAGTCCAGGGCGATTCCTTCCGGTTTCTTCCGCGTTTTCTCGTGCATCGATTCGTCGCCAGCGGCCCGGCCGCGGCGGCTGGAGAACGCGCGCTGCCGTATCGAGGCGGCGCGCAAGGAGTGCACATGAAGCGCATGCTGATCAACGCGACGCAGCCGGAAGAACGTCGCCTCGCCATCGTCGACGGCCAAAAGTTGATGGACTTCGAGACCGAAATCGAGGGCCGTGAACAACGCAAGGGCAATATCTACAAGGCGGTGGTGACGCGGGTCGAGCCCTCGCTCGAAGCCTGCTTCGTCGACTACGGCGAAGACCGCCACGGTTTCCTGCCGTTCAAGGAAATCTCGAAGAACTATTTCCGCGAAGGCGTCGACGCGCGCTCGGCGCGGATCCAGGACGCGATCAAGGACGGCGACCAGCTGCTGGTCCAGGTCGAAAAGGAAGAGCGCGGCAACAAGGGCGCGGCCCTGACGACCTTCGTCTCGCTCGCCGGCCGCTACCTGGTGCTGATGCCGAACAACCCGCGCGGCGGCGGCGTCTCGCGCCGGATCGAGGGCGAGGACCGCGAGGAGCTGAAGGAAAACCTCGACCAGCTCGAGTACCCGAAGGGCATGAGCCTGATCGCCCGAACCGCCGGCATCGGCCGCAGCGCACCCGAGCTGCAGTGGGACCTCAACTACATGCTGAAGCTCTGGAGCGCCATCGACGGCGCCTCCAAGGCCGGCAAGGGCGCGTTCCTGATCTATCAGGAGAGCTCGCTCGTGATCCGCGCCATCCGCGACTACTTCACTGCCGACGTCGGCGAGATCCTGATCGACACCGACGACATCTACGACCAGGCGCAGCAGTTCATGACCCACGTGATGCCGGAGACGGCGCACAAGGTCAAGCGCTACCGCGACGACGCTGCCCTCTTCAGCCGGTTCCAGATCGAGCACCAGATCGAGACGGCCTTCTCGCGCACGGTCAATCTGCCGTCGGGCGGCGCCGTCGTCATCGACCACACCGAGGCGCTGGTTTCGGTCGACGTCAACTCGGCACGCTCGACCCGTGGCAGCGACATCGAGGAGACCGCCACCCGCACCAACCTCGAGGCCGCCGACGAGATCGCGCGCCAGATGCGCCTGCGCGACCTCGGCGGCCTGATCGTCGTCGACTTCATCGACATGGAAGAGTCGAAGAATCGGCGCGAGGTCGAGAC
>JALYXU010000318.1 GCA_030946925.1 Pseudomonadota bacterium
AGTGCAGCCTCCGCGGGCGCGCCGAGCGCGCTGCGCCGGCGGCAGCGCCGCAGCAATTCCGCGGCCAGTTCGGGGTGCGCCGCTGCATAGGCGTCGAGCCGGTGTTGCCAGGCGCGCTGCACGGCCGCGCCCTCCGCCTGTGCCGACCACGCCTGCGCGACCGGCGCGGGGATCTCGAACGGCGGCGCGGTCCAGCCAAGACACTCGCGCGTCAGCGCGATCTCGGCGTCGCCGAGCGCTTCGCCGTGGGCCTTCGCGGTTCCGGCACGGTTCGGCGAGCCGTGGCCGATGCGCGTCTTGCAGCACACGAGCACCGGCTGCGTCGATAGGTGCGCTGCGGCGATCGCGGCGTCGAGGTCCGCGCGGTCGTGGCCGTCGACTGCGGGCAGCACGTTCCAGCCGTAGGCGCGAAACCGGGCCGGCGTGTCGTCGGTGAACCAGCCGTCGACCGGGCCATCGATCGAGATCCCGTTGTCGTCGTAGAACGCGATCAGTTTCCCCAGCTGCCAGGTGCCCGCGAGGGAGCAGACCTCGTGGCTGATGCCTTCCATCAGGCAGCCGTCGCCGAGAAACACATAGGTTCGGTGGTCGACCACCGTGTGCCCCGGTCGATTGAATTCCTGCCCGAGCAGCTTTTCCGCGAGCGCCATCCCGACCGCGTTGGCGAGACCTTGCCCGAGCGGGCCGGTCGTCGTCTCGACTCCTGGCGTGACGTCGAGCTCGGGGTGACCCGGCGTCCGCGAATGCAGTTGACGAAAGCGCTTCAGCTGATCGATGGGCAGGGCATAGCCGGTCAGGTGCAGCAGCGCGTACAGGAGCATCGAGCCATGGCCGTTCGAGACGACGAAGCGGTCTCGGTCGATCCAGTCCGGGTCGGCCGGGTTGTGCCGCAGATGATGGCGCCACAGCGCCTCGGCGATGTCCGCCATGCCCATCGGCATGCCCGGATGGCCGGAGTTCGCGGCCTGCACAGCGTCCATCGCCAGGGCCCGGATGGCGTTGGCGCATTGAACGCGCAGCGCCGCGCTCTTCGGATCGGCCGCCATCGCAACAGCCGCGCGCTTCATGGTTTGCCAGCGGCGACGGCTTTGCGGCTGCGTTCGACCAGCCGCATGATCATCGGCGTGAAGATCAGCTGCATTGCCAGCTCCATTTTTCCGCCCGGCACGACCAGGGTGTTGGCGCGCGACATGAACGAGTCGTGGAGCATGCTCAGCAGATACGGAAAGTCGAAGCCGCGCGGGTTGGCGAAGCGGATCACCACCAGGCTCTCGTCGGCGGTCGGAATGGTGCGGGCGATGAACGGATCCGAGGTGTCGACGACGGGGACGCGCTGGAAGTTGATGTGCGTGTGCGTGAACTGCGGGCAGATGTAGTGCACGTACTCGTGCATGCGGCGCAGGATCACGTCGGTCACGGCGTCGGTGGAGTAGCCGCGGGTGCTGCGGTCGCGGTGGATCTTCTGGATCCATTCCAGGTTGATCACCGGAACGACGCCGATCAGCAAGTCGGCGTGGCGGGCGATGTCGATCTTGTCGGTGGTCACGCCGCCGTGCAGTCCTTCGTAGAAGAGGAGCTCGCTTGGCGCGAGCGCCTGCCACGGCGTGAAGGTCCCCGGCTCCTGGCCGTGCGGCGAGGCCTCTTCGGCGTTGTGAAGGTACTTGCGGCTGTTGCCGGTACCCGATTCCGCATAGTCGCGAAACAGGGCTTCGAGATCGGCGAACAGGTTCGCGTCCTCGCCGAAATGGCTGAAGTGCGGCTTGCCCGACTCTTCCGCCTCAGCCATCGCGAGCTTCATCGCCTTGCGGTCGTAGCGGTGAAAGCTGTCGCCTTCGACGATGGCGGCGCCGACGTTTTCGCGG
The DNA here is from genome assembly GCA_030946925.1 of Pseudomonadota bacterium. Taxonomy (GTDB): domain Bacteria; phylum Pseudomonadota; class Gammaproteobacteria; order Burkholderiales; family Burkholderiaceae_C; genus Schlegelella_A. The sequence goes on from JALYXU010000318.1 coordinate 1,863, forward strand.
CGAAAGATGTTCTCGAAGGTGCGCGTCACCGAAGTCGTGCCGGCACCCGACGAGCCGGTGATCGAGATGATCGGATGCTTCACGGACATGGCGGCCTCCTCGCGGCAGATGACAGGCGGATCATTCGACGGCCGCGAACAGGCCGCGCCTTCCGAACAGCGGAGAGACATAGGTGTCGCGCGGCTCCTCGCGGTGGTAGGCCTCGATCCGCTCGACCTCTTCCGACGCTCCGAAAACAAAGCCGATGCGCTGATGCAAGGACTCGGGCTGCACCTCCATCAGTCGCTTTTGTCCGGTGCTGGCGCGGCCGCCGGCCTGCTCGACCAGGAACGAGATCGGGTTGGCCTCGTACAAGAGGCCTAATCGTCCTGCCTTCGCCGGGTCCTTCGTGTCGCGCGGGTACAGGAAGACGCCGCCGCGCATCAGGATGCGGTGCGTCTCGGCGACCAGCGACGCGATCCAGCGCATGTTGAAGTCGGCCCCGCGCGGGCCCGGCTGCCCGGCCAGGCATTCGTCGACATAACGCTTGACCGCCGGCTCCCAGAAGCGGCTGTTCGACGCATTGATGGCGAACTCGCGGGTCTTCTCCGGAATGCGCAGGTTCGCGTGGCTGAGCACCCATTCACCCAGCATCGGGTCGAGCGTGAAGGCGTGCGTGCCCTTGCCGAGCGTGAGGACCAGCATGGTCGAGGGGCCGTAGATCGCGTACCCGGCGCACACCTGCTCGGTGCCGGGCTGCAGAAAATCCTCCCGTTTCGCATCGACTTCCGGCGTGACCGCGCGGATCACCGAGAAGATGCTGCCGACGGTTACGTTGACGTCGATGTTCGAGAAGCCATCGAGCGGATCGAACATCAGCAGGTACTTGCCGCGCGGATACCGCGCCGGCAGCGTGTAGGCCTCTTCCATTTCCTCGGAGACCATTCCCGCCACGTGGCCGCCCCACTCGTTGGCGCGTAAGAACATCTGGTTGCTCATGACGTCGAGCGTCTTCTGCTCTTCACCCTGCACGTTGGCGCTTGCGGCGTTGCCGAGCGCGCCGCAGGCGACCCGGCGCGAGATCGCCTTGCAAGCGAGCGAGAGGTCGGTGATCAGGGCATTGAGGTCGCCGGTGGCACCGGGAGCCCGGCGCCGCTCCTCGATCAGGAACTGGGTCAGGGTGGACTTTCCGCCGGTCGGCATGACGGTCTCCTCAGCGGTTGGTTTCGGTCGCGACACGGCGATGGGCGAGCAGGCTCGTCCGCAGGCCGCCTGGCGTGGCGACTCGCCACACCTCGGCGCCGGCCTCGACCGCGCCACTTGCGTAGCCCCACGCGACCAGCGCGGCGCGGCAGCCGGCCGCGTCGGCCGCCGCGAGGTCGGCCTGACCATCGCCGACCATCAAGAGATTCGATACGGCGACGCCGAGCCGATCGGCCACGGCAAGCAGCATGGCAGGCGCGGGCTTGCGTAGCGCCGGGCGATCGGCACCGCAGACGACCCGCATGAAACCCAGGAGGCCTGCGGCTTCGAGGACCGCGCGCGCGAGCTCGGTCGGCTTGTTCGTCACCACCGCCAGCGGCCGATCGGTGCCGAGCGCCTCGAGCAACTCGCGAATGCCCGGGTAGACCGACCCGAGACCCATCGGCGCGGTCAGGGTGGCGGCGTCGAAGTCACTGCGCAGGCGCGAATGCAGGCTGCCGTCGGAATCGTCGATGCCCTGCTTGGCGAGGGCGCGGTCGATCAGCGTATCGGGCCCGTCGCCGATCCAGAGGCGAACGGCATCCAGATCGAAGCGGCGGAGCCCGGCGCGGACGAGACCGCTGTTGAGCGCATGCGCGATGTCGGGCGCACTGTCGACCAGCGTGCCGTCGAGATCGAAGGCGATTGCCGAGATGCCGCCGAGACCACCCATCACGCCGCCTCGCTCGGTGCTGTGCGGCGCTGCCGTTGGCCGGCCAGCGCCGCCTCTCGAATGGAGGCGATCGCTTCGTGGTAGCGACCGCCCTGGAACACCGCGGAACCCGCGACCAAGGTATCGGCGCCGGCCCTGCCGATCCGGGCGGCGTTGTCGGCCTTGACGCCGCCGTCGACCTCGAGCCAGATCTCCTTGCCGGTCGCGTCGATGCGCTTCCTCAACGCTTCGATCTTCGGCAGCACGCGCTCGATGAAGCTCTGCCCGCCGAAACCCGGATTGACCGACATCAGGAGCACCAGGTCGAGCTGGTCGAGGACGTGGTCGAGGACGCAAAGCGATGTCGCGGGATTCAGGACCAGCCCGGCCTTGCACCCGCTCGAGCGGATCAGCTGGATCGTGCGGTCGACGTGCTCGCTGGCCTCCGGATGAAACGAGATGATCGCGGCGCCGGCCTGGGCGAACATCGGCACCAGGGCGTCGACGGGCTTGACCATCAGGTGGACATCGATGGGTACCGTGGCATAGGCCGTGATGGCCTGGCAGACGACCGGCCCCACTGTCAGGTTCGGAACGTAGTGGTTGTCCATCACATCGAAATGGATCAGGTCGGCGCCGGCCTCGATGACGGCGCTGACCTCCTCGCCCAGGCGAGCGAAGTCGGCCGACAGCAGGCTCGGCGCGATTCGCATTCCCGAGCGACTCATGACGGCACCTGATAGAGCGCGCGAACCGGGTCGGCCTTCGCTGCGGGCGCCGCCTTCTCCACCAGTTCGGCAAGCGTCAGCCAGGCGGCGGAACGAAGCCGGTGGCCGGGCTCGCCCGGAAGCGGCTGCTCCGGACTGCCGAGGTTCGGCAGCACCAGCTCCGCGCTCGCGAAATCGCAGCCCTCGGTCCAGAAGGTCGGCGTCACCACAGTCCAAAGACCGGCCGCGACGGCGGCGCGCAAGCCGTTGGGCGAATCCTCGAAGGCAATGCAACGGTCCGCGGGCAGATCGAGATGGCGCAGGGCGAGCAGGTAGATGTCCGGCGCCGGCTTCTTCGCCCGGACCTGGTCGCCGCAGGCGATGACACTGAACATCTCGAGCCCGCGGCTGCCGAGATTGGCCTGCAGCAGCGCATCGACATTGATCGCCGTCGTGGTGCTTGCGATCCCAAGGCGCAGCCCGGCCGATCGAGCTTCCTCCAGGAGTCGAGCCACGCCGCTTCGAAAGGGCACGGCGCCGTCGCCGACGACCGAGCTGTACAGGCGGGTCTTCTCCGCATGGATCTCGGGAACGAGCTCGCGCAGGCGGCGCCGCTCGCGTTCCGCCAACGAGAGTCGTTCGATGAATTCGACGATCCGTTCCTTGCCGCCCGTGGTCCCAAGCAGGTCGCGGTAGTCGTCGCGGCTCCATGTCCAGCCGAGCCGGAAGCGGGTGAACGCCAGATTGAACGCCGTGCGATGGGCTTCCTCGGTGTCGGCCAGGGTGCCGTCGATGTCGAAGATCAGGGCCTCGATGCTCATCTCAGTTTCCTTGGCCAGGGATGCCGAAGACGCGGCTCGCCAGAATGTCCTCGGCCCGCAATGTGCAGAGTTGATCGCGCGTGAGCGAGCTGTCGGCGGCGAAGAGCCGTGTCGCATGACGCAGGCGGATGCGGTCGAGCGCGTTGCGGATCGAGCGCGCATTTGCGAAGTGCGGCTGCTGCCGGCGCAGATGCACGTAGCGGCCGAAAGTGCTCCGAGCTTCCTCGTCGAAGCTGTAGTTGAGCCCGCCGAGCATCAGCTGGGCGATCTGCATCAGCTCGTCCTCGCTGTAGTCCGGAAAGTCGATGTGGTGGGCGATGCGCGACGCCATTCCGGGATTGCTGGAAAAGAAGGTATCCATCCGGTCCTTGTATCCGGCCAGGATCACGACGAGGTCGTCGCGGTGGTTCTCCATCACCTGCAGCAGGATCTCGATCGACTCCTGACCGTAGTCGCGCTCGTTCTCCGGCTTGTAGAGGTAGTAGGCCTCGTCGATGAAGAGCACGCCGCCCATCGCCTTCTTGACCACTTCCTTGGTCTTGGGCGCGGTGTGACCGATGAACTGCCCGACCAGGTCGTCGCGCGTCACCGCCACCAGGTGACCCTTGCGCACATAGCCCAGTTGCTTGAGCACCTCGGCCATGCGCATCGCCACGGTGGTCTTGCCGGTGCCGGGGTTGCCGGTGAAGCACATGTGCAGCGACGGCGGGGTCGACTGCAGGCCCTGCTGCTGACGCAGCTTGTCGATCAGAAGCAGCGCCGCGATGTCGCGGATGCGCCCCTTGACCGGCGCCAGGCCGATCAGCTCGGCGTCGAGCTGATCGAGCACCGACTTGACGCCGGACGCCTCGAACAGCGCCTTCGGCGTCGTCGCGGCATCGGCAGTTGACGGTTCCTGCAGGTCCATGGCGGTCATCGTGTCGGCTCAGCTCGCCGCTCAGTAGCGCGAGCCCTCGGGCGCCCGCTGTGCCGCATACCCCTCGATGCCGTAGCGCAGGGTCCGCCCCGCGGTCTCGGTGCGGACCAGCCGGAAGCCGGGCTCGTCCTTCGGCCGGTTGACGATGAACGACATCACGACCGACTCGGTCCCGTGGGTCGAATCGAATGCGGTAAGCCGGATGTAGTGGCTCGGGAAAGTCTCGCGGCAGCTCTTCAGCTCGAGCATCACACCCGCGGCATCGGCGATGTCGAACATCGGGTTGCCGAACATCTCCCAGTAGGTGTTGCGCGGGTGCGGGTCGTCGGTGTACTCGAGACCGACGGCCCAGCCCTTGGCCAGGCAGTGGTCGATCTGCTTGACGATCTGGGCGTCGCTCAGGTCCGGCAAGAAGGAAAAGGTGCCTTGGGTGATTCGCATGATTGGTCTTCCCGTCGAAATCAGGACACCGATGCCGTCGGCACGTAGTCCGAGGTGTCGGTCGAAGCGTAGTTGAAGCTGATCTCGCCCCAGGTGTCGAGCGCGGCCTTCAGAGGGCTGCACCATTTGGCGGCCTCGCGGAGGATGTCGAGCCCCTCGTTCTTGATGTCGCGGCCCTCGTTGCGGGCCAGCACCATGCACTCGAGCGCCACGCGGTTGGCCGTCGCGCCGGCCTGGATGCCCTGCGGATGGCCGATCGTGCCGCCGCCGAACTGCAGCACCACGTCGTCGCCGAACAGGTCGATGAGCTGGTGCATCTGGCCGGCGTGGATGCCCCCGGAAGCCACCGGCATCACCTTCTTGAGCGCGCCCCAGTCCTGGTCGAAGAAGATGCCGCGCTGCAGGTCGACCACGGTGTGGGTGTCGCGGCAGACGTTGTAGTAGCCCTGCACCGTCATCGGGTCGCCTTCCAGCTTGCCGACGGCCGTGCCGGCGTGGATGTGGTCGACACCGGCCATGCGCATCCACTTCGCGATCACCCGAAAGCTCACGCCGTGGTTCTTCTGCCGCGTGTAGGTGCCATGTCCGGCCCGGTGCAGGTGCAGGATCATGTCGTTCTGACGGCACCAGTGGCTCATGCTCTGGATCGCCGTGTAGCCGATGACCAGGTCGATCATCACGATCACCGAGCCGAGCTCCTTGGCGAACTCGGCGCGTCGGTACATCTCCTCCATCGTTCCGGCCGTGATGTTGAGGTAGCTGCCCTTGACCTCGCCGGTCGCCGCGCTCGCCTTGTTGACGGCATCCATCACGCAGAGGAAGCGGTCGCGCCAGTGCATGAACGGCTGCGAGTTGATGTTCTCGTCGTCTTTCATGAAGTCCAGGCCGCCCTTGAGGCCCTCGTAAACGACGCGGCCGTAGTTGCGCGCCGACAGGCCCAGCTTGGGCTTGGTCGTCGCGCCGAGCAGTGGCCTGCCGAACTTGTCGAGGCGCTCGCGCTCGACGACGATGCCTGTCGGCGGGCCGGCGAAGGTCTTGACGTAGGCGACCGGGAACTTCATGTCCTCGAGGCGCGCCGCCTTCAGCGGCTTGAAGCTGAAGACGTTGCCGATGATCGACGCGGTGACGTTGGCGATCGAGCCTTCCTCGAACAGCGACAGGTCGTAGGCGACGTAGCAGAAGTACTGGCCCGGGATGCCGGGCACCGGGTCGACGCGATAGGCCTTGGCGCGGTACATGTCGCAGGCGGTCAGCCGGTCGGTCCAGACGACGGTCCAGGTCGCCGTGCTCGATTCGCCGGCGACCGCCGCGGCCGCCTCGATCGGATCGACGCCGTCCTGCGGCGTGATGCGAAAGAGCGCCAGGATGTCGGTGTCCTTCGGCTCGTAGTCGCCGTTCCAGTAGCCCATCTGGGCGTATTTCAGAACGCCGGCGGCGTAGCGCTTGGTCGTGTCCGTGATCTGCTTCGGCTCGTTCATGTTGCCCAAGGTGTTCTCCTCTGTAGGCCTCGTGTCCGCATGAGATATCGCCGAGGAAATGTACGCAGCGCGAAGAATTCCGAATAGTTAAATGTTTTCGGCAACACATTTGCTTTTGCTAATATCTGGCGATGCCGCTGTCGCGCAACGCCACGTTCAAGCAATTGCTCGCCTTCCACACGGTCGCGAAACTGGGCAGCGTCTCGCGCGCGGCAGACGAACTCCATCTCACACAGCCTGCGGTCTCGATTCAGGTCGGCGCACTGGAGACCTCGGCACAGACGCCCTTGCTGCAGCGCTCGGGCCGGGGTGTCCGGTTGACCGAGGCCGGCGACCTTCTGGCCGGCTATGCCGGCCGCATCCTCGAGCTCTGGCGCGAAGCCGGCGACGAGATGGCGGCGCTGCAGGGCGTCTTCTCCGGCACGCTTCGGGTCGGCGCGGTGACGACGGCCGAATACCTGCTTCCGCCGCTGCTCGTCCGGTTTGCCCGCGACAACCCGAAGGTGAAGGTCAAGCTGCAGGTCGGCAACCGCGACGAGATCGTCCGCCTGCTGGCCGGCCACGAGGTCGACATCGCCATCATGGGACGTCCGCCGTCCGAGCTGAAAACCGTGTCGGTCGCCTTCGCGAAGCACCCGATGGCATTTCTCGCCGCGCCCACCCATCCGCTGATGTCCACCCGGCTGCGCGGGCTGGCCTCGTTGGCCGACGCACGCATCCTCGTTCGCGAGCGCGGTTCAGGAACGCGGACCACCGTCGAACGCCTCTTCAAGGACGCTGGCCTGCAGTTGCGCATCGGCTCGGAAATGTCGAGCAACGAAGCCATCAAGCAGATGTGCGCGGCTGGCTTCGACATCGCCTTCCTCTCGATGCATACGTGTGTGCTCGAACTAAGGGCCGGCCTCCTGAAGCTGCTTCCCATCGCCCGAAATCCGATCCAGCGGGACTGGTTTGTGATGCACCTATCGTCGAAGCAGCTGCCGCAGGTCGCTCTCGCATTCGAGCAATTCCTGCGCACGAGTGGGCAAGGCTTCGTAGCAAGGCAGCTCGATCCAAAGCCGTTGCCTTCGTCGGCCTAGCCCAAGGTGTTTTCCGCCTGCAGGTCGAGCAGGCCCGCTTCAGCCCAGGCCCGCCGATCCAATCGATGGCGCTGTCGCCTGACGTGCCGTCCTCATGGCTAGCCCTGGTCTCATTTGAGTTGAACGATGCCGTTGCACAGTAGCTCCACGACGACTTGCCCTGGCTCGACCCGGAATCGTTCAGCAGGCGATGCAGCTGCCGTCGCTTGCACGCCCATCATCGGCGCCGACGAGCGTGGCGGTTCGGGTGCTGTAACGGTCACCTCCCGAATCTCGTAAAGCGAGTAGCCGAACTGCTTCGTATAGCTGGAGGCCTTGGACCGGTACTGGGCAATCGCGGCGGCGACGACCGCCGCCTCCGCTTTCTGGATCGCCTGTCGTGAGAGACGAAAGTCGGTGCGGTCGACGGTCATCGTCGTGATCCGGCTCGTCGATCGACCGATCGTCTCGAAGTCACGTCCTTCGACGATCAGTGCAGCCGAGCCCTGCCAACAGATAAGATGGCCTTCACCGCGCAGATCGATCGGAGTTCCCATGCCAGTTCGTCGTGGTCCTGACGCTCAGAACGAGCGCCCTCTGTCGCTGACCGACGAGATGCTGAACGCCGAGGCAAGGCGACTCTGTACCGATCGGGCCGACCCTTCTTCCGCTTATTTCGTGGGCGACCGGATGGCAGGCGCCGACCGACGTCGATTCCTGCTGCGTTCCATGACTGCCGCCGGCATTTCCGGCGCGGCTGCCAGTTCAGCGTTCGCCGCAGCATCGCTCGGTTCCGTTGAGCGCCAGGTGCCGTCGGAGCCAAGCAAAACGCCCGGGTACCCGCTGGAGGACGAAAGCTATGGCGCGCGGTCCCAATTCGAGACAGAGGTACGTTCCCGGTACAAGACCGCGACGCCTTTGTCTTCCTGGACACTGACGCCCCTGGAGAAAAGCTGCGGCATCGTCACGCCTTCTGGCCTCCACTTCGAGCGCAGCCACGGTGGCACGGCGATCATTGATCCGAGCACGCATTCCTTGTACGTGCATGGCTTGGTCAACACGCCGAAGAAGTTTTCGATGAGCGACCTCCGACGCTTTCCGTCGACGTCTCGTCTCATGTTTCTCGAGTGCTCCGGAAACGGACTGACCGAATGGTCGAAGCCGACCATGAGAACGGTGCAAGGCACGCACGGGCTCACGTCGACGGCCGAATGGACGGGCGTTGCGCTGTCGACCATTTTGCGAGAAGCCGGCGTCAGAACCAACGCGAAGTGGCTTTTGGCCGAAGGAGCCGACGCGTCGGCCATGACGCGCAGCATCCCGATCGACAAGGCCATGAAGGATTGCATCCTGGCCTACGGTCAGAACGGCGAGGCGATCAGGCCAGAGCAGGGCTACCCGTTGCGACTCCTGGTGCCCGGCTACGAGGGCAACATGAATATCAAGTGGCTGCGAAGGCTGGAGCTCTCCGATGCTCCCTTCATGACGCGCGAGGAAACATCGAAGTACACCGATCTTTTGCCGAATGGGAAAGCGGTCCAGTTTTCCTTCGAGATGGAAGCCAAGTCGGTGATCACGTCACCTTCAGGCGAAATGCTGCTGGATGGACCGGGCTTCCACGAGATCACGGGCTTGGCGTGGTCGGGCCGCGGCACTGTCAAGCGAGTCGAAGTTTCGACCGACGGTGGAGCCAGTTGGCGAGACGCCGCGCTGCAGGGTCCGGTGCTGCCGATTTGCCACACCCGGTTTCGCCTCCCGTGGACCTGGGACGGTAAGACCGCGATCCTTCAAAGTCGTTGCACGGACGATACCGGCTACACGCAGCCGACTCTCGGCCAAGTCATCGCTGCCCGCGGGCTGAATGGGCCCCTTGGATCGATCTATCACCTCAATTCAATCCAGAGCTGGCAAGTCGCTAACGACGGAAGGGTGAGCAATGTCCACTTCTACTAGACGTCTGCTGGCCGCATCCGTTGCAGTCGCGTTGTGCACGATCGCGGGTGGCGCGATTGCCCAGACCTCGCCTTACGGATTCGGCAAGACCGCTACGGTCGCAGAGCTGGCCATGTTCTTCTCGCCTCTGCCCGATGGTCGTGGCTTGCCCAGTGGCTCGGGGTCCGTGGCGCAAGGAAGGTCGGTGTACCAAAGCCAATGCGTGGCCTGCCACGGTGCGAACTTGCAAGGGGGCCTCGGCGACCGCCTGATCGGAGGCCGCGGCACGCTGATCAACGCGGATCCCACGAAAGCACCCGTCAAGACCGTCGAAAGCTATTGGCCTTACGCCACCACACTGTTTGACTACGTAAAGCGAGCCATGCCGCTCATGACACCCGGCAGCCTCAGCAATGATCAGGTCTATGCCGTCTGCGCCTTCATCCTGTCCGAAGCCAAGATCGTCCCGAGCGACGCCGTGATGGACGCGAAAACGTTGCCGGAGGTTCTGATGCCGAACCGTGACGGCTTCATTGCGGATCGCCGCCCGGAGCAATTCACACCGGTCCGGTCGACGACGCACCAGTCGCTCGGCATCGCAACGCCGGCAACGACGAAGTGAAAGCGTTCTCTCTGGTTATCGGCCGTGACTGCCGTGATCGGCAATGTCCGGCCAAAAAGTAAACAGGAGAAGCTCGCTGCTAGACACGTGCGATCACGCTGTCCCGTTCGTCTGCCATCAGCATCGTCGGTGCCCCACTTCTCTACTTCGGTCTTCACGAATGCAGCGGTCTCGGCCGGCGTGGAGCCGCGCGGCTCAGGATGGGAGCAGTCGTTTTTGAACCGGTCGGAGGCGGCCTTCAGCCCTTAGCCGTTCCAAGTCTCGTGGTCGAGGCCGTGCATGCGAACGACTGTCAGTTGCGGCGATGTCACTTCCGGCATCCCAGGTGCACGCGCGCTGAGGCGGCTCGCTCACTTGTGCCGCAGGCCGGCGGCCCAGCTCAGCCGCTCAACCCAAAACCTTCCGCAGGGCCGGCGAAGCGCTTCTACGACCGTTACAGGTGCCTGACCAGCGCAGTCGCGGTATGAGCGTTTCTGTCAGGTCAGCGCGCGGATCTTTGTCGGGTCATGTTTCGACGGACCAAGCACATTGTTAGGCCCAGACGCTCGCGATACGGGCCGATCATGCGTTTAGATTCGCGAAGTTTGGGTCCAGCGTCTGGCGTCCTCGGCCCAATACCCGGGGCGCCCATAGTGTCCGTAGAGACCCACCTCAAGGCCGCGATCCATCGCACGCTCCGGATCATAAGCAGGCGCATCCTTGATTGCCTGTCGCGTCAGCGCGACCGACACCTTCGAGGCGAACCAGTCCACGTCCTCGATCCATTGAGGGGCGACGAGCACCCGATGACCCAGCCACCAGTTACTGGTGTTGACCACGAGGTATCGAACCGCCCATGTGGAATCGTCCACCAGAAACCCGTCGACGTGACCGATGTCGCCGTCGCTGGCGTGGACGTCGTATTTCATAACGGCACGGCAACTCCGCAAGTGAGGATCCTCAGTGAGCCGTCGCCCCTCTTCCGAGCGGGCATAGGCGCTCTGTTCTTCCGAGCGGATGGCCCGCGGTGAGCCATATCCGCCATAGCCGGGCATCATCAGGTTGGGATACATGCCCCCACCCCAGTAACCGGCACCGCCCCAGTAATAGGGATAGCCGTAGTAATCGGCATAGTCCATTTCGTGCTGCCGCGAGACGGGCTTGTTAGTATCGACATCCGGACTGTTCCGGACTTGGTCCTTTGTCATTTGCACATGGAGAAGCCTATCGGCCCACTCTGCGCGGCCAATGGCGACGGGCGAAACAAGCACCATTCGGCTTGCAAGCCAGGCACCAGCATCGACGATGAGGTAGCGCACGACCCAAGCCTCATCGTCGAAATAGAAATCCTTGATATGGCCGATGGTGCCGTCGGAGGCGCCGACCGCGTAGCCCTCGAGATCCTTAACGCTGCGCAACATATTCACAACTCCTGGGTGCCCTTCAACGCACTTTGCTCGCTGGTCGCAGGGGTCGTCTGTACGCCACCGAACATGAAAGCGCGGAAAGACCGTCCGCGGCCGACATGACTTTGGACGCAAAGCACTCTGCTTCGACCGACGGTCGCCATCGAGCCTGTCGTAATAGGCCGGAGAAGATGGCGGCCCGGGCTTGAGCAATTTCTTTCGGAAACGCTACGAGGGGCGTCTCACAGACGAAGCGAGCGCAGTGTGTAGAACTTCCACCCATGATCACCCCTACGCTCGCGCCCGACCTGCTTCGCAAGATGGACGCCTATTGGCGCGGCTCGCGTTCCCCACGGTTGGCGGCGCTGCCTCTCCGGGCGTGGTGGCAACCTTGGAGCGCAGGGCTGTCAGCCGCGACTGCGTCTACTAAATGGCTTCTCGATGGAAGCGTCGTAGTCCGAAGGGTGCGCCCCAGTTCGCCGCCTGAACCGTCGGCTGCTGTCCGAGAGGCGACGGCCCTGTTAAGCCTGTTAGATGTTCGGAGAGCTCGCCTGGCGTCCGAGGCAGGATGACACGTCCGGACGCCAAGCCGCAAGCCAATAGCGCCGGCAGACATGTCAGCTCGCTCGCAAGCCCTGGTCAGGCTGACCACGAACTGGATACAGAGCCTTCAGACCGTCCTCGTGGAGCGAGGCATCGGTACGTCGCGCTCGAAGTCCGCGCCGCACGACGTGCCAGAGAGCATCGCCCCGCCATGGCGATGCTCCTTCCGCGCCATAAAGGCTGCGTTCAAGTGCGCTGACTTCGGCCGCGCCCGCGTCGAGCCGAAACGCCAGGGCGCCGAGGCCGCAAGCTGGATCGTCGGGCCACTGCGCCCGCGCCAGATCGAGCAGCGCACCTGCCGCGGCATGTCGGTCGTTGGCAGAACAGGCTCGCTGCAGCGCCCGCAGGCTGGCCGCCTTCGGGGGCACGCACACGACTGCTGCGTTCGATTCAACGCCGTTTCGCGCCCGACGGCGACGCCGGCGTCCGATGGCGAGCCCGAACGCCAAGAGCACGGCCGCCAGCAGGGCGCAGGCGATGAGCCCGACGCGACTCGGGTTCCACCCCGGGCTCGCCTCGCCGCTCAACGGATGGTTCGCGGTCGTCGGCGCAGCGAGTGTCGGCGTTGGCTGGCCTGCGGGCCCGGGCGGCGCGACATCGCCCGCAACGCCGGGGGCGACACTGAACGACAGAGCCGGCAGGGCTGCCGTGCGCGGCTGGTCACTGCCGAGATCCCACCAGGTCAATTCGACTGCCGGCAAATCGAGCCTGCCGCGAGCGTTCGGGATGTAGGTGATCTTCTGGGTGCTGATGCCGAAGATGGTCTTGCCGTCGGTCCGGCTCTGGTGGTTGGCGGCTTCCGGGTACAAGCGGGCGTTGCCGGGTTGCGCCAGCGACAGCGGCGGAATCTGCGACGCAGAGAGGCCCTTGGCTTGGACGGTGATCGTGCGCGTCGCCGGTTCGCTGGCCTTGAGCTGCGGAGGATTGTCCTGCCAGCTGTCGTGCAGCGCGATGGCCTCGGCAGGAAGCCAGTCGGCATGTGCTGCGGCCGCCGGTCGCGGCTTGACCTCGAGCACCACCTCCTTGCCTTGTACGGCGACCGGCTCCGCCGCCTCGCCGAACGGCGCGCCGGAGGCGAAGTTCTTGAAGAGCGGATCGTTGCCCAGAGGAGATTGGCGCAGCATGCGGGCGAAAAGATCGTCGCCAGGATTGGCATCGTCCTGTCCCTGGGCCTGCCCGCCCTGCGGCAAGACCTGGCTGCCGCTGAACGACAGCGGCGGAATGCGCAGGGTGCCGCTCTTCTCGGGAGCGATGGCGTAGGTTCTCTCCAGCACGTTGTAGCTGCGCCCGTTGCGCATCGCGCTACCGTGCTTGTCGGCCCCCAACTGCTCGACCACGGCATCCGCAGGAGCCGGCGCAGCGAGCTCGCCGTTCTGGATGCTGTCGTCGTAGTAGAGGCGAACGGTATACGGCGTCTGTTGCTGCACATAGACCGAACGACCCGCGGCGCCGGCTTCGATCTCCACGAAGACGTGGTCCGAGACCTGCGCTGCCGCCCGCGGCGACATGGCGCCGACGTCGACATCGAGCGGGGCAGTCTGTTCGCTGCCGAGCGCGATCGCGGGAATGACGAGCTTGCCCGCATGGCGCGGCTGCAGGCGAACGGACCAGCGCATGCGATCGGAGCGTCGACCGTTGACGAAGCTCGTCTCGCTCTGGCTTGCCGAGCCCAGGACGACGAAGTCCTTTTGTAGCGGCGCGAGATCGGGCTGCGCGCCCGGCTGCGCGCTGTCGCTCTCGATAGCGAGCGTGAGCGTGGCGCCTGCGCTGACCGCGTTGCGCTCCAGCCGCGCCTGTACGGCGGCTTGGCTCAGTCCCGGCTGAAGAAGCATGAGCACGCCGCAAAGCGCGATGCCAGCTCCATGAAGGCGCGATGAATCTCGCTTCGGATTCGACATGTTCCGTCCTTGTTCCGGCTAGGGGGTGCCGTCGGCGGAAGGCTGCGCACGTTGGCGATACTGATAGAGGAACTTGCGACGAAGCAGACCGCCCGGATCGTCGGGGATGCGGCGCAGCCACTGCTCTGCCGCCAGCTGCTCTTCGCTCGGCAACGGCTGTGCGCTGCTCGACGCGTCGGCCGCGCCTTGCCGTGGCTTCGCGCCGGCCGATGGGCCGTCGGCGGCCGGGCGGCCTCCGGAAGCGGCCGGTTCGCTGCCGTTGGATCCGCCTTTCGCGCCCTGCGCGCCGAGTTGTTTCGCGGCCTCGGAAAATGCGTTGCCTGGCTTCTTCTGCGATGACCCCGAGGCATCTGCCGAATTCTTCGGCTCGCTGTCGCGACCGGCCACGGCACCTGCGGGCGAGCCCTTCTCGCTGGCGCCGGAAGCCGGCTCCTTGTCCCGCGAATCGGCCGACTCCGCGTTTTCCTGAGTCGGCGGCGGCGTTTGACGCGACGTGTTGCCCTGCGCGTCTTGGCTGCCCGCTCCCGGCGTGGCTGAGCTCGAGGACGGGCCCTGCTTCTGGCCCGTCGACGGGTTCTTCCCGTCGCTCTGGCCCGAGCCGTTCTGCCGGGCTTCGCTCTTCGAGCTCGAACCCTGCTGACTCGACTTTTCCCGGCCCGACGGCTGCTGATCCTTCCCGCCCTGATCCTTCTCCTGCCCCTTCTCCTGCTCCTTCTGCTGCTGCTTCTGCTGCTGCTTCAGAAGCGCCTCGACCGCTGCCTTGTTGACGCGCGCGTCGTCGTTGCCGGGATCTCCTTTCAGTGCCTTGTCGTAAGCCGAGATCGCGTCGGGATAGCGCCCCAGTCTGGCCAGCGCATTGCCGCGGTTGTAGTTGGCTTCATCGCCCGGCGCACGGCTGAAGTCGTCCAGGGCCAGCTGATAGTTCCCGCGCTTGTATTCGGCACTGCCGCGTCGACCGGCATCGGTCGCCACCTGCGCCGCCTTCGCGTAATCTCCGGCGCTCAGCGATCGCGCCGCCTGCTGGTCCGGCCGCTGCCACAGGTCGCCCCATGTCGAGGCCATCGCATCGTGCGGCTGCATCACGAGCATCGGCAGCAGCAGCGCGCTCAGCAACCAGTTGCGGCGGAATGCCAGCGCCGCCAGCGGCAGCAGCAAGAGTGCGAGCAGAGGGCCTTCCTCCTTCCAGCCCTGCGCCGTCAGATCCGATCGTTCGGTGCCGGCCGCTTGCGACGCGCCGTGCGTGTCGACCCAGCCGCGCAGCGCATCGATGCCGTCGTTGACCGACAGATCGACGCCGCCGCCGGCTCGCGCGATCGCTCGCAGTGCTGCGGTGTCCGTGCGTGCCATGACGACCTGACCCTGCGCGTCGCGCGCGAGGCTGCCTTGCGCGTCGGGCACCGGGCCGCCGGCTTCGGTGCCGACGTCGAGCACCGAGACGCGGTAGCCGTCCTCCTTCAGGCGGCCGGCGGCGCGCTCGGTGGCCGCGATCGCGTCGGGCGCGACACCATCGGCGATGAGCAGCACCTGGCCGGTCGACACGCCGGCGTGACGAAGCAGCTCCTCGGCCTTGAGCAGGCCGAGATCGGCGCGGCTGCCATCGCTCGGCATCAGGTCCGGTGCCAGCGCATCGAGCTGCGCGCGGATGGTGTTGACATCGCGCGTCAGCGGCGTGACGGTGAAGGCGTCGCCCGCGTAGGCCACGAGCCCGGTCTGCCCTTCGGCGCCGAGCGAGAGCACGTCCTGGACCTTGTAGCGGGCGCGAGCGAGGCGCGACGGCTTCAGGTCGCTGGCGTTCATCGAGCTCGACAGGTCGAGGACCACGACGCGAGCGGCGTGGGTCTGGAAGACAGGTTGCGGCTTGCGTTGCCAGGTCGGGTCGGCCAGCGCCAGCGTCGCGATGAGCCAGCCGGCCCCGACCAGCCAGAGCATGCGACGACTGCCCTTGGCGACGGGCTGCCCGACCATCAGCAAGGGCAAGAGCCTGGCATCTACGATGCGCCGCCACGGGTTGTCACCGCCGGGCTGACAGGCGCGCCATGCCAGCAGCATCAGTGGGAGCAGCGCCAGCAGCCACAGCGGGTGGATGAAGTGGAACGCCTCAAGCATGGTGAGCTCCGACAGGCGCGCTGCCAACCGCGCGGGTCCGCGGCCACATGCCGGTTGCCGACAGGGCGACGAGCACGCTCAGCAGCAAGGCGGCGCCGAGCGGCCACAGGTAGAGGTCCTCGACCGGACGCCAGCTCTGCTCGTCCTTCGAGCGCGGCTCGACCTTGTCGAGCAGGCCGTAGATGTCGGCCAGCGAGGCGACGTCGGAGGCGCGGAAATAGCGGCCGCCCGTCTTCTGCGCGATCGCCTTCAGGGCGTTCTGGTCGAGGTCGCTCGGCGCCTGCTGGATCAACCCGAAGGGCCCCGGCACCGCCGCCTCGTCGGCGCCGACGCCGATGGTGTAGATGCGCACGCCTTGCTGCGCCGCGAGGTCCGCTGCCTTCAGCGGGTCGACGCTGCCGGAGTTGCTCGCGCCGTCGGTCAGCAGGATCAGGACTCGATTGCCGACAGGCTCCTCGCGCAGGCGCTTGATGGCCAGGCCGATCGCGTCACCGATCGCGGTCTGCTGCCCGGCCAGTCCGATCTGCGCTTCGTCGAGTAAGGTGTGCACAGTGCTGCGGTCGAAGGTCAGCGGCGCCTGGACGTAGGCCTGGTCGCCGAAGAGGATGAGGCCGAGGCGATCGCCGACGCGCCGGTGGATGAAGTCGCCCGCCACCGCCTTCACGGCACCAAGGCGGCTCACCATCTCGCGCCCGCTTTGCATGTCGGGCGTCTGCATCGAGCCCGACAGGTCCACCGCCAGCATGATGCTGCGCCCCGCGACGGGCAGATGCACGGTCTCGCCTACATGCTGCGGTCGGGCAGCGGCGACGACGAGCAGCAGCCAGGCGCAAACCGCAACGGCGAGGCGGGCGCTCGAGCGCCGCCGCGGGCCGCGCTCGAGCGTCGCCTGGACGGCGTCGAAGAACGGAAAGCGAATCGACGGCACCGATGCAGCAGCCGCCGCCGGCAAGCCCCGCCATGCCAGGAGGGGAAGCGGCAACGCGGCCAGCACCCAGGGCCAGGCGAGGACGAAGTTCATGCCAGGCTCCGCGAGTTCCGGTCGACCCATTCGCGCACCAGCGCCACCAGGCCGACGATGTCGAGATCGGCTGGCAGGGCGCGCTGGTACGGGCCGCTGCCGAGGACCCGACCCGGGCCGTCGGCAAAGCGTCCTTGCCCGCCGGACTCGTCGAGAAAGCGCAGCCAGGCGTTGCCGGTGAGCGTCGCGACGCTCGCGCGCGGGAATCGCACCAGCGCCAGGCGCCGCAGCAGCACCGAGATGTTCGCCAGGCCCTCGGGCGAGCGTTCGCTGGCGAGCCCGCTTTCGAGGCGCGCCAGGACCTCCATGACACGCCGACGCTCGCGACGCAGGTGCGACTGCCGCCACGCTGCATGACCACCCCATGCGAGGAGCGCCAGCAGCACCGCTGCGACGATCCACCAGCCCGGCGCCGGCGGCCAGAACGGCGGCGCTGGCGGCAGATGAATGTCGCGCAGCTGCAGCGCTTGTTGCAGGTTCGTGCTCATGCGGCGAGCCGATCGTCGAGGTGAAGGTTCGGCGCGGCTGCGCGGCCGACGGAGGTCGGCTCGGCTGCAGCGAAATGCCAGCGCAGAGCGGCGACAAGGTCGCCGCCGGTCGACAGGCGCAGCAACGGAATCGCGTGCCGGCGCATCGCCGCCCGGACCTGCTCGTGATGGCGACCGAAGTAGTCGCTGTAGGCCCGGCGGGCGGCACTGGAGCCGGTGTCGAGGATGCCGCGCCGGCCGGCCGCGACGACGCCGTAGCGGCCGCTCGGCGGCGGCGCTTCCTCGATCGCGTCGACGATCTGCAGGGCGACCACGTCGTTGTGCCGACGTAGCCACGACAGGTGACGCGCGGTCTCGTCGTCGATGCCGTAGAAGTCGCTGATCAGCACGACCAGGCTGCCCGGTCGGGCGACGCGCCGCAGCCGGCCCAAGGCAGCGCTCAAGCCGGTTTCGTGACCCGGCGCTTCGATCCCGGCACGCGGATCGGTGTGCGCGACGAGCTGGCGGATCAGCCGCAGCACGCCGAGCTTGCCGCCGCGCGGCTGCAGATCACTGTGTTCGCCGTTGAAAAGCATCGCACCGACGCGATCGCCGCGCGCCACAGCGGCCCAGGCGATGAGTGCTGCGGCACGGGCCGCGAGCACCGATTTCAGCACCCCCTGCGTGCCGAAGAACATGCCGGGGTTGAGGTCGACGAACACCACGACCGGCCGCTCGCGCTCTTCCTGGTAGACCTTCACGTGCGGGTTGCCGGTGCGCGC
>JALYXU010000008.1 GCA_030946925.1 Pseudomonadota bacterium
AAGGAAGCCATGAATCGAACCTTGCTCGGCATGAAGGAGGCGGCGGATCAGAAGGACCCCAAGGTCATGCGTTTCGCCGCCGACATGGAGCTCATTCTGGTCGACGGGCTGGAGACGTTCTTCACTGCACATCCGCGCACGCGTTGAGTCGAATCGCTTGGTCGAGAAGAGAACGGAATTCGGATGAACGCGGCGACCCAGGGCACTTGGTCGCAACTCAACCGCCTTCGCTTCCATAGCCCTGTAAGGCCAATTACTTTCTGGGACCGCGGTGAAATTGAGCCGAGTCACTCGCTTGGACACAGCTTGCGCAAGGGCGATCGCCATAACCGCGTCCGCCTTGGTCGCTGGCTGCACCGGCTATGCGGCTGCCCCGCTCGACCGCGAATCCATGGATGCCGCGCTCGCGGCCCCCGACAGGACAACCCTGGTGGGCCAAGCGCGAGACCTCTGCAACTCGCGCATCGCGCCGGTCACACTCGACTTTTCGAAACCCCTGACGGCTGACGAGCTGGGGGTCATCGCGGTACTCGTCAATCCCGACCTGAAGGCGATGCGCGAGCGGCAAGGTGTCGCCGCGGCGCAGGTATTCGACGCAGGTCTGCTGCCGGACCCCGTATTGGCCGCAGTTCTCGACCACCCGACCAGCAATCAGCCGGGCCTCGTCAACGCCTACAACCTCGGCTTGAGCTGGGACATCCTCGGCCTCGTCACGCGTAGCGTCGCGCGTAGCGCTGCGCAGGCCGGCCGGGCGAAGGTTCGCTACGACGTGGCCTGGCAGGAATGGACGATCGCCAACCAGACGCGCCAGCAGGCCTCCAGCGTGGCCTATCTGCGAGCACAGCGAGAGCTGGCCAGCACGGCTGCCGAGACTGCGTCCCGCTTGCTCGACATGAGCCGGCGCGATTTCGAGCGCCGCGACATCACGATCGATGCGCTGGCGTTGCGCGAAGTGGCCTTTCTCGATGCGCGCGATCGGGCGCTCGCGCTGGCCCGAACGCTCGAGAAGGCGCGGCTGGGTCTGAACCGGAACCTCGGCTTGCCCCCTTTCGAGGCGGTGTCGCTCGCCCCTCCCGAGAGGCTCGAAACGCCGCCGCTCGATGCGGCGGCGCTGTTCGATGTCGCTCGCGGCGAACGACTCGACCTGCTCGCCCTGCGCGCCGGCTACCAGGCGCAGGAATATCAGCTGCAGCGCGACCTGCTTGCCCGCTATCCGCGGGTCAACCTGGGGCTGCAGCAGGCGCGCGATACCGGCGACGTGACGACGTTCGGCTTTTCCGCAAGCATCACGCTGCCGATCTTCAATGGAGGTCGCGGCGTCATTGCCATCGCGCGCGCCACTCGCGAGCAGTTGCGCGCGGAATACGAAGCGCGGCTCTTTCAGACGCGCTCGGACCTCGCAACCCTGGTCGCTGATATCGGCCGCATCGATCAGGAGGTCGGGCCCCTGGAGCAGCAGCTGCATTCGCTACAGCGCGCCGAGACCGTGATGCGCGGCGCCGTTGCCAGCGGCGACGTGACCTCGGTCAGCTACGAGACCGTGCGCGCCAACCTGCTCGCCAAGCAGCTCAGCCTCTCGAGTCTCGAACAAGCCCGGGCCGAGCAGCAGATCGCGCTTCGGCTTGCCACCGGAACGCCATGGAATCGGGAGCCTCTCGGGTGCGCACGACAGCGTTTCTGATCGCCGTGCTGCTTGTCGTGAGCGGCTGCGGCGACAACACTGCCAGCTCCGGCAATGCGGAGGCCAAACCAAGCGAGCCCTCGGCGCTCGTCGAGGTGACCGCCGTCCGCGAGGCGCCGGTCAGCAGCCTCCTGACAGCCTACGGCAGCGTCGAATATTCCCCCGAAGGCGCCCGTTTCATCAGTGTAGACGCCGAACAGGTCGTCACCGGATTGCAGGTCGCGGTCGGCCAGGAAGTGCGCAAGGGCGAGGCGCTGCTGACCGTCGAGGCCAGCTCCGCCGTCCGTCTGCAGCTCGAGCAGGCGAAGGTCGGCGTGAGTTTTGCGCGAGCGGAAGTCGAACGCCTGACCGAGCTTCGCACGCGCGGGCTGGCTACCAATGCCGAGGTGCAAGCCGCTGAAAAGAACCTCGCTTCGGTAAAAGCCCAGCTGTCGAGCCTCGAGACGCGCTCCTGGGGCGGTGGACCTCACGTCATTCGCGCTCCGGCCGCAGGCGTGGTCCAGGCTGTCGATGTCGCGCTGGGGCAGATCGTCGCTCCCAGCGCACCGCTGCTCAGTATCGGCGACGCCCTTCGCACCCGTGTCAGGCTCGGCATTGAACAAGACGATTTGGCACGGCTTCAGCCTGGGCAACACGTCCAGGTGCAGGCGCTGAACTCGCAGCGCGCGCCGATCGTCACGAGCTTGTCCAAGATCTTTCGTCATGTCGACGCCAAGACGCGCCTGGCCGACGCCGTGGTGGCGCTGCCCCCCAAACATGGCCTCCTTCCCGGCGCGCTGGTACGGGCGCAGATCGTTGTCGAGACACACCCGCATGCGCTAGTCGTGCCGCGCCCGGCCGTACTCTTTCACGACAAGAAGGCCTATGTGTTCGTCGACTCGCAGAGCCGCGCCCGGGAGCGCGACATCACGATCGGCATCGAGGAGGGCCCGCTCATGGAGGTCTTGCAGGGGCTCGCCGCAGGCGATGAAGTGATCTCCTCGGGTAATGCCCAGCTCAACGACGGCATGGCGGTTCGCACGCAGCCGAAAAAATGACATGACGGGCCAGTGGCTGCAACGGCACCGCCGTTCGATCCTGCTCCTGACGGTGCTGTTCGCGCTGTTCGGCGGCTGGTCGGCGTTGAGCCTGCCGGTGGCGCTGTTTCCCAACATCGAGTTCCCGCGCATCATCGTCAGCGTCAACGCGGGCGACCGACCGGTTGACCGCATGGTTGTCGAGGTGACCCAACCTCTCGAGCAGGCGCTCAGGGCCGTTCCCCAGGTGGTGGACATCCGCTCGACCAGCAGCCGCGGCTCGGCCGACGTGTCGGTCAACTTCGCCTGGGGCACGGACATGATCACCGCCCTGCTGCAGGCCCAGTCGGCCGTGAACCAGCTGCTGCCGACCTTACCGTCCGGCACGACGTTCAACGCGCGGCGCCTCAACCCGACCGTGTTTCCGATGCTTGGTCTGGCGCTCACCTCGAAATCGCGCTCGCAGGTGAGCCTGCGCGAGTACGCTTACTACCAGCTGCGGCGCGAGCTGGCGACGGTTTCGGGTGTCGCCCAGGTCGATGCGCTAGGCGGTCGGCGCGAGGAGTTCGAGGTGCTGGTCGACCCAGGGCGCCTGCGCGCGCTCGGCATCTCGATCGACGACGTGGTACGCACACTTTCGGTGAGCAATGTCGTGACTTCGGTGGGACGACTCGAGGCCCGGTACCGCCTCTACTTGATCGTCTCGAACGCGCCCCTCCTCGACGAAGCGGGGATCCGGCAGACCATCGTTCGCAGCGGGGCCAATGGCGTCGTCACCATCCAGGATGTCGCCGAGGTGCGCCGCGGCACCGTGCCGCAATGGACCGCGGTGACCGCCAACGGCGCCGACGCGGTGCTGCTCGACATCTACCAGCAGCCGGGTGCAAACACGGTTGCAATCGTGCAGGAGGTGAAGGCTCGCCTGGCCAAACTGCAGATTCCGTCCGACGTACAAGTCGTGCCCTACTATGACCAGTCGGAACTCGTGCTCGCCTCCGAACACAGCGTGCGCGACGCGATCGGAATCGGCGCCGTCTTCGCCACCCTGGTGCTGTTTCTCTTCCTCTGGGACTGGCGGATCACCTTGATCATCGCCGCGATGATGCCGCTTGTGCTGGCAGCAACGGTGGCCTTGCTGGGCGTCTTCAACATGAGCTTCAACATGATGACGCTCGGTGGCATGGCGGCTGCGGTCGGCCTGATCGTCGACGACGGCGTCGTCATGCTCGAGCACATCTCGCGTCGCCTGCAGGACGAGACAGCGCAGGGCGAGCGCGGCGCCGCAGTGCTGAAGGCGACGATGGAGATGAAGCGGCCGCTGCTCGCGTCGTCGCTGGCCACCACGGTCATCTTTTTGCCGCTGGCGTTCCTGGGCGGCGTTTCGGGCGGCTTCTTCAAGGCGCTCGCCTTGACGATGGCCTCTGCCCTCTTTATCTCGTT
Source organism: Pseudomonadota bacterium (assembly GCA_030946925.1). Taxonomy (GTDB): domain Bacteria; phylum Pseudomonadota; class Gammaproteobacteria; order Burkholderiales; family Burkholderiaceae_C; genus Schlegelella_A. Next base: position 4,138 of record JALYXU010000008.1, read on the forward strand.
TTTCGTCGCCTTCTTCGCCGTGCCTCTCGCCAACCACCTGCTGATATCCGACAAGCAAAACAAGCCACGCAAGCACGGCATCATGGACTGGCTGGGCCGCCGCTATGACCGGTTGATGACCGGTTTCTTAGGTCGCCCACTATGGGTGCTGCCCATCTTTCTGCTGCTCGCCGGCGGCGGCTATTTCGCCTTCACCCATGTGGGCACGGGCTTTTTGCCGCAGATGGACGAGGGCGGCTTCATCATCGACTACCACGCCCCCTCGGGCACTTCGCTCACGGAGACCGACCGCTTGCTGCGCCAGGTCGAGCAGATCATCGCCCAGGTGCCCGAAGTCGACAGCTACTCGCGCCGCACGGGCCTGCAGCTCGGCGGCGGCATCACCGAAGCCAATGCGGGCGATTTCTTCGTCCACCTGAAGGCTCAGCGCAGCCGCAGCATCCAGACTGTCATGACGTCGGTTCGTCAAAAGGTCCAGCAGGACGTGCCGGGGCTGGAGATCGAGCTCTCGCAGCTCATCGAAGACCTGATCGGTGACCTGACCGCGGTGCCGCAACCGATCGAGATCAAGATCTTCAGCAGCGGCACGGGCGTACTGCAAAAGCTCCCGCCCGAGATCGCGAAGGCAATCGCAACGGTCAACGGCGTGGTTGGCGTCAAAAGCGGCATCGTCATCGCAGGCGACGCGATCGACATCGAGATCGACCGCGTCAAGGCGGCCCTCGAGGGCCTCGACCCGCAGACGATCACGAGTCAGATCGAGGCCCAGCTCGGCGGCACCGTTGCGACCCGAATCCCGGCACAGGACAAAGTCATCGGCGTTCGCGTCAGGGCGCCGCAGGACCTGCGCACCCGGATCGCCCAATTGGGCGAGTTGACAGTGCAGGCCCCCGATGGCCACGACGTGCCGCTGCGGCGCGTGGCGCTCATCAACAGCGCCACCGGGCAGCCGCAGGTTACGCGCGAGAACGCCCGACTGATGGTCGCGGTAACCGCCCGCATCGAAGGGCGCGACTTGGGCTCGA
>JALYXU010000021.1 GCA_030946925.1 Pseudomonadota bacterium
GGCCGAGCGCCATGCGGAAGACCAGGGCCGACCGATACGCATGCACGCCCGCCGAGAAGAGATCGATCGCGTCGAGGCGGATGCCCCTCTGCTTGGCCCATTCACGAATCACGACAGCGCTCAGGAAGGTCCTGTCCTGGGCCGAAGCAGGCGCCGGAACGGCATCGACTGTTGCGTCGGCCAGCCCGTGATGCTTCAGATAGTCGGCGGCACGCGCAGCGTGGGTGTCGAAGCGCGGCTCGGCCGGCCAATCTTCGAATGGGCCGCCGGACACCACCACCCGTTCATAGCGGCCGCGGCGAAAAACCGCGACCGCGGCGTCGAGCTCAGGTGCGGTGAGCCAGCCTTCGACAACCAGGATCCGTGCGCCCTTGGCGTCGACTCCTGCTGCCGGTGCGCTCTGCGCCAGGTGAACGCCGATCCACTGGCCCCAGGCCAGAGCCGTGGCCAGGAAGATCGCCAGGATTGCGAGCCAACCCCAGGCCGTTGGCAGCCACACGGATCGTCGTCGCACGAGATTTGACATCGAACGCTGCTCGTTGACGAGGTGAAGAAGGCCGCTGGAGAGGGAGCCCCGCGGGGGCACCAAATTTGCGCGAGGCTAAGGTGCTCTTCGGCAAATTCGAGCCGACCGTTCAGGTCTCTGGCGCCGGCTTCACTGGTGCGCCCGGCAGGTATCGAACCTGCAACCCCTGCCTTCGGAGGGCAGTACTCTATCCATTGAGCTACGGGCGCAGCGCTGCAAATTCTATCAGCCGATACTCGCCTGACGCCCGGGCAGCGCGGCCGCGCCGAGGCGGCGATCTATAATTTCGAGTTGGGCGCGAAACGATTTTCTCGGGCGGCGATCCGCCTTTTTCGCGTCGCCGCCAAGCCCCTGAGGACTCGATGACCGACGCGCATGAACCCAACTCCATCGACGGCCCGCACGAAGGCCCGATCAAGACGCCGAAGCAGCTGATCCTCGCGGTCTTCTATGCGTTCGTGGTGCCGATCCTCGGCATCATCTTGCTGGTCATGTTCGTCACGACCGACTCGCGGCCTGGCGCCGGCAGCGATGCGTCGTCGGCGCAGTCGATCGCCGAACGGATCCGCCGCGTCGGCGTGGTCGAGGTGAAGGACGCAGGCGATGTCACGACCATGAAGACGGGCGAGCAGGTCTTCGCCGCGCAGTGCACGGCCTGCCACACCGCCGGCTTGCTCGGCGCGCCGAAGTTCGGCGACGCCACCGCTTGGTCGCCGCGCATCAAGAGCGGCTACGCAGCGCTCCTCAACTCGGCGCTGCACGGCAAGAACCAGATGCCGCCTCAGGGCGGCGGCGACTTCAGCGACTTCGAAGTCGGCCGCGCCGTCGTCTACATGGCCAACAAGAGCGGCGCCAGCTTCGCCGAGCCGGCTGCGCCTGCCGCAGCCGCATCCGGCGCCGTCGGGGCCGCCACGGCAGCGGCGCCGGACAACGGCTCGAGCCCGTCGAACGGCAGCGCCGCGCGTGTCGCTGTCGCTGCGCCTGTCGCTGTCGCCGTGCCGGCCACGTCGACCACGTCGACCGTAGCTGCCACGCCGGTCGCAGGCAACGCAGGCGCCGCCGCCCCGGCGGTGTACAGCCAGGTCTGCTCGGTCTGCCACGCAGCGGGCATCGCCGGCGCACCGAAGCTCGGCGACAAGGCAGCCTGGGCACCGCGCGTGGCGCAAGGCATCGACGGCTTGACCGCCAGCGCCATCAAGGGCAAAGGCGCGATGCCGCCGCGAGGCGGCTCGACCGCGAGCGACGCCGACATCAAGACCGTCGTCACCTACATGGTCAATGCGGTGAAGTAGAGCTCAAGGCGGCGCCGGCCTGAGCCGGTAGCCGTGGCGCTCCACAAGCGCTGCGAACGTCGTGTCGCGCGGCGTCCAGATCCCGCACTCGATCGCTTCGGCGGCCACTTCCACGTCGAGAGTGTGGACCAGACCGAGGCCGATCTCCGTCGCCAGGAACAACCGGCCCGATTCGTCGACCCGGGCCTCGCTCGCCGAGGCGGGCCGGCCGGTGTGGCTGCTGATCTGCGGCGCAGCACCGGGCACCGCCGCCAGGCGCCAGATCCACGGCGCCGCCTCGAGCTCGACGTAGACGCGCTGCGGGCCGTTCTGGAAAAACCAGGCACCCGCGGGGTCGCTCGCGTAGTTGCGCTCGATGAATTCGCGCAGCTTCTCGTGCTCGATGCGGCTGCCCTTCGGCCGCGGGAACGGCCCTGCCGCCTGGATCCGCTCGTCGCGCATGTACCAGTCGCCGCGCGCGTCGAGCGCCAGCCAGCCATAGCAGTGCGGCACGTTCGGCCACTTCCTGAGCGCCGCTTCGACGATCGCGTCCATTGCCCCGATTGTCGGCGTCGGCCGCAGCCGTCATCGATGCGCGGCAAGCCACCCCGTGACGCGCTCGGGCATGGTCGCGATCGACCCCGGCCAGCGGCCGGAGGCGAAGCCGACATGGCCGCCGTGCGCCGGCTGCCACAGCGTCACGCATGGTCCTGCGGCGGCGGCCTGCGGCAGCGCGCTCGCCGGCAGGAACGGATCGTTGCGCGCGTTCAGGACCAGCGCCGGAATCCGGATGCGCCCCAGATGCGGCCCGGCCGATGCGCGCGCGTAGTAGTCGTCGGCGTCGCGAAAAGCGTGCAGCGGCGCCGTGAACAGGTCGTCGAATTCGCGCAAGGTCCGGACTTGCCGCAGGCGCTCGGCATCGAAGAGGCCGGGATGCTGGGTCAGCTTCAGCAGCGCCTTGGGCTTCATCGAGCGCAGGAACATCCGCGTGTACACCTGCCGGCCGAAGCCGCGGCCGATCGCCTGCGCACCGGCGGCAAGGTCGAGCGGCGCCGACACCGCGGCGACGGCGTCGACGAGTTGCCGTGCCGATTCGCCCGCCTCCTCGGCAAAGCGAAGCAGGGCGTTGCCGCCCAGCGAGACGCCGACGGCGACGACCCGGCCGCGGTGCAAGCTGCGAAATCGCGACAGGATCCAGGCGACCTCCTGCCAGTCGCCCGAGTGGTAGGCACGCGGTGCCAGGTTCAGCTCGCTCGAGCAGCCGCGAAAGTGCGGGACGGCGAAACGCCAGCCGAGCGCGTCCGCCTGGGCCGCGAACGCACCGGCGTAGTGGCTCGACGAAGAGCCTTCGAGGCCGTGGAAAAGGACGAGCAGCGTCGCGTCGGCATCGCTGCCCTGCCAGTCGACGTCGATGAAATCGCCATCGTCGGTCGACCAGCGCTCGCGCCTGAACATGCCGCGCTGGCCATCGTCGCGCCGACCTCGAAGCGCCGGCCAGATCGTTTGCAGGTGGCCGCCGAGCAGCCATGCGGGTGTGCGGTAGTCGTGCATCGGCCCGTCGACGTCTTCGGTTAACCTTCGCGCCGCATTGTAGGAATCGAACAGCTTTTCATGGTCAAGCCCGCCGCCGACTGGACCGAACGCAGTCTCGATCTCGCGCGCCTCCTCAGCCGCTCCAGCCTGGGCGATCGTGCGGCATTCGCCACGCTTTACGAGAGAACCAGCCCGCATCTGCTGGCCGTGGTGCTACGTATCAATCGAGACCGTGGCCAAGCCGAAGACATTCTCCAGGAGGTCTACGTCAGCGTCTGGCGCGCGGCCCAGAGCTTCGATGCGGCGCAAAGCCAGCCGCTCACCTGGCTCACCAGCATCGCCCGCAATCGCGCCATCGATAGCGTGCGGCGAGGCCGGACCCAGCCGCAGATGCAAGGCCATGAGGGCGCCCCGGGGGTGCCCGGGCAAGAGGACGACGATGTGTACGAGACCGTGGCCGATGCAGCGCCCGGCCCGCTCGATCTGTTGAGCCGGGCCTCGGATGCCCGCGCGCTCGAGGACTGCATGACCCGTCTCACCGCGCTGCAGAGGCAAAGCGTTGCGCTCGCCTTCTTTCATGGCCTCAGCCATCTCGAGGTCTCCGAGCAATTGCGCCAGCCGCTCGGGACCGTCAAGTCGTGGGTGCGACGGGCATTGATGGCGCTGAAGAGCTGCCTGCAGAGCGCGACCGGGCGCGAGGCTGAGATCTCGCCGATCTCCACGACGGCGGCGCCGTCGGGCCTGCCTTCGACCACGCCCGGATCCTGAGATGGACTACGGGCGTCCGGAGCTTGCGGATCGACTTGCGGCCGAGTACGTCCTCGGCACCTTGCGCCATGGCGCGCGGCGCCGCTTCGAGAGTCTGCTGCCGGCGCATCCCCGGCTGCGCTTGGCGACGCAGGCCTGGCAGAGCTGGCTGATGCCGCTCACCGCGGCTCTGGTTCCGGTGCAGCCTTCCGGCGAAGTCTGGCGCCGCATCTCGGAGCGGATCGGAGCCTCGCCCGGCGCGGATCGCGTCGGCGCCGGCCCGGCGGGCTTCTGGCGAGGCCTGGCGCTCTGGCGCGGCATCGCCGGATTCGCCAGTGTCGCGGCGCTCGGCCTGGCGCTGCTGCTCGCCAACCCGGCCGCGCAGCCGCCGCCGGTCGTCGTCGTGCTGACTGCGACATCGGCCGCAGGCGCGGTCCAGCCCGCGTCGCTCGTCGCCAGCATCAGCGGCGATCGGACGACGCTGGTGGCGCGGCCGATCGTGCAGGTCTCGGTCCAGGCCGATCGCTCGCTCGAGCTCTGGGCAGTGCCGACTTCCGGAACGCCGCGCTCGCTCGGCCTGCTGCCTGGCGGCAGCGGCACGGTGGCGCTGCGCGGCAGCGTGCTGGTCGGCGCCGACACCCTTGCCGTGACTCTCGAGCCGGCCGGCGGATCGCCCACCGGCAAGCCGACCGGGCCGATCCTCTACGCGGGCAAGTTCTCGCTCTGAGGCGAGGCGGCGTCCCGCAGCGCCGACTCGACGCGCTCCGGAGCGACGTCGACCAGACACCGGGTGTGGCCGAACCGGCAGGCGCGATCGAAGCACGGCATGCAGTCAAGCTGCAGTTCGTCCTTGAGCCAGAGGACGCGGGCCCGCGGATTGAGCGGCGGCGTATGCAGCGGACTGGTCGAGCCGAAGACCGCCACCTGCGGCAGGCCGAACGCCGCTGCCACGTGCATCAAGCCGGAGTCGTTGCTGGCGAGACCGCGCGACCCGGCGATCAGCGCCAGCGCATCGAGGAGGGCGGTCTTGCCGGCGAGCACGCGGCACGCACCGGGTGCAGCGGCAGCGATCTCCTCGCAAAGCGCCGATTCGCGATTCGAGCCGAGCAGCACGGCCGTTGCGCCATCGGCAGCGTGCAGCGAACGCGCGAGCGCCGCGTAGTGATTGGCCGGCCAGCGCTTCGCGGGCCCGTATTCAGCGCCCGGCGCGAAGGTCCAGTAGCCGCCGCGAACGAGGCCGGCCGCGTCGAGCGCAGCGTCGACGAGCCTCGACTCGAGACGAAGCCGGGGGAAGACCGCCGCGTCAAAACCCGGGCCGGCCAGCGCGCCGTAGAAGCCGACCATCGGCCCGCGCTTCGGCGGGTTCGGCAAACGGCGGTTCAGCAGCAGGATGCGGCCCTCGCCGCGATAGCCGATCCGCACCGGAATGCCCGCGAGCCAGGGCAGCAGCGCCGACTTGATCGAGTTCGGCAAGACCACGGCGCGGTCGAATCGGCCGTGCAGCGAACGAGCGATTCGCCAGCGTGCCGACCAGTCGAGTCGGCCATGCGCAAACGGCAGCTCGACGATCTCGGCGACTTGCGGCATCGCCTGGAAGACCGGCGCGACCCAGGGCAGCGCAGCGACCGTGAGCGCTGCACCCTGCCCAGCCAGCGCAGCCAGCAACGGCTCGGCCATCACCGCGTCACCGATCCACTGCGGCGCGACGACGAGTACGCGGTTCATCAACGCCGCTGCGGCCGCCGCCAGCCGCGCACGCGGCTCAGTGGCTCGGCCCGACCGTCTCGCCGGCCTTCAACCGGTACTCGGTGCCGCAATACGGGCACTTGCCGGAGCGCGTCGAGGCGACGTCGATGAAGACGCGCGGATGGTTGCTCCAGAGCGGCATCTTCGGATTCGGGCAGAAGACGACGCCCGGTCCCTGCAGCTCGGCCGCGCTGAGCTCGACCACCGCGCTGGTCCTGGGGTTGCCGGTCGCCATGCGCATCAAACCTTCGTCAGCCACTCGGCGTACTTGGCGTTGCGGCCATTGACGATGTCGAAGAACGCGCCCTGGATCTTCTCGGTGATCGGCCCGCGCGAGCCGCTGCCGATCTCGAGCCGGTCGAGCTCGCGGATCGGCGTGACCTCGGCAGCGGTGCCGGTGAAGAACGCTTCGTCGGCGATGTAGACCTCGTCGCGCGTGATGCGCTTTTCCACCAGCTTCAGGCCGAGGTCGTCGCAGATCGCCAGGATCGTGTTGCGGGTGATGCCGTCGAGCGCGCCGGCCGACAGGTCCGGCGTGTAGACGACGCCTTTCCTGATCACGAAGATGTTCTCGCCGGCGCCTTCGCTGACGAAGCCGCTGGCATCGAGCAGCAGCGCTTCGTCGTAGCCGTCGTCGACCGCCTCCATGTTGGCAAGGATCGAGTTGGTGTAGTTCGAGACCGCCTTGGCCTGCGTCATCGTGATGTTGACGTGGTGCCGGGTGTAGCTCGAGGTCTTGACGCGGATGCCGCGCTTCATGCCGTCTTCGCCAAGGTAGGCGCCCCACGGCCAGGCGGCCACCATCAGGTGCACGGTGTTGCCCTTCGGCGAGACGCCCATCTTCTCCGAGCCGATCCAGGTCAGCGGCCGGAGATAGCACGACGCGAGCTTGTTTTCACGCACCACTGTCCGCTGCGCCTCGGCGACTTCGGCGAACGAGAACGGGATCTTCATGCGCAGGATCTTGGCGCTGTTGAAGAGCCGCTGGGTGTGTTCCTGAAGCCGGAAGATGGCAGTGCCGTTGACGGTGTCGTAGGCGCGAACGCCCTCGAAGGCGCCGCAGCCGTAGTGCAAGGTGTGGGTCAGAACGTGGATCGTCGCGTCGCGCCATTCGATCAGCTTGCCATCCATCCAGATCTTGCCGTCGCGATCGGCCATCGACATCACGCTCTCCATGCACGCATTCCCGGGGCGCTGATTCTAGGGCGGTGCGTCGAGGGGATCGGCCGGCTCGGACGGCCGCCGCTCGAGCTGCCAACGGACCAGCACGCCACGCTCGAAGTGCAGGCGGACGCTGACGCCGCCGTCGTCGCTCCAGATCCAGTCGTCGGCGCCGTCGCTGGCTTCGGCCTTGCGGCCGAGCGTCCTGGTGGCCTTGACGATCTTCAGCATCGTCAGGCCGCGCCGAAGGCCAGCCTGAAACATCACGGCGCTCGGCACATGCCCGAGCGGCTGCTGGGCAGCGTTCTGCATGACGCGAACGGTGCGATTGAATTGCAGGAGCAGCCAGAAGACCACCAGGCTGGCAGCGATCGCGACACCGCGCCAGCCGTAGCTCTGCCACGAGACGACGCCGAGCACGGCGACCAGCAGCCAGCCGAGGATCGGGCTCATGGCCGGCCTTCGCGCTGCGCGCTCCGGTATTCGCCCTTCGGGCGGCCGCGCGTGCTCATGGCCGCGCTGCCGTCATAGGCCGCGGACGCGCTCGATCGCTTCCTCGATGCGCTCGACCGAGTGAATGGCGAGGCCTTCGAAGCTCTTCGCCGCCGCCCCTTTCGGCGCATTCGCCTTCGGCACGATCGCCACCGCGAAGCCGAGCTTGGCGGCCTCGCGCAACCGCTCCTGGCCGCGCGGCGCTGGCCGGATCTCGCCGGCCAGGCCAACCTCGCCGAAGGCGATGAAGCCGCGCGGCAAGGGCTTGCCGCGCAGGCTGCTCTGGATCGCCAGCATCACCGCAAGGTCGGCGGCCGGCTCGCTGATGCGGACGCCGCCGACGGCGTTGACGAAGACGTCCTGATCGACCGCCGAGATGCCTGCATGGCGATGCAGCACCGCCAGCATCATCGCCAGCCGATCGCGGTCGAGACCGACCGAAAGCCGCCGCGGGCTCGGGCCGCCCGAATCGACCAGCGCCTGCACTTCGACCAGCAAGGGCCGGCTGCCTTCGAGCGTCACCAGCACGCACGAGCCGGCGACCGGATCGCCGTGGGTCGAGAGAAAGATCGCGCTCGGGTTGGCGACGCCCTTCAGGCCCTTTTCCGTCATCGCGAAGACGCCGATCTCGTTGACCGCGCCGAACCGGTTCTTGATCGCCCGGACCAGCCGAAAGCTCGAGTGCGTGTCGCCTTCGAAATAGAGGACCGTGTCGACGATGTGCTCCATCACCCGCGGCCCGGCCAAGGCGCCGTCCTTGGTGACGTGGCCGACCAGGATGATGGTGGTGCCGCTGGCCTTGGCCAGCCGCGTCAGCTGCGCCGCGCATTCGCGGACCTGCGCCACCGAGCCGGGCGCCGAGCTCAAGGCTTCGCTGTAGACGGTCTGGATCGAGTCGACGACGCAGACCGCCGGCCGCTCGCTCTCGATCGTCGCCATGATCTTTTCGAGCTGGATCTCCGCCATCACCCGGACCGCGCTGCCGCCGAGACCGAGCCGGCGCGAGCGCAGCGCAACCTGCGCGCCGCTCTCTTCGCCCGTGACGTAGAGCACCTTGGCCACACGCGACAGCGAGTCGAGCGCCTGCAGCAGCAGCGTCGACTTGCCGATGCCCGGATCGCCACCGATCAGGACCACGCCACCCGCAACCAGGCCGCCGCCGAGCGCGCGGTCGAGCTCGTCGATTCCGGTCGGCTGCCGCTCCGCATCGGAAGCCTCGATCTCCGACAACGTGGCGACCGATTCGGCCGGCGTCAGACCGCGCGAAGCGGTGACGAAGCGCGGCCTGGTCGCGCCTTCGGCGACCGACTCGATCATCGTGTTCCAGGCACCGCAGCTCGGGCACTTGCCCTGCCACCGCGGGCTGGTGCCGCCGCATTCGGTGCAGGTGAAGATCGACTTGTCCTTGGCCATCAGGCGATTGTCAGCGCCCCAGGGGAGACCGATCGTGCGCAGCCCGACGGTGCGCAGACCAAGGGTGAGCACACCAAGCGTGTGCGGACCGGGCGCGCAAAGCCGTGGCCGCATGGCTGGCTGCGCTTCGCTGCGGCGGTTGTCGCTGGCGCGCCGACTTCCCTGCGGTGCTCGGGACCTGCGGGCTCGCGCAGAACTCGCCCTTTTTGCGGCTGCGCCGCAAACGGTGCTCAAACAGGCTGCGCTCGACGCCTCGCCTTGGGGCGAT
>JALYXU010000033.1 GCA_030946925.1 Pseudomonadota bacterium
GGTGCAAGCCGTCGGGCCACCTTTGTTTCCAGCGCCGCTTTCTTGGGGCGCCGGCAATAGAATGATCGACCATCCATCTCGCGCCGAGGCGCCCATGTCCCGCACGCTCTACGACAAGATCTGGGACGAGCACGTGATCCGCAGCGAGGACGACGGCACGGCGATCCTCTACATCGACCGTCACCTCGTTCACGAAGTGACAAGCCCGCAGGCGTTCGAGGGGCTCGAGCTGGCGGGGCGGAAGGTCTGGCGCCTGTCCGCCAATCTGGCGGTCAGCGATCACAACGTGCCGACGACCGACCGCTCGCACGGGATCACCGACCCGATCTCGCGGCTGCAGGTCGACACGCTCGACGCCAATTGCGATCGGCACGGCGTGACCCAGTTCAAGATGAACGACCTCCGCCAGGGCATCGTTCACGTGATCGGCCCGGAGCAGGGAGCGACGTTGCCTGGGATGACCGTCGTCTGCGGCGACTCGCACACCTCCACCCACGGCGCCTTCGGTTGCCTGGCGCACGGTATCGGCACCAGCGAGGTGGAACATGTGCTGGCGACGCAGACGTTGCTCGCGCGCAAGGCGAAAAACCTGCTCGTGCGCGTTGGCGGATGCCTGCCCCGCGGTTGCACCGCTAAAGACATCGTCCTTGCCGTGATCGGCAGGATCGGCACGGCTGGCGGCACCGGTAGCACCATCGAATTCGCAGGCGCGGCGATTCGCGCCCTGTCCATGGAAGGCCGCATGACGGTCTGCAACATGGCGATCGAAGCGGGCGCCCGGGCTGGCCTGATCGCCGTCGACGACACGACGATCGCCTACGTCAAGGGGCGCCCCTATTCACCGGTCGGGCTGGCTTGGGACAGCGCGGTCCGCTACTGGAAGACCCTGCAATCGGACCCGGATGCGCATTGGGATCGCGTCGTCGAGCTCGATGCGAGCGGCTTGCAGCCGCAAGTGACCTGGGGCACGTCGCCCGAGATGGTCGTCTCGATCGAGGACCGGGTGCCCGACCCGGACCGCGAGAAAGATCCGGGCAAACGAGACGCCATGGAGCGGGCTCTTCGCTACATGGCGCTCGAGCCGAACCAGCGCATCGACGACATCCGCATCGACAAAGTCTTCATCGGCTCATGTACGAACTCGCGGATCGAGGACCTTCGCGAAGCGGCAGCAGTGGTGCGTCGGCTGGGCGGCCGGGTTGCCGCCAACGTCCGGCTCGCGATGGTCGTGCCGGGCTCGGGCTTGGTCAAGGCGCAAGCCGAACAGGAGGGGCTCGACGCCGTTTTCAGGCAAGCCGGTTTCGAATGGCGCGAGCCTGGATGCTCGATGTGCCTGGCGATGAATGCCGACCGACTGGAGCCGGGCGAGCGCTGCGCCTCGACCAGCAACCGCAACTTCGAGGGCCGCCAGGGGGACGGCGGCCGGACCCATCTGGTCAGTCCGGCGATGGCGGCGGCGGCAGCGATCGAAGGCCACTTCGTCGACGTGAGGCGAATCGCATGACGCCCTTCACCGTCCACGCGGGTCTGGTCGCACCGATGGACCGCGAGAACGTCGACACCGACGCCATCATTCCGAAGCAGTTTCTCAAGTCGATCAAAAAATCAGGCTTCGGCCCCAACCTGTTCGACGCCTGGCGCTATCTCGACCATGGCGAGCCCGGCCAGGACCCGTCGAGCCGCCGGCCCAACCCCGATTTCGTCCTCAACCAGCCACGCTACCGAGGTGCCTCGATCCTGCTGGCACGAAAGAATTTCGGTTGCGGCTCGTCGCGAGAGCACGCGCCGTGGGCCCTTCAGCAGTTCGGCTTTCGCGCGATCGTCGCACCGAGCTATGCCGATATTTTTTTCAACAACTGCTTCAAGAACGGAATGCTGCCGATCGTTCTGAGCGAGCGCCACGTGGCCGCCTTGTTCGACGAGGTCACGGCCTTCGTCGGCTATAGGTTGACGATCGATCTCGAGCACCAAGTGGTTCAGAAGGCGGACGGCAGCGAGCTCGGATTCGACGTCGAGCCGTTTCGGAAATACTGCCTGCTGGGCGGCTACGACGACATCGCCCTGACGCTTCGACACGCCGAGACGATCAAGAGCTTCGAAGCCGAGCGCCTGCTGCGTCAGCCCTGGCTGGCAGCAACGATCCGTTGAAGGTCGCCGTCCTTCCCGGCGACGGCATCGGCGTCGAGATCGTCGCCCAGGCAGAGCGGGTTCTCGCGGTTCTCGAACTCGACATCCGGACCGAGCGGGCGCTGGTCGGCGGCGCTGCCTACGAAGTGCACGGTGTGCCATTGCCGGACACCACGCTGGCGCTGGCGGAAGCGGCCGATGCAGTGCTGTTCGGCGCCGTCGGCGACTGGAAGTACGACTCGCTTGAACGCAGGCTGCGGCCCGAGCAAGCGATCCTTGGCTTGCGCAAGGCCCTGCGCCTTTTCGCCAACTTTCGTCCGGCCGTCTGTTATCCGCAGCTGGTCGCGGCATCGAGTCTGAAACCGGAGCTGATCGAAGGCCTCGACATCCTCATCATCCGCGAACTGACGGGCGACATCTATTTCGGCCAGCCACGCGGCCGCCGCACGTCCCCGGACGGCGCCTTCGCCGGTGCCGACGAAGCGTTCGACACGATGCGCTACAGCCGACCCGAGATCGAACGCATCGCCCACGTCGCCTTTGAAGCGGCGCGACGACGAAGCGGACGGTTGACAAGCGTCGACAAGGCCAACGTGCTCGAGACATTTCAATTCTGGAAGGACGTCGTCACGGAGGTGCACGCCCAGTACCCTGAGGTCGTCCTCGACCACATGTACGTCGACAACGCGGCGATGCAACTGGTGCGAGCACCCAAGACGTTCGATGTCATCGTCACCGGCAACATGTTCGGTGACATCCTGTCCGACGAAGCAGCGATGCTGACGGGGTCGATCGGCATGCTCCCTTCTGCCTCCCTCGATGCCAACGGCAAAGGCCTTTACGAGCCGAGCCATGGCAGCGCGCCGGACATTGCAGGCAAGGATCTTGCGAACCCGCTCGCTACAATTCTGTCTGCCGCCATGATGCTTCGCTTCTCGTTGAACCAGCCCGCTGCCGCTGTTCGAATCGAACAGGCGGTGCAGTCGGTGCTCGCGGCCGGGTTGCGCACGGCCGACATCTGGTCCGACGGCTGCATCAGGGTCGGCACGCGGCAGATGGGCGACGCGGTCGTCGCTGCGTTGACCGGCAAGAAGACCGGCACCAAGCATTAGTTCGCCCCGGTTCGTCGTGCCCCTGGCCGGCCCGGCGGCCGGCGGGACGAAGGATCAAGTCACTCAAGGCAGGGCAGAACGATGCAACTCACAGGATTGATCGGTTGGCGGGGCATGGTCGGCTCGGTTCTGCTCGAGCGGATGCAGGCCGAAGGCGACTTCGACTTGATCGAACCCCTGTTCTTCAGCACCAGCGACAAGGGTGGGGCAGCGCCGAAGCAGGCAAAGAACGAGACGCGGTTGCGTGATGCCTACGACATCGCCGAGCTCCGGCGCTGCGGCGTCATCGTCACGGCACAGGGCGGGGACTACACCAAGGATGTGTACCCCCGGCTCCGCGCGGCCGGCTGGAACGGCGTCTGGATCGATGCCGCGAAAACGCTGCGAATGCACGACGACGCGGTCATCGCTCTGGATCCGGTCAATCGCCGTCTCATCGACACTGCGCTGAAGCGCGGCGTGCGCAACTTCATCGGTGGCAACTGCACCGTCAGTTGCATGCTGATGGCTGTAGGCGCGCTGTTCAAGGCCGACCTGGTCGAGTGGATGACCTGCACCACTTATCAGGCCGCGTCGGGCGGCGGCGCCCAGCACATGCGCGAGTTGTTGATGCAGTACGGGTTGCTTCACGCCGAGGTGCAAGACCTTCTCGCCAACCCGAGTTCGGCGATCCTCGAGATCGACCGGAGGGTCGCAGACCGGCAGCGCTCGATGTCGGCATCGGAAACCATCAACTTCGGCGTGCCTCTCGGCGGCAGCCTGATTCCCTGGATCGATGTCGACCAGGGCGACGGCACCAGCCTCGAAGAATGGAAGGGCAGTGCCGAGACCAACAAGATTCTTGGCCGGGGCGCTGCCGGAGGCAAGCCTCCGGTGCCGATCGATTCGATCTGCGTGCGGATCGGGGCGATGCGGTGCCACAGCCAGGCGCTCACGATGAAGCTCAAGCAGGACGTGCCGCTCGCCGATATCGAAGCGATGATTGCAGCAGACAACGACTGGGTGAAGTTGGTGCCCAACAGCCGTGAAGCGACGCTGCGGGAGTTGACTCCAGTGGCAGTGACCGGAACGACGGACATCGCAGTGGGTCGGCTGCGCCAGCTTGCGATGGGCCCGCGTTACCTTGGCGCTTTCACAGTCGGGGATCAACTTCTCTGGGGAGCCGCGGAGCCGCTGCGGCGAATGCTGCGGATACTTCTGGAAACGTGAGCGGCCTCGGCTCGTGCCCAATCGCCGTTGTCGGCCTGCAACATTCGCGTGCAGAAGACTCGGAACCGGCGCTTACGCGAACGTCAGCCATTGCATGAGCTTGCTACCGTATCTCGCTGATGTTATGGTCTTTTCCGCCTTTGCAGCCGTTGTTACGAGGCCGCATGAGGGGCCTCATCGAGAGCGGCATGCTCGATCGCGAGCCGGTACTGTCCATTCGGGAGACGCCTTGAAAAGAAAACTGAAATTCTCGGGGCGCTTCGCGCTGACTGCGGTCGCGGCTGCGACGCTTTGTCTGTTCTCGCCCTTTGCCGCCGCTCTCGGCCTTGGCCGATTGACCGTGCAGTCCGGCCTCGGCGAAGCCTTGCAGGCCGAGATCGAGATCACGAGCATGACAGCCGAGGAGCAGGCCAACCTGAAGATCCGCGTTGCGCCGCCGGAGGCGTATCGCACCGCCAACGTCGACTACAACCAAGTCCTGCCGACCACGGTGGCGAGCCTGCAGCGTCGGCCCGATGGCCGGATGTTCGTTCGTCTGGTCAGCGACCGCGGCGTGCAGGAGCCCTTCGTCGACGTGATCCTGGAGATTTCCTGGGCCACCGGTCGCCTGGTGCGCGAGTACACCTTGCTGTTCGATCCGGCGCCGGCCATCCGCGCCGGCGCGCCGACCCCGGCGCCGACGGGCACGACGACGTCTCCGGTCCTCTCTGCAACACCTTCGGCGGTGGCGCCCCTGTCCCGCCGCGCCGCAGCACAACTGTCGGCGCGCGAGGCGCGGGATTCTGCACGCGACGCGCGCGAAGCGAGCAGGCAAGCGGCACGGGAGCGCCGCGACACCGCCCGCGCAGCGGCCGCGGAGAGCCGCAGCGACGAGGCCGCGACCAAGAGTGCCCGAACTGCGGCTGCCGGTGCCTCTGCTGGCGCAAGCTCCGGCTCCGACTCCAATGTCGATGAATATCAAGTGAAGCCCGGCGACACCCTGTCGAAGATCGCGGCGAAGACGCAGCGCGAGGGCGCCTCGCTGGATCAGATGCTGGTCGCGTTGTTCCGGGCCAACTCGAGCGCCTTCATCGGCAACAACATGAACCGCATGAAGTCGGGCGTCGTGCTGTCGGTGCCGTCCGCGGAGACGGCTCAGGGCACGACCGTCGGTGCGGCCCGCAAGACCATCCTCGCGCAGAGCGCCGACTTCGGCGCCTACCGGCAACGGCTGGCCGGATCGACCCTGACGACGCAGGCCGACCCCAACGCGCGGCAGTCCGGCGGCAAGGTGCAAGCGTCGGTCGAAGATCGCAAGACCGCGACCGCGTCGACGCCGGACAAGCTGACGCTGAGCAAAGGCACGACGCCGGCTGCGAAGCCGGGCAGTGTCGAAGACCTGGCCTCGAAAGCCCGCGAGAAACAGGCCGCCGACCAGCGGCTTGCCGAACTCAACAAGAACCTCGCTGACCTGAAGCGCATTCAGGGTGGAGCGACACCTCCTCCGGCAATCACCCCGGCAGCGCCGCCGGCCGTGGCGCCGACGGTGACCGGTCGTCCGGCAGTGTTGCCGCCGCCCACGGTGGTGGCGGCTGCGCCAGCTTCGCCGAGCCAGATGCCGCCCGTCGTTCCGACGCCGACAGCGGGCTCGACCTCCGCCTCGGGGCCAGCGATCGGTGTGCCGATGCCAGCACCGGGTGCGGCCTCGGCGTCGGGCCTCGGCTCGTCGGCTTCCGTGCCCGCAGTGATCGGCGCCATGCCTTTGGTCGTCGGCGCCGTACCCACCGGGGCCGGCGCGGGGCCGGTCGCAGTGTCGGCCGCATCGGTGCCCGCAAGCGGCAACGTTGCCATTCTCGTGGCAGCCAGCACGCCGGCGGCGGCACGGCCTGCATCGCGCGCTCAGGCCAAGGCGGCGCCGGCTGGCGAGCCGAGCTTTGTCGATGCCTTGAAGGACAACCCGTTGTATGCGGTGATCGCCGCGCTCGTCGTCCTGCTCGGCGGCTATGGCCTGTATCGGTTCCTGCAGCGTTCGAAGAAGGAAAGCGGCGAGACATCGTTCCTGGAGAGCCGTCTGCAGCCCGACTCCTTCTTCGGCGCCAGTGGCGGCCAGCGAATCGACACGCGCGATGCCGGTGGCAGCTCATCGTCGATGACCTACTCGCTGTCGCAGCTGGATGCGATCGGCGACGTCGATCCGGTTGCCGAGGCCGACGTCTACTTGGCCTATGGCCGCGATTTGCAGGCTGAAGAAATCTTGAAGGAAGCCATGCGCAGCAACCCGGAACGCCTGGCGATCCGGACCAAGCTGCTCGAGGTTTATGCCAAGCGCCGCGACATCAAGGGTTTCGAGCTGCTCGCGACGCAGCTCTTCGCGCTGACCAGAGGCGAGGGCGAGGAGTGGACCAAGACGCAGGAGCTGGGCGCCCAGATCGATCCCGAGAACGGCCTTTACCGGGCAGGTGGTGCGCCGGCCCGGCCGTCCGAGTTCGCCGGTGTCGTCGAGCCACTCGGTGCGAGCACCTTGCCCATGTCGGTGGTCCCGGTGCCGTCGCAATACGGTGCGGCCCCCGACTCGGGCTTGAGCGACAGCCAGGTCGGCGACCTCGATCTGGACCTCGACAACCCGGAGATCGGCGTGCCGTCGCGCCCGGCTGCGTTCGACGCCACCGAGTCGGTGCCGCCTCGGCCGGCGGCCGCGACCTTCCAATCGACGACGCTGAAGATGCCTCTGACCTCGAACGAGTCGGTCGCCAAGCATGACGATCGCAACGAGCCGCTCGCGTTCGATCTCTCCGGCATCTCGCTCGATCTCGACAAGCCGGCCGGCGGAGCGACGCAGGCCGCGTCGGTGGGCGCGATCGAGCTCCCATTCGTCGAAGACGGGGCACATCAGGATCCGCTCTCGCGCAAGCTCGAGCTGGCCGAAGAGTTCCAGCGCATCGGCGACAAGGACGGGGCTCGCGACCTCCTCCGCGAGGTTCTGAGCACCGCAAGCGGCACCGCGAAGACCAAGGCGCAGGCAATGTTGAACGACCTCGGGTGACTCCAATGGATTGCCTCCGACCGGCCATGTTCGTTGCTCTGCAAGGGCGCGTTCAGGCGGCTCGTCAGCTGTCCCCTGGCGGCTGAGCCAGGCGCATCCGGAGCGCGATGCGCGTCGCGCTCGGCATCGCCTACCGAGGCACGGCGTATCAAGGCTGGCAAAGCCAGCCAGGTGGCCAGACCGTCCAGGATCGGGTCGAGGCGGCGCTGAGCGCATTTGCCGCCCGGCCGGTGCGTTGCATCTGCGCGGGTCGCACCGATGCGGGTGTGCACGCATTGAACCAGGTCATCCACTTCGACACCGAAATCGATCGAAGCAGCGAATCCTGGATTCGTGGCACCAACCGGTTCCTGCCCGACGACATCGCCGTGCAATGGACTCGCCTGGTCGGCCCCACATTCCACTCCCGGGCCCGCGCGATGGGTCGCCGCTACAGCTACCTGTTGCTGGCGTCGCGGATCCGTCCGGCGCTCGAATCCGGGCACGTCGGCTGGTCCTTTCGCAGCCTCGATGCTGCAGCGATGCGGGCCGCGGCCGCCATTCTCCTGGGCTGCCACGACTTCAGCGCCTTTCGCTCGGCCGAGTGCCAGGCGCCGTCGCCGGTGAAGACGCTGCGCGCTCTCGACATCGCGCAGCGCGGCGACTACTGGCGCTTCGACTTCGACGCCGATTCCTTCCTGCACCACATGATCCGCAACATCATGGGCTGCCTGGTCGCAGTCGGCACCGGCACTCAGGGAGTGACGTGGCTGGTCGATGTGCTTGGGGGAAAGGACCGCTCTCTGGCGGCAGCGACCTTTTCCCCCGACGGCCTCTATTTCGTGGGCCCGTACTACGATGCTGTCCATGCCATTCCCGAACGCACGCCAGCAATGGCCTGGCTGCCTTGAGCACGCCGCCGAGCCAGGCCGTGCCCGGTGAGCAGGCGCACCCGGATCAAGATCTGCGGCGTCTCCCGCACTGAGGACGTCGACGCTGCTGTCGACGCCGGCGCCGACGCGGTCGGCTTCGTTTTCCACGCGGCGAGTCCGCGCGCTGTCACCGTCGCGCAGGCGGCGGCACTGGCCCGCGCCTTGCCGCCCTTCGTCACGCCGGTCGGTCTCTTCGTCAATGCCGAGGCATCGCTGCTGACGGCGGCGTGCGAGGCGATTCCAGCCTTGCTGCTGCAGTTCCACGGCGACGAAACACCGGCGTGTTGTCTTGCTGCGAGACGTCCGTTTCTGCGTGCTGCGCGAATCGACACCGGCTTCGATTTGCTAGACTTCGCGAGCCGTTTCAGTGGCGCTCTGGGCCTCGTGCTCGACGCCAACGTCGAAGGTTGGGGCGGCGGCGGAAAGGTCTTCGATTGGTCGCTCGTTCCTCAACTCGTGCCGCATCGCCTCGTTTTGTCTGGTGGGTTACGGCCTGCAAACGTCGCAGCCGGCATCCAGGCATTGCGGCCCTGGGCCGTTGACGTTTCGTCCGGCGTGGAATCGTCGCGCGGCGTGAAAGACGCCGCCGCGATCCAAGCCTTCTGCGATGCGGTGCGCGAGGCCGATTTCAGGATCGCCGCCGCCGTTTCCTGAGGCGGTGATGACTTCATCCTTGCTCGATTACCGGCAGCCCGACGCGCGCGGGCATTTCGGACCCTATGGCGGCAGCTTCGTCGCCGAGACGCTGGTCCATGCGCTCGACGAGCTCAAGGCGTGCTACGAGGCGGCCAGGCGCGACCCGGCCTTCGAGGCCGAGTTCCGGTCCGAGCTTGCCCACTTCGTCGGCCGGCCAAGCCCGATCTACCACGCAGCGCGCCTGTCGCGAGAGCTCGGCGGCGCCCAGATCTACCTGAAACGCGAGGACCTCAACCACACCGGCGCGCACAAGATCAACAACACGATCGGTCAGGCGATGCTGGCGCGCCGGATGGGCAAGCCGCGGGTCATTGCCGAGACCGGTGCCGGCCAGCACGGCGTCGCGACGGCGACGATCTGCGCGCGCTACGGACTTGAGTGCGTCGTCTACATGGGCAGCGAAGACGTCAAGCGGCAAGCGCCGAACGTCTACCGGATGAACCTGCTCGGGGCGTCGGTGGTGCCCGTCGAAAGCGGCTCGAAGACGCTGAAGGATGCGCTCAACGAAGCCCTGCGCGATTGGGTGACGAACGTCGAAAGCACGTTCTACATCATCGGCACCGTCGCCGGGCCGCATCCGTATCCGACGATGGTGCGCGACTTCCAGCGCGTCATCGGCGACGAGTGTCTGCTGCAGATGCCCGAGATGTGCGGCCGGCAACCCGATGCGGTGATCGCATGCGTGGGCGGCGGCAGCAATGCGATGGGCATTTTCTATCCCTACATCGGCCACGCGGCGACCCGGCTGATCGGCGTCGAGGCCGCAGGACAGGGCCTGGCCAGCGGCCGCCATGCGGCGTCGATCTGCGCCGGCAGCCCCGGCGTGCTGCATGGCAACCGCACCTACCTGCTGCAGGACGCCAACGGCCAGATCAGCGAGACGCATTCGATCTCGGCCGGCCTCGACTACCCGGGTGTGGGGCCCGAGCACGCCTATCTCAACGACATCGGTCGGGCCGAATACGTCGGCATCACCGACGACGAGGCGCTCGGCGCGTTTCACCGCCTGTGCCGCACGGAGGGCATCATTCCAGCGCTCGAGTCGAGCCATGCGGTGGCCTACGCCATGAAGCTGGCGCCGACCCTGCCGCGCGACAAGCACCTGCTCGTCAACCTCTCCGGGCGCGGCGACAAGGACATCGCCACGGTTGCCGAGCTTGACGCACGCATGGCCGCACGATGAGTCGCATCGACGCGACCTTCGCGGCGCTGCGCGACCGGCAGCGCAAGGCACTGATTCCCTATATCACCGCCGGCGATCCGCATGCCGACGGCAGTGCCGACATCATGCGGGCGCTGGCCGCGGCGGGCGCCGACATCATCGAGCTCGGGGTGCCGTTCAGCGATCCGATGGCCGATGGTCCGGTGATCCAGAACGCGAGCGAGCGCGCCTTGGCGCGTGGCGTCGGCATGGCGCAGGTGCTGGCCGCGGTGCGCGATTTTCGCTGCACGGACACGACCACGCCGCTGGTCCTGATGGGCTACGCCAACCCGATCGAACGCTACGGCGTCGAGCGCTTTGCCGACGACGCCAGGACGGCTGGCGTCGATGGCGTCCTCGTCGTCGATTACCCGCCGGAGGAGTGCGAAGCCTTCGCCGCGCTGCTGAAGGCGAGGGCCATCGATCCGATCTTCCTGATCGCGCCGACCTCGAGCGATGCGCGCATCGCCGCGGTCGCCAAAGTGGCCAGCGGATACGTCTACCATGTGTCGCTGAAGGGCGTGACGGGGGCCGGTCATTTCGACATCGCCGCCGTCGCACAGATGATTCCGCGGATCAAGGCGCATGTGAAGCTTCCGGTCGGGGTCGGCTTCGGCATCCGCGACGCGCAGACGGCGTGCGCGGTCGCTGAACTGGCCGACGCAGTCGTCATCGGCAGCGCCCTGGTGCAGCGGCTCGAAGCAGCTTCTCGGCCGGAAGCGCCCGCGATCGCCGGCCGATTCATTGCCGAGATTCGCGCCGCCCTCGACGCGTGACCACACCACAAGGACCGACCCGATGAGCTGGCTCGAAAAACTCCTCCCGCCGAAGATTCAGCCAACCGATCCGAGCGAGCGGCGCACGGTCCCGGAAGGGCTCTGGGTCAAGTGCCCGGCCTGCGAGAGCGTGCTCTACAAGACCGACCTCGAGAAGAATCTCTACGTCTGTCCGAAGTGCAGCCACCACCACCGGGTGGGCGCGCGGGCCCGGCTCGATGCCTTCCTCGACGCCGAAGGCCGCTATGAAATCGGCCAGGAAGTGCTGCCGGTCGACGCCTTGAAGTTCAAGGACAGCAAGAAGTATCCGGAGCGGCTCAAGGACGCGCTCGAGAACACCGGCGAGACCGACGCGCTCGTCGTCATGGGCGGCGCCTTGATGACGTTGCCGGTGGTCGCGGTCTGCTTCGAATTCGACTTCATGGGCGGCTCGATGGGGTCGGTCGTCGGCGAGCGCTTTGTTCGCGGCGTGCACACTGCGATCGAGCAGAAGACGGCGTTCATCAGCTTCACCGCGACCGGCGGCGCCAGGATGCAGGAAGGCTTGCTGAGCTTGATGCAGATGGCCAAGACCAACGCATCGCTGACTCGCCTGGGCAAGGCCGGCCTGCCTTTCATCAGCGTCCTGACCGACCCGACCATGGGCGGCGTCTCTGCCAGCTTCGCTTTCGTCGGCGACGTCGTCATCGCCGAGCCGAAGGCCCTGATCGGGTTCGCCGGGCCACGGGTCATCGAAAACACCGTCCGCGAAAAGCTGCCCGAAGGCTTTCAGCGTGCCGAATTCCTGCTGCAGTCCGGGGCGATCGACATGATCGTCGACCGGCGCGAGCTTCGCACCACGATTGCTCGGCAGATCGCGATGCTGCAGCGGCTGCCGTCGGACGCCGTCGCCTGACGCTGCGCCTGGCGAGGCGATGAGCAAGAGCCTTGCCGAGTGGCTCGCGCATTGCGAACAGCTGCACCCGAAGACGATCGAGCTGACGCTCGACCGGGTCGAGGCCGTCAGGGATCGGCTTGGGATCCGGTTCGCGGCGCCGCTCGTGATCGTCGGCGGTACCAACGGCAAGGGCTCGACCTGCGCCATGCTCGAGCGGATCGCGCTGTCGGCCGGCTATCGCGTCGGCCTGTTCTCGAAACCGCATCTGGTTCACTTCGAGGAGCGCTGCCGCATCGACGGGGCGATGGTGCAGGCCGATTTGCTGCTGCCGCACTTCGAGGCCGTCGAGGCGGCGCGCGGCGAGGTGTCCCTGACCTACTTCGAGTTCACCTTTCTCGTCATCGCCCGGCTGCTCGCGTCGTCGCCCCTTGATCTGGTCATCCTCGAGGTCGGCTTGGGCGGCCGCTTCGACGCAGTCAACGTCTTCGACGCGGACTGCGCCGTGCTGACCAGCATCGACGTCGACCATGCGGAGTTCCTCGGCCCCGATCGGGAGACGATCGGCCGCGAGAAGGCGGGTATTTTCCGTCGCGGCAAGCCAGCCGTCCTCAGCGATCCCGTGCCGCCGGCCAGCGTGATCGATGAAGCACGCGCGATCGGTGCCGAGCTTCGTCGCGCCGGCGTCGACTTTCACTGCAGCGGCGATCGCCAGCAGTGGCAGTGGATCGGCCGCGTGACCCGCTTCAGCGGTCTCGGCTATCCGGCCTTGCGCGGTGCCAACCAGCTCCTCAATGCGTCCGGCGCGCTGGCCGTGCTCGAGGTCTTGCGCGAGCGCTTGCCGGTCAGCGCCCAGGCAATCCGCTCGGGACTCGCGACGGTCGAGTTGCCGGGCCGCTTCCAGGTGGTGCCCGGCCAGCCGGTGCTCGTCCTCGATGTGGCGCACAACCCGCATGCGGTCGCGGCGCTGGCTCAGAACCTCGACCAGATGGGCTTTTTTCCGCGCACCCATGCCGTCTTCGGAGCGATGCGCGACAAGGACATCGCAACGATCTTGAGGCGCATGGCACCGCTCGTGGACAGCTGGCATGTCACCGACCTGCCGACACCGCGCGCCTGCTCGGCGGCCGAACTCGCCCAAGCGCTCGCGGCGGTCGACGGAGCGCCCGGCCCCGTCCAGGTGACGCAGCACGGCTCGCCCGTCGAAGCGATGGCTGCCGCGGTCGCGGCCGCCGAGCCGGTTGATAGAATCGTCGTCTTCGGATCGTTCTACAACGTCGGCGCAATCGTCGAAGACGGCCTGCCGCAACGAGCCGGTCGCCACGGCGTCTGAGCCGGCGCATTTGGGGCCAGGGCCCTCGGGATCTTTCCCGTCCAGCGCGAACCCAACGGCCACGATGTTCAAGCAGAAGAGCGATCCCGCTGCCTCCAGTCTCGCCCCTGCCGACGCCGTCCAGCAGGCTCGCACCAGGGCCCGGCAGCGGCTGATCGGCGCCATTGTTCTGCTGGGCATCGGCATCATCGGTTTTCCGCTTGTCTTCGAGACCCAGCCGCGGCCGATCCCGGTCGATATTCCGATCGAGATTCCGAAGAAGGACGCGCTGTCGCCGCTGTCGCCGCCGTCCGCGCCGGCGACGGGTCGAGCCGCGGTGACGCCCGCACTGCCGCCCCAGGGCGCGGCCGTCACCGAGTCGCGCAGTGACGCCGGCCATGAGAGCACGGCGACGGAAAAGCGCCCGGATCGGGCGCCGGCGACCGTGGCGGTGTCGGCGTCCGCAGCATCTGCAGCCCGCGTCGCAACCGCCGCGTCGGTCGAGGCTTCCCGCACCCCGATGGCGGCGCCATCGTCGCCGGCGCCCGCGAATGCGACGGCGGCTGTGGTATCCAAGCGCGTCGATGCGGCAGCGTCGGCGGACGCGGCGAAGGCCCAGGCACTTCTCGAAGCCCGTCCCGTCGCGAGCGCGGAAACCGGCCGTTTCGTGGTTCAGGTCGGTGCCTTCGCCGATGTCGCGTCGGCGCGGGACACCCGTCTGAAAGTCGAAAAGCTCGGTCTCAAGACCTACACGCAGATTGCCCAGACGCCGGGTGGCAGCCGGATCCGCGTCCGGATCGGGCCGTTCACGTCGCGCATCGATGCAGATGCGGCCCTTGCCAAAGCCCGGGCCGCCGGTCTGGCCGCAGTGGTCATGACGCTTTGAACGTGGCTGCCGTACCAGCGGATGGCCGTGTCGTCGGAGCCGCTCCGCGAGACTGACTGTCGAGGACTCGAACCAATGTGTGGAATCGTCGGAGTGATCTCGAAAGCGCCGGTCAACCAGCTGATCTACGACGCCTTGCTGCTGCTCCAGCACCGCGGCCAGGACGCCGCCGGCATCGTCACGATGCAAGGCACGAAGTGCTTCATGCAGAAGGCGCGCGGGATGGTGCGCGACATCTTCCGCACGCGCAACATGCGCGCCCTCCCAGGCACCGTCGGGCTCGGCCAGGTCCGCTATCCGACGGCCGGCAATGCCTACAGCGAAGAGGAAGCGCAGCCGTTCTACGTCAACGCGCCGTACGGCATCGTCCTGGTCCACAACGGCAACCTGACCAATGCGCAGGCGCTCAAGCAGGAGCTCTTCGACGTCGACCGCCGCCACATCAACACCGGCAGCGACACCGAGGTGCTCATCAACGTGCTCGCCCACGAGCTGGAAGGCGCGGCGCGTGAATGGCAGCTGACGCCGGACGAGATCTTCAATGCCGTCAGCGCCGTGCACCGTCGCATCAAGGGCTCGTACGCCGTGGTCGCCCTGATCGCGGGGCAGGGTCTGCTTGCCTTCCGCGACCCGTACGGCATTCGGCCGCTGTCGTTCGGTGAGGGCGCCGGGCCCGATGGCGCCGAGATCGTGGTGGCGAGCGAATCGGTCGCCATCGTCGGCACCGGCCACACGCTGACCCGCGATGTTGCGCCAGGCGAGGCGATCTTCATCGACCTCGAGGGCCGCATCCATGCGCGGCAATGTGCGGAGAACCCGAGCCTGAACCCCTGCATCTTCGAGTACGTGTACCTGGCCCGGCCCGATTCGATCATGGACGGCGTCTCGGTCTACCAGGCCCGCCTGAACCTCGGCGAGACCCTCGCGCAACGCCTCATCTCGACGATGCCGCCGAGCGAGATCGATGTCGTCATCCCGATCCCCGAATCGAGCCGGCCGTCGGCGATGCAGCTGGCGCAAAAGATCGGCAAGCCGTACCGCGAGGGCTTCGTCAAGAACCGCTACGTGGGCCGCACCTTCATCATGCCGGGGCAGGGCATCCGGAAGAAGTCGGTTCGACAGAAGCTGAACGCGATCGAGGTCGAGTTCAAAGGCCGCAACGTCCTCCTCGTCGACGATTCGATCGTCCGCGGCACGACCTCCAAGGAGATCGTGCAGATGGCCCGCGACGCCGGCGCACGGAAGGTCTATCTCGCCTCGGCCGCGCCGCCGGTACGCTTTCCCAACGTCTACGGGATCGACATGCCGACCACCGACGAACTGGTCGCGCACGGCCGCTCGATCGAAGAAATCCGTCAGTTCATCGGCGCCGATGCGCTGATCTATCAAGACGTTGCGGCGATGAAGCGCGTCATCGCCAGCCTCAACCCGAAGCTCGATGGCTTCGACGCCTCGTGCTTCGATGGCCACTACATCACCGGCGACGTCAGCGCCGACGACTTCGCGACCATGGCAGCGCAGCGCAGCATGCAAGGGACAGAAGACGAAGCGGGCAACGACGACCGTTCCCGGCTGGCCCTGCAGAGCGCGACGGAGTCGGCGTGAGCGGATCGTCGCGCACTGAGGGCAGGATCCCGCGCGTCGCCCTTCCAGCCGGGACGCGGCTCGACACCCTCGCGGTGCGCGAGGGGCTGCCGCCCAGCGTCTGGGGCGAGAACTCCGAGGCGCTGTTCCTGACGAGCAGCTTCGTCCAACCGGATGCGGCGACCGCCGCGGCACGCTTCGCCAACGAGGAAGAAGCCTTCATCTACTCGCGCTTCACCAACCCGACGGTGACCATGTTCGAGCGCCGCCTGGCCGCGCTCGAAGGCACCGAAGCGTGCATCGCGACGTCCTCCGGGATGAGCGCGATCCTCCTGCTCTGCATGGGCTTGCTGAAGGCCGGCGACCATGTCGTCTGCTCGCAAAGCGTGTTCGGCTCGACGGTGATGCTGTTCGGCCGCGAGTTCGGCAAGTTCGGCGTCGAGACGACCTTCGTGTCGCAGACCGATGTCGGCGCTTGGCGGGCGGCGATCAAGCCGAACACACGGCTGCTGTTCGCCGAGTCGCCGACCAACCCGCTCACCGAAGTCTGCGACATCCGTGCGTTGGCGAAGATCGCGGTCGACGCGAAGGCGCTGCTAGCGGTCGACAACTGCTTTTGCACACCGGCGTTGCAGCGGCCGATCGATTACGGCGCCGACCTCGTCATCCATTCCGGCACCAAGTACCTCGATGGGCAGGGCCGGGTCATTGCCGGCGCGATCTGCGCCAGCGAAGCACTCGTCAACGAGAAGTTCGTGCCGGTGATGCGCAGCGCCGGCATGACCTTGTCGCCGTTCAACGCCTGGGTCGTCCTGAAGGGCCTCGAGACCTTGTCGATCCGCATGCAGGCGCAAAGCGCACGGGCGTTGGAGCTGGCGGCCTGGCTCGAGTCCCAGCCGGGCGTCGAGCGCGTTTATTACCCGGGACTGGCGTCGCATCCCCAGCATGCGCTGGCGATGGCGCAGCAATCGAACAACGGCGGCGCGGTGGTCTCGTTCATCGTCCGCAACGACGCCGATGCAGCGGCGGCCCGACAGCGTGCCTTCCACGTCATCGACTCGACCCGGATCCTGTCGATCACCGCCAATCTCGGCGACACGAAGACGACGATCACGCACCCGGCGAGCACCTCGCACGGCCGCCTCAGCGAAGCGCAGCGCCAGGCCGCCGGCATTGTCCAGGGAATGATCCGCGTCGCGGTCGGCCTCGACGACATCGCCGACATCAAGGCCGACCTGCTGCGCGGCCTGGCCAGCTCGTGAGCAACACGTCGCCGACGCCATCGGTGCACGGCCCGGTGCGAACCCGGATCGCGCCATCGCCGACCGGCTTCCTGCATCTGGGAACCGCCCGCACAGCGCTGTTTTCCTGGGCCTTCGCACGGCATCACCACGGCCAGTTCGTGCTGCGCATCGAAGACACCGACGTCGCCCGCTCGACTCAAGAGTCGGTTGCGCAGATCCTGCACTCGATACGCTGGCTGGGCCTCGATCACGACGAAGGACCGATCTTCCAGATGCAGCGGCTCGACCGCTATGGCGAGGTCACGGAGAGCCTGCTGGCCGATGCCAAGGCCTACCGCTGCTACGCGACACCAGTCGAGCTCGAGACCATGCGCGAGGCGCAGCGCGAGCGCGGCGAGAAGCCGCTCTACGACGGCCGCTGGCGCCCCGAGCCCGGCAAAACGCTGCCGCCCATTCCCGATGGCGTCGCGCCGGTGATCCGCTTTCGCAATCCGGTCGACGGCATCGTCGCCTGGGACGATCTGGTCAAGGGCCGGATTGCGATCTCGAACCGCGAGATCGACGATCTGGTGATCGTCCGCGCCGACGGCGTGCCGACCTACAACTTCGCCGTCGTCGTCGACGACTGGGACATGCGCATCAGCCATGTCTTTCGCGGCGACGAGCACGTCAATAACACGCCCTGGCAGATCAACCTGTTCGATGCGCTCGGGGCGCCGCAGCCGGTGTTCGCCCATGTGCCGGTGATCCTCGGCGACGACGGCCACAAGCTCTCGAAACGCAGGGGTGCGGTCAGCGTCACCGCCTACGAGGACGATGGCTTCCTGCCCGAGGCGATGCTCAATTACCTGGCTCGCCTCGGCTGGAGCCACGGCGATGAAGAGCTGTTCACACGCCAGGAAATGGTCGACTGGTTCGACGGCAGCCATCTGGCCAAGCACCCGGCGCAGTGGGACGCCGCCAAGCTGGCCTGGGTCAACGCGCACTACCTGAGGGGCTTGCCGGAGAGGCAGCTGGTGACGCTGGCGCGGACGCAGCTGGCCAGGCGCGGCGTCCACCCCGGGGCCGACGACGACGCCCTGCTGCGCGCGAGCCTCCTCTTTCGTGAACGCTGCAGCACCGGCGCCGAGCTCGCCGAGTGGCTATCGATGCTCGACGGCGAAGTCTCGCCCAGCGAGACCGATCTCAGCCAGCACGTGGTTCCGGCGCTGCGGCCGGCCCTGGCGGCACTCGCCGACGCGCTGCAGTCGACCGAGTGGACGGCGCCTGCGATCGCCGTCGCGGTCAAGGCAACGTTGGCGGCGAAGGGCCTCAAGATGGCACAACTCGCGCCGGCGGTGCGGGTGGTCGTCTGCGGCAGGGCCCAGACGCCATCGCTCGACGCCGTTTTGGCGCTCTTTCCTCGCGCGACGGTGCTGACGCGGCTCAGGTCTGCCGGCGCCGCCTCGTTATAATCGTCGACTTTGCTGATGGATCGACGGGGGTATAGCTCAGCTGGGAGAGCGCTTGCATGGCATGCAAGAGGTCAGCGGTTCGATCCCGCTTACCTCCACCAAGAATCATCGCAGTCCCCTTCGTCTAGAGGCCTAGGACACCACCCTTTCACGGTGATTACAGGGGTTCGAATCCCCTAGGGGACGCCACCGCATCAGCCGCTTCAGGCGGTCGCGGGCAGGCGCGGAGAGTCGACAGAGAGCGAGGAGTGGTAGTTCAGTTGGTTAGAATACCGGCCTGTCACGCCGGGGGTCGCGGGTTCGAGTCCCGTCCACTCCGCCAACAATCGAGAACGGGTTACAGCGCGATGTTGTAGCCCGTTTTCCTTTCGAGTCGCCTCTTCGCTACCTCGCCGCCCGCGGCGCCTCCTGGAGCAATCGCATGGCCAAGCTCATCGCTCTGTACAAGAAGCCGGCCGATCCGGCGGCGTTCGACACTCACTATTTCGCGACCCACGTTCCCCTGGCCAAACTGATGCCGGGGCTACGAAAGTATGAGGTGAGCACGGGTCCGGTCAGCGGCCCAGCCGGCGATTCATCGCTGCACCTGCTAGGCATTCTCAGCTTCGACTCGATGGCCGCGATTCAAACCGCGCTGGCATCCCCGCAGGGCGCTGCTGCCGCCGCGGACCTAGGCAATTTCGCGCAGGCAGGCGTCGAGCTGCTGATGTTCGAGACCCGGGAAGTCTGAGCTTTTCAGGCACTGAGTGTGGAAGCGGCAGACACCGGTCGACCGCATCTCGAAGGCACCTGGCTCGGCCATCCGAAGGGCCTGTTCATTCTCTTTCTCACGGAGATGTGGGAGCGGATGAGCTACTACGGCATGCGCTCCTTGCTCGTGCTGTACATGGTCAACCACTTGTTCATTCGCCCGGATATCGGCGCCGATGTGCTCGGCTTCAATCCATTGAAGCAGGCTCTCGAAGCCACCTTCGGCCCGATGTCGGCGCAGGCACTGTCGTCGCAGATCTACGGCCTTTACACCGGCTTCGTCTATCTGACGCCGTTCTTCGGCGGCCTGCTCGCGGACCGGTTGCTCGGGCGGCGCAAGGCGGTGATCGTCGGCGCCGTCCTGATGGCGATCGGCCATTTTCTGATGGCCGCCGAAAGCCTTTTTCTGGTTGCCCTGATGTTTCTCATCCTCGGCAATGGCTGCTTCAAGCCGAACATCTCGACCCAGGTCGGAGGGCTGTATGCCGTCGGCGACCAGCGCCGCGACCGCGCCTTCTCGATCTTCTATGTCGGTGTCAACCTCGGTGCGTTTCTGGCGCCGCTCATCTGCGGCACGCTCGGGCAGGTCGCCGGCTGGCACTACGGCTTTGCCGCGGCCGGCGTCGGCATGCTGATCGGGCTCGGCGTCTATGTGCTCAACCAGGACAAGCTGCCGGTCGAGCCACTGCCGACGTCGTCCGCGACCGCGCCGCTGGCCGGCATCGCCGCCTTCGTGGTCGGCATTCCGCTGCTCATCCTGGTCCTGCTCTGGACGCTGACGCTGCCGCTGGCGGTGCCGCTGTCGCTCGCCGTCCTGGTGCTGGCATCCGGCGTCGGCTGGATGATTCGTCTGCCGGCCGGCGAGCGGTCGAGAGTGATGGCCATCTGCGCCGCGTGCCTCGTGACCGCCGGCTTCTGGGCCGTCTACGAACAGCAGGGCAACACGATGCAGCTTTGGGCCGACCGGAGCACGCATTGGCCGACGCTGCTCGGCTTCACCATTCCCTCGACCTGGTACCAGTCCTTCAACCCCTTCATGATCTGGCTGTTCGTGCCGCTGCTCAACTTGCTGTGGGCGTGGCAGGCCCGGCGCGGTCTGGAACCATCGAGTCTGACGAAGATGGCAATCGGTTGCATCGTTCTGGGCCTGGGCTTCATCGTCATGATCGTTGCTTCGAGCGGGAACGCTCCAGAGGCGCAGAGCAGCGTCCTCTGGCTGGTTGGTTCGACGGCGATCTTCACGCTCGGCGAGCTCTACCTGTCGCCGGTCGGGCTGTCGTTCGTGACCAAGGTGGCACCGGCAAGGATCGTCTCGATGATGATGGGCGTCTGGTACTTGTCCAGCTTCATCGGCAACTACATGACCGGCTACCTCGGCACCTTCTACGGCAAGATTCCGCACCAGCAGTTCTTCCTGATGCTGGCTGTCATCGGCGTCGCCGGCGGGCTGGTCCTGTTCGTCATGAACAGACCGCTGAGTCGGATCGTCGGCGCCCATGACCGGCAGGAGGCGCATGCCTAGGCGAGAGGTGCCCCGGCGGGCGCTCGGCCGGCGGCGGTGCAACGATTCTCACGAGGAGCAATGCAGTGGCTGACCTGTTCGACAACCCGATGGGACTGATGGGGTTCGAGTTCGTCGAGTTCGCGTCGCCGACCCCCGGCCTGCTCGAGCCCGTGTTCGAGAAGATGGGATTCACGCTGGTGGCCAGGCATCGCTCCAAGGACGTCGTGCTGTTCCGGCAGGGGGGCATCAACTTCGTCGTCAATCGCGAGCCGAAGAGCGCCGCGGCATACTTCGCCGCCGAGCACGGCCCTTCGGCGTGCGGGCTGGCGTTTCGGGTCCGGGACTCGCACAAGGCCTACGAGCGGGCGCTGTCGCTCGGCGCGCAGCCACTGGAGATGCCGGTCGGGCCGATGGAGCTGCGCCTTCCAGCCATCAAAGGCATTGGCGGCGCGCCCCTCTATCTGATCGACCGCTTCGAGGAAGGCCGCTCGATCTACGACATCGACTTCGAATTCATCGATGGCGTCGAGCGCCATCCTGTCGGTCACGGCCTGACGCTCGTCGACCACCTGACCCACAACGTCTACCGTGGGCGCATGGCTTTCTGGGCCGCCTTCTACGAGAAGCTCTTCAACTTTCGGGAGATCCGCTATTTCGACATCCAGGGCGAATACACCGGCCTCACGTCGAAAGCGATGACGGCACCGGATGGCCGGATCCGGATCCCGCTCAACGAGGAGTCGAAGAAGGGCTCGGGGCAGATCGAGGAATTCCTCATGCAATTCAATGGCGAAGGCATCCAGCATGTCGCACTGCTGACCGACGACCTGCTGACGACGGTCGATCGTCTGGCGCTCGCCGGCGTGCCCCTGCTGGCGCCACCCAACGACGTCTACTACGACATGCTCGAAGAGCGTTTGCGCGGCCACGGCCAACCGGTCGACGAGCTGAAGACGCGGGGAATCCTGCTCGACGGCAGCACCGAGAACGGCACGCCCCGGCTGTTGCTGCAGATCTTTTCGGGAACGGTGCTCGGCCCTGTCTTTTTCGAATTCATTCAAAGGCAAGGCGACGACGGTTTCGGCGAGGGCAACTTCAAGGCGTTGTTCCAGTCGATCGAGCGCGATCAGGTCCGGCGCGGCGTGGTGGGCGTCGAACCGGTGGGACCGCAGTGAGTCGGTCGGACGCAGCCGGTCCGGCGGGAAGCGGCGGCGTTTCGTGCGGATACCAATCCGGCTTCGGCAACGAGTTCGCGACCGAGGCGCTCGAAGGCGCGCTGCCGGTCGGCCGCAATTCGCCGCAACGCTGCCCCTACGGCCTCTACGCGGAGCAGCTGAGCGGCACCGCATTCACCGCGCCGCGTGCCGAGAACCGGAGATCGTGGCTCTACAGGATCCGGCCTTCGGCGATGCATCGACCGTTCGAGCGAATCGGCGACGGCCGCATCGTCGGCGCGTTCGACGAGAACGAG